>NZ_JBXARG010000004.1:302170-305223 GCF_058808015.1 Undibacterium sp. GW821-FHT11H02 | reverse complement strand
CCTAACTACCGAAGTAGCTAGTCGCTTCATTATCAAGTGCCCACATTTATTGACTGTTAATTGTTAAAGATCTTATTTTTTTCTACCTAAACTCACCCGAAGGTTTTTGTTTTTGCTACGAAGCGTTGTGTTCGTCAGCAGCAGAGAAACGAGATTATGCAGCACTTCTTTACTTCCGTCAACCCCCCTGTTTTAACTACCGTTTAAATTTTAGTTTCTTCAACTTCAATTCAAACTTCAGGAAATCAACGAACTGCTGCTTGCATACTTTCTTATTTCAACCCCGCATTTCTGCGGGAGGCGAACTATAGCAAGCCTTACTCGTTTTTGGCAAGACTTTTTTGGATAAACTGAATAAATCATATAAATCTCCGCCTTGACCTGCCAATTACTAAATAAAACCTTACTATAAAAAGCAAAGCGCTCCGCGAGCGGAGCGCTTTAAGCATCGAAATCGACTACGAATTACGCTTGAACCCGCAAAGAAAAATCCACCGCGCGAATATCCTTAGTAAGTGCACCAATAGAAATACGATCAACACCAGTCTCGGCAATCGCACGCACCGTCGTCAAATCCACACCACCAGAAGCCTCTAATAAAGCGCGACCACTATTAATGGTTACAGCCTCACGCATCATCGAAGTGTCGAAATTATCCAGCAAAATTGAAGTCGCACCAGCATCCAGCGCCAGACGCAATTCATCCAAAGATTCAACTTCAATTTGCACGCTAATTTGTCGGTCGTATTTTGCGATAAGCTGACTAGCATTCTGCAATGCAGGAACAATGCCACCGGCAGCGGCAATATGATTCTCTTTAATCAGAATGCCATCATACAATGCCAAGCGTTGATTTTTTCCACCACCAACACGCACAGCATACTTTTGAGCCAAACGCATTCCAGGCAAAGTCTTACGCGTATCCAAAATCGAAGCGGACGTTCCTTTAATTAACTCTACATAACGACGCGTTGCAGTGGCAACACCCGACAACAGCTGCATAAAATTAAGCGCACTACGCTCAGCGGTTAATAAGCTACGCGCCGGCGCCTGAATTTTACATACAACAGTATTGGCGCTCATCAGAGCACCTTCCGCATATTGCCAATCAACCACAACAGAGCCATCAAGCGCAAACATCACAGCATCAAACCAAGGCGCACCGCAAAGCACCGCATCTTCACGCACCACAACATGCGCAATAACCTTCGCATCGGATGGCACCAGCTCACCCGTCAAGTCACCACTTCCCACATCTTCGCTTAGCGCAAGTGCCACGCTCGCATTCAAAGCGCTCGACAATTCTATATCGAAAGGCGCAAACGTATTTTGTAAATTTGTATTTCGAAGACTCATAGCCATCCTTAAGCTGGGCCAATACCAGAAAATAACTTTCCATCTTGCGCTAAATCACCACTTGCTTTTACGTTGGCTTTTCGAGCTGCAGCAAAATCCAACATGCGATCAATGGATCGTCTCGCTTGCTGCCCAATTACTGGATCAACCTGAATCTGATTCTCACCAGTCTCCAGCACATGCAAGAGATTACGCAGACCATTCATTGCCATCCACGGGCAGTGCGCGCAACTCTTACAAGTAGCACTATTGCCAGCCGTTGGCGCAACAATAAATTTCTTACCAGGCGCAGCCATCTGCATTTTATGCAGAATGCCATTATCAGTTGCCACAATAAATTCCTGCGCATCCATCATTTTTGCCGCATTAATTAATTGCGACGTAGACCCGACCACATCCGCTAAAGCAACCACCGCGGCGGGTGACTCTGGATGCACCAAGATCTTCGCATCAGGATGAGACTCTTTCAGAATTTCTAACTCAATTCCTTTAAACTCATCATGCACAAGACATGAACCTTGCCACAACAACATATCGGCACCAGTCTGCTTTTGAATGTACCCACCCAAATGTTTATCTGGCGCCCAAAGAATTTTTTTTCCTTGCCCATGCAGATGTGCAACGATATCCAAACCAACGCTAGAAGTCACCATCCAATCAGCGCGCGCCTTCACCGCCGCACTGGTATTGGCATACACCACTACCGTACGATCTGGATGCGCATCACAAAATGCCGCAAACTCATCAGGATCACAACCAAGATCCAAAGAACACGTCGCATCTAAATCAGGCATCAAGATAGTCTTTTCAGGACTAAGGATTTTGGCCGTCTCGCCCATAAACTTAACGCCAGCGACGATCAAAGTCTGAGCTGCATGATCGCGACCGAAGCGCGCCATTTCCAAAGAATCAGAAACACAACCACCCGTCTCTTCTGCCAGATCCTGCAAGTCGGAATCCACATAATAATGCGCCACCAACACAGCCTGCTTTTCTTTTAGCAACTCAGCGATACGCTTTTTCAATAGTTTTTTTTCATCCAAACTCGGCGCATCCGGCACACGCGCCCACGCTGATGCAGTACAACTACTACCAACATCCATCTGAGGACGTTCAAATTCAATAACTTTGGTCGCTTCCATTTCAAGTCTCAAAGTAAAAAACACTGTTGAATAGATATAAAAAAACCCACACTTCTCTAGAAGTGTGGGTTTTCGAATTTTATAAATATTGAATATGGCACATAGGCCTTACTTCTTTTAACTACTAAAAAAACGAATGGTGCCCGAGGCCGGAATTGAACCGGCACGCCCCTTTTACGGAAAGCGGCGGATTTTAAGTCCGATGTGTCTACCAGTTTCACCACTCGGGCACTCAACTTGCATCTAGCAATTTGCTAGCTTGTTACTTAATGATAGTTCGAAACTTAACTATCAAAATTCTTGGAGGCGGGGGTCGGGATCGAACCGGCGTCTACGGCTTTGCAGGCCGCTGCATAACCACTTTGCTACCCCGCCAAGGGCTGCAATTTTATTTGAATAATTTTTTAGATCATCACAAACAAAACGCGGAACAACTTATGAACAAAAAAGGGAAGCTGCGCTCCCCTTCGGAATCTGGAGCGGGAGAAGAGTCTCGAACTCTCGACCTCAACCTTGGCAAGGTTGCGCTCTACCAACTGAGCTACTCCCGCATAT
>NZ_JBXARG010000004.1:0-302073 GCF_058808015.1 Undibacterium sp. GW821-FHT11H02 | reverse complement strand
GGAGCGGGAGAAGAGTCTCGAACTCTCGACCTCAACCTTGGCAAGGTTGCGCTCTACCAACTGAGCTACTCCCGCATTGCGACAACAGCCGTGCATTATATAGCACCAGAAAAAGTTGTCAAGATTTATGATCTAGAAGATTGCCCGCTTTTTCTTTAATCAACGGCCAAGCCTTTTGCAAATAATAAAACATAGACCAAACTGTGAGTATTGCTGCGATCAACAGCAAAACACGCCCCCACAGTATCGTATCAACAACGCCAAACAATTCACCATAAAACAGTAACATAGGAATCGCGATCATTTGGGCCGCGGTCTTAATTTTACCGAGCGAACTTACCGCAACAGATTTAGAGGCGCCGATTTGTGCCATCCATTCGCGCAAAGCCGATATCGTAATTTCGCGTCCAATAATAATGAATGCAACGACCGCGTTCACGCGATTCCACTCGACTAGCACTAACAAAGCACCTGCGACCATGAGTTTATCGGCGACAGGATCTAAGAAGGCACCAAACGCAGAAGTCTGATTCCAACGTCGCGCCAGGAACCCATCAAACCAATCTGTTACAGCCGCAACGATAAAAATAATCGTGGATGCGAGATTTTTTTCTAGTGGTGTCAACATCGTATTCGGCAAATAAAATACGCCGACCACCAAAGGTATTAGAGCGACGCGCAACCACGTCAGTAAGATAGGAAAGTTAAATGGCATATTTTTATAGCGAGGAATTTCTTTACATTATATTTTGCTGCAGCAAGCTGTAGAAAATAAATTTCATCCCACGCTACCAAAGCAACAAATCTCGAAAAAAAATCGCTTAGCTATCGCAGTCTTTGATAAATCTCTTCTGCCAAAGTCCGGGAGATCCCTTCCACCGCCATTAAATCTTCAACGCTGGCATCCTCTACCCCTTTGATCCCGCCGAACCGTGTGAGTAATTTTTGACGGCGTTTAGGGCCGACACCATCAATCTCCTCCAGCTTCGATGCTTGCCTCGCCTTCGCACGTTTGGCGCGCATGCCGGTAATTGCAAATCGATGCGCTTCATCGCGTACGTGAGCGATCAACATCAAAGCAGCAGATTCTTTACCTAATTCTTTCGGCGCGCGACCATCGACGAAAACCAATGTTTCCAGACCAACTTTACGCCCTTCTCCCTTGGCTACGCCGACGATCAAACTCGTGTCTAAACCCAGCTCCTCAAATACCTGACGCGCAACCTCGACTTGTCCTTTACCACCATCAATCAAAACAATATCAGGCAAAATCGCCGTGAGATCATCTAGCTTCTCTTCAGCATGGGCAAATTTCTCAAAACGACGATAAATCACCTGGCGCATTGCAGCGTAATCATCACCTGGGGTAATGTCCTTAATGTTAAAACGTCGATATTCCGCATTTTGCATCGCATGATGATGAAACACGACACAGGATGCCTGTGTTGCTTCGCCATGCGTATGACTGATATCGAAACATTCAATGCGAAATTGATCCATGTCTGGCACGTCTATATCAAGTGCGTCTATCAACGCTTTGGTACGTATCTGCTGTGCGCCTTGCTCAGATAATGCACGAGCCAAGGCCAAGCGAGCACCTTTAACAGCCATCTCCAACCAAGCACGCTTTTGCTCTTGCGGTTGGAAGCTTAGATGAATGCGATGACCACACTGCTCCATCAAGGCCAGCAACAATTCAGGCACATCGATTTCCACATTCAATATCAACTGCGCGGGAATAAATTGATCAATATAATGTTGTGCAATAAAGGCGGTAATGACTTCAACATCAATCGCTTCGTTGACTGTATTTTGAACCAGCTCTAAATGCGTAGGAAAATACGAACGATCACCCAAATGTCGGCCACCACGTACCATTGCCAAATTGACGCAAGCACGTCCGCCATCGACGACCACGGCAATAATGTCAATATCGGCATCGCCCGCCAACTCCATACTTTGCTGATGCAAGACTTTGGACAAAGCACTCATCTGATTACGAACGATAGCCGCTTTTTCAAATTCCAAATTCTGTGCAAAAATCAGCATTTTTTGCTCCAGTTTAGTCTGCACCTCGGTTTGCCGTCCGCGCAAAAAATTAGAGGCATTTTCTACATCAGATTGATAATCTTGGGTCGAAATAAAATCGACACAGGGCGCACTGCAACGCTGAATCTGATGCAATAAACAAGGCCGGGTACGATTCGCAAAAACGCTGTCTTCGCAACTACGTAATAAGAATATCTTCTGCAATAACTGCATAGACTCCTTGACTGCCCAGGCAGATGGGAACGGTCCGAAATACTGGTGTTTCTTATCAATCCCACCGCGAAAATAGGTCATGCGCGGTGTTTTTTCATTGGTGATTTTTAGGTAGGGATAAGACTTATCGTCGCGAAACAAAATGTTGTAACGCGGCTTTAAAGCCTTGATTAAATTGTTCTCCAAGATCAAAGCTTCCGCTTCGCTACGAGTCACCGTGGTCTCTAAACGAGCGATTTTCGCCACCATCATAGCGATGCGTGGACTGCTCAAATTTTTTTGAAAATAACTTGATACACGTTTTTTCAAGTCACGCGCTTTGCCCACATAGAGCACTTGATCGCTATCATCAAAATAGCGATAAACCCCTGGCAAATTAGGAAGTGCTGATACCAGTTCTAAGACAGCCGCTGGCGTTTCCGAAGAATCTCTCAACTTAGTCATGATGAGCACTTAAGACAGTTGATTCGATATCTTTCTCAACGATTGCATAGGCCAATGCAAAATCGTCTTCATCAGACAAAGACACATGCGCGGACAAACCCCGTGTCTGCATCCACAATGCCAGCTCACCTTGCCAATGCAATTCTGGCCGACCAAATTCACCACTTAGAATTTGCAAGGAATGCCAGTTCATCGGATGCCGCACACCCAGCCCAATTGCTTTAGCAAAGGCTTCCTTTGCCGCAAATCGAGTGGCGACATAAAGTATCGCGCGACGCGGCGATTGTTTCAAACGTTCCTGATACACCAGCAATTCATCTGCGCCTAAAATCTTCTCAGGAAACCGTTGAGGATTGCTCTCCAACGCGGACTGAATGCGCGACAACTTCACAATATCAGTGCCAATTCCAAAAATCATTTAGCGTCCAATCTTGCCTTTACCATCAAGGCCTTCATATCGGAGATGGCTTTATGCCAGCCAACAAAAATCGACTGTGCCACAATCGCATGTCCGATATTTAGTTCAGAAATGCCGCGAATTGCAGCGATTGCTTGCGTATTGGTGTAATGTAGACCGTGACCCGCGTTCACTTTCAATCCCAAGCTTTGCGCGAAATCAACGCCCGCTTTAATTCTTTCTAGCTCTTGCGCTTGCTCGACTGCATTCGCTGCATCAGCATAACGCCCCGTATGTAACTCAATCACTGGGGCACCTAGGCTTTGCGCGGCTTGTATTTGCCGCTGATCGGCATCAATGAACAAACTGACGCGGATACCTTCGCTTTGCAGTTGTTTGATCGCAGCTTCTACCTGACTATAGAAACGCACCACATCCAAACCACCTTCCGTAGTCACTTCTTCACGGCGCTCAGGCACGAGGCAGACATCGTGAGGCTTAATGCGACAAGCAAAATCGATCATTTCTTGCGTGACCGCCGCTTCTAAATTCATGCGCGTCATTAAACGTGGTCGAATTACTTCCACATCTTTGTCTTTAATGTGGCGGCGGTCCTCGCGTAGATGCAAAGTAATGCAATCCGCCCCCGCCTCTTCGGCCATTAACGCTGCTTGCAAAGGATCGGGATAGGTCGTGCCGCGTGCATTACGCAAGGTTGCTACGTGATCGATATTAATGCCCAAATCTATGCTTTGAGTTTGTCCGTGTATGTTCATAGCTTTTGTAGATCAATTAAAATTTGACGGGTATTTAATGGTATGCCATGCAAGTGAAAACTAAGTAGATAACGCATCAACTGCTTACTTTGCAACTGCGTCGCCGGATCCAGGTAATCGCCTGCTGACATATCAAATAAAGTTTTTCCTAATACTTGGGGCAGACCTTCACCAGCAATAGCAGGACGCACGCCACGAGTCGGATCGATCACATAATAATGATCGATGTGAACACGAGCTCTGGAATCGACGCAATAAGTTAAATCGCCGATGAATCCTGCCTGCTGTAAAAGTATAAGCTCAAATTTGCGCAAAACTATGGCAGCGTTTTCATTGTGCGCCAGTTGATTGAGTGTGGAAACATATAGATCAAACAAAACTGTGTTCGCTTCGTCGCGCAGCAGAAATTTCACCAGTAGCTCATTCAAATAAAAACCACATAACAGCGCCGATTTTTCAAGCGGCAACATACCGCCAACCCACTCTGCAGTCGTTAAAGTTCTTACTTCGGATTTTCCAGTCCAAGAGATGCTCAACGGTTGAAACGTCTGTAATACGCTACGCAAAGCCGACGTCGGTCGCTTCGCGCCCTTGGCCACAAGAGAAACACGCCCATACTCACGACTAAACACGTCAACAATTAGACTAGTTTCTTTGTAAGGATAGGAATGAAGGACAAAGCCTGGCTGATGCAGGATCCGTATTTCCTTAACGGTTTTTTTGGGAGTCGACAAGGACAGCGCGCTAGTCACGCCATTAGCACCGCTACGTTTATTAGCGTGTCCATCGATACTGGAAGTGCTACGCGCGCGTCGTTTAGGATTATCAAGCACAAGAATTTGCTCGCTGTCCAAATACTACTTTATACCAATATGACAAACGATAATTATTCGTAGCCATAGGCTCTCAGGCCAGCCTCATTATCCGCCCAACCTGATTTCACTTTGATCCAGATTTCGAGATAAACTGGGCCACCAAAAAGTTTTTCCATATCTTGTCTCGATTGCGTAGAAATATCTTTCAGACGCGCACCTTTATTACCGATCACCATGGACTTATGGCCATCACGTTCAACTAAAATCGCAACAAATACGCGGCGCAAGTTACCTTCTTGTTCAAATTTTTCAATCAAAACAGTACTGGTGTATGGCAACTCATCGCCGACAAAACGGAATAGTTTTTCACGAACGATCTCAGTCGCAAGAAATTTTTCACTACGATCCGTAATATCATCTTCACCAAACACGGGGGGATTGAAAGGCAAATATTTTTTTGTTTCCTGCTCTAAACTATCGAGCTGAAATTTAAGTGTTGCCGACACAGGCACGACCGCCGCAAATGGAAATAGTGCCATCACCTTCTGTGCGAATGGCATCAAAATCGCTTTGTCTTTGACACGATCAGATTTATTAATGACTAAAATGCAGGGTACATTTTTTGGCAACAAATCGATGACTTGCTGATCGGCTGGACCAAAGGTACCGGCTTCGATGATAAATAGAATCACATCGGACGCCATCAAAGTATTGGTAACAGTACGATTTAAGGTACGATTTAATGGGTTTGAATGGCGTGTTTGAAAACCCGGAGTATCAACGTAGATATACTGCGTTTGATCTTTGGTTTGAATCCCGGTAATGCGATGACGTGTCGTCTGTGCTTTGCGAGAAGTTATGCTGACTTTCGCTCCGATGAGCGCATTCATGAGTGTGGACTTGCCCACATTAGGACGACCAACGATCGCGACATAACCACAGCGAAACTCGGCATTATCTGACATAGCATTCATCTTAATTTACTTTATGTTTTACTTCAGGCAACGACACATCAAGAGAAAGCTGCTCTTCTTTATTGGCAGCATGAGCAACTTGAGGGAGGCTTGTGGTGCTATCTGAAGTTCCGTCAGCAAGTTGATTGCTAGACTGAATGGTGGCAATTCCCGCCAGCTTCATTTGTGAAGTACGGGGCTTAGATTTTTTTCCGCTAGGTGTTTTGGCAAGCAAGTTCAATGCCGTTTCAAGCGCCAATTTAGCAGCTGCCTGTTCACCTGCACGACGACTACCACCGGTACCAAACACCTGAATTTCTAACTTGGGCACCAAGCACTCAATTTCGAATTCTTGGTTATGGGCCGCTCCGTGCGTGGCGACCACATTATATAAAGGCAGGGCAATTTTTTTACTTTGCAAAAACTCCTGCAGCAATGTCTTGGCATCTTTGCCCAAAGTGGTCGGATCAACTGAAACTAATATGGGCTCATAAAGTGAGCGAATTACTTTACGGGCGGCTTCAAATCCAGCGTCTAAAAAAATCGCACCGAATAAGGCCTCAAGCGTGTCTGCCAAAATCGAAGGACGTCGGAAACCACCTGATTTCAGCTCCCCTTCACCAAGACGCAAAAATTGAGACAACTCCATTTTCTGCGCGATCTCAAACAGAGATTGTTGCTTAACTAAATTGGCACGCACCCGGGACAAATCACCTTCGTCAATATTCTCAAATGTATCGAATAATATCGATGCAACGACGCAATTAAGAATTGAGTCACCGAGAAATTCCAAGCGTTCGTTATGTGAAACACTATGACTACGATGAGTCAATGCTTGCTGCAAAAGTGCAACATTATTAAATTGGTGTCCCAAACGCTTCTGCAGCAATTGTTCATTCATAAACGCCTAACTACTCCTGTTTTTCCTGTTTTATTCTTGTTTTTTCTGAACTGTACCCGTTTTCGCGGTGGTACCTTGATATTCAAGTAGCAAACTGGCTGGACCAACTAAGGGAATAGTTTTTGTATAGTAAAAGCCAACTTCGAAACCAGTTTCACTTTTTTCTATAATTAAATCTCGCCCTTTAATAGAGTCTATATACCCGACATCCGCTTGCTTATCGAAGGCGACTTGTATTTCCTTCACCGAAGTACCTGCTGCTTTTGCAGTTTGAATTGCTTTTTTTACGGAAAAATATTCAATCACAGTAGGTGTAATTTTTGCGGTCAAAATGGCAATCAAGCCAAGTATAGCCAGCATAAAAATCAAACCAACCAAAGACATACCCGCACTCTTCTTCAAACTATTCACATTTTGCTTATACATAGCACTCTCCGATTTATCTAAAACTACCTATGCGCTTTAAATCACTAGTATTCATCCAAATAAAAAAGGCTTTCCCAACAATATTTTTATCGGGAACAAAGCCCCAATAACGGCTATCGAGGCTATTGTCTCGATTATCGCCCATCATAAAATAGTGCCCTTGCGGAACATGACAGGTAAATCCTTCGTCATCATAACTACATTGATTTGCAAATGGGAAGTCAGCTGGTCCATTTAAATAAACTGCTGAAGACTTATCCGCGTCATTTAATACTTTATGTTCTATATCCTGAAATTGCTCGATAAACTGCTTGGAATAGCTCAAATCAGGACCAGCTTGAAGAAAATCAATCTGCCCTACATATTTTGCCTCGATACCATTGACCGTCAATTTCTTATTCTTATACTTTACAACATCACCGGGTGTACCGACTATGCGCTTGATATAATTTTGTGTTGTATCTTTAGGATACTTAAACACCATCACATCACCACGCTGTGGCTCATTGACCGAGATGATTTTTTTATCGATGATGGGCAATCGAATTCCGTAGGTAAATTTATTGACCAAAATAAAATCCCCTACAAATAGGGTAGGCAACATCGAACCTGATGGAATTTTAAATGGCTCAAACAAAAAAGATCTTAAAACAAATACTAAAGCAATCACCGGAAAAAAACTTCCCGAATACTCAATCCAGACAGGTTGCTTCAATAATTTCGCCTGCAATTGCGCTCTCGCCGCTGAATCTGGATTTGCCTTTAAGTCAAATTCCCTTAACGCGACTTCAGCTTTTTGTTTGCGCTGACGTGCCAGCACAAACAAATCAAATGCCCAAATTACACCCGTAATTACCAATAAGATAAACAGGATCAAGGCGAAATTTTCCACTAAAGATTGGAAGCTCATTTCTCCTCCACTTGCAAGATCGCTAGGAATGCTTCTTGTGGAATCTCTACGGAGCCGACCTGTTTCATACGTTTTTTACCTGCCTTTTGCTTTTCCAACAACTTACGCTTACGAGAGATATCGCCGCCATAGCACTTCGCCAGAACATTTTTACGCAAGGCTTTGACGTTCTCACGAGAGATAATATTGGCACCGATTGCAGCCTGAATCGCCACATCAAACATTTGACGAGGAATTAATTCACGCATTTTTGCAGCGACAGCACGACCACGATAGTGAGCATTGGCACGATGTACGATAATTGCCAAGGCATCGACCTTTTCGCTATTAATTAGCATATCGACTTTGACCACATCAGAAGCGCGATACTCTTTGAACTCATAGTCCATCGACGCATAGCCGCGCGAAGTTGACTTCAATCGGTCAAAGAAATCCAAAACGATTTCTGCCATTGGCATTTCATAAGTTAACTTCACCTGACGCCCATGGTAATTCATGTCCAGCTGCACGCCGCGTTTCGAAGTACAAAGCGTGATCACAGAACCTACGTATTCTTGTGGCATGTACAGATTGACAGTAACAATAGGTTCCCGGATTTCTTCTATTTTTGATGGATCCGGCATTTTAGAAGGATTATCCACCATCAAGATCGTGCCATCGCCCATGACGACTTCGTACACCACGGTTGGTGCAGTCGTAATGAGATCCATGTCAAATTCACGCTCTAGACGTTCCTGCACGATTTCCATGTGCAATAAGCCTAAGAAACCACATCTAAATCCAAAACCAAGTGCCTGAGAAACCTCGGGCTCATACATTAAGGCCGCATCGTTCAGCTTTAATTTTTCCAAGGAGTCGCGCAAAGAGTCATATTGATTCGCTTCAACAGGAAACAAACCTGCAAAGACTTGCGGTTGCACTTCTTTAAAACCGGGCAATGGCTGTGCTGCTGGCTTTCCAACGACTGTTATCGTGTCGCCGACCTTAGCAGATTTCAACTCTTTAATACCAGCAATAATAAAGCCGACTTGGCCTGCAGACAGTTCTGAACGAGACAGCGATTTAGGCGTGAAGACACCAACACTTTCCACCAAATGCTGCGCTTCGGTCGCCATAAACAAAATCTTATCTTTGGGGCGCAGCGTTCCATTAACGATGCGCACCAACATCACTACACCAACGTAATTATCAAACCAAGAGTCGATAATTAAGGCTTGCAATGGCGCGTCTGGATCACCTTTTGGTGGTGGAACTTTGACAATCAAAGATTCCAAAATGTCGCGCACACCTAAACCGGTCTTGGCTGAACAATGCACAGCATCACTCGCGTCAATTCCAATCACTTCTTCAATCTCTTGTGCAGCATTATCTGGATCGGCCGATGGCAAATCAATTTTATTCAATACTGGTACGACTTCGACACCAAGCTCAATCGCCGTATAACAATTCGCGACAGTTTGAGCCTCTACACCTTGCGATGCGTCAACCACTAGCAATGCACCTTCGCAGGCAGATAAGGAGCGACTTACTTCATAACTAAAATCAACATGACCTGGCGTATCGATCAAATTCAAATTATAGATCTGTCCATCTAATGCCTTATAACTGAGAGCGGCGGTTTGCGCTTTAATCGTAATCCCACGTTCACGTTCGATGTCCATAGAATCAAGCACTTGCGATTCCATTTCACGATCAGATAAGCCACCGCACAGCTGGATAATTCTATCTGCCAAAGTAGATTTACCATGATCAATGTGAGCGATGATAGAGAAATTGCGGATATTTTTCATTAGATATTCAAGACGCTAAGTACAAAAAAAGGCGCTACGATCGGGGCAATTTCCCCAGGCGAGCGCCTAATAATTGGGTTATGCAAAATCAACATTTTACCGGATTTCCGACTAGATTGCCCTATTTTACTGAGGCATAAGCTGTAAAAGAGCACCGACTGGAAATAATGGACACGAAGCAGGCAAGTTTTTTTTAATCCAAAACCCTAAAAATCACGTCAAATTTAGGCTATATGGTAAATTTTCATTAACCTCCAGCGGCAAGCACCATGCAGGATCATATTCAACTCGGGCCAGATACAAGCCATCAGGCATAAACGTCGGCGCCGATAAACTTCTATCCTTGCATTCTATGAGTGACTTTATCCACACTGGCTCACGGCGTTCAGCACCAACAAATATCAATGAGCCCACGATATTTCTGACCATATGATGCAAAAATGCATTGGCTCGCAAGCTAAACACAATTAGGTCACCTTGCCGTCGAATTTTTACATCGTACATATGCTTAACGGGCGACTTTGCTTGACAAGCCGCCGCACGAAATACGGTAAAGTCGAGCTCGCCAATCAAATGCTGGGCAGCATCTTGCATCAAATTCAGATTCAAAGGGCGAAAAAACCAACCAGCACGACCAGCCCAAACTGGGGAGCGCACGGGGCTATTGTAAAGTAAATAATGATAAGTACGTGAGAATGCACTAAAGCGAGCATGAAGAAACTTCGTATCATCAGGATCCAGTTCAAACTCTTTGGCCCAACGAACAGCAATACTCGCAGGCAAAAACGTATTTACGCCATTCACCCAAGAATACATTTCACGTTCAAGCGTAGTATCAAAGTGCACAACCTGCTCAACAGCGTGCACACCAGCATCAGTTCTTCCTGCACAAACAGTCTGAATAGCTTGATTAGTAAATTTACCCAAGGCAACTTCTAATTCGTCTTGCACAGTCTGACCATTCGGCTGAGTTTGCCATCCTTGATATGGGCTGCCGTTATATTCGATCCCTAAAACTATACGCTTCATCGTCATTAATTTACTATTTTTTAATAAAAATGGGCGCTAACGAAACGTTAGCGCCCATTTACATCAGCAAGAAACGCTTAAACCAGTGCGTCTAGCATTTGCTTGGCTCGTTCAACCTGCTCATTTGAACCACCTTTAATAACTTCGTCAAGCAATTCACGCGCACCTTCTTTATCGCCAATTTCCTGATACGCCACCGCCAAATCGAGTTTTGTTGCCATTTCGGCGTTATAAGGAGAAGACCCAGCATCCACCGGAATATCTGGAGAAGAAATACCCAAATCTTGATCTATATTTAATATATTTTCACTAAGATCAAGCACTGGCGCTTGAGGGCTTGGAACTGACGAGGCCACACCATCTCCTAAATCAAAATCTAGAGAATCAATGTCCAGCGAATCTTCAGTTTGCTTGCTTGCATTCTCCAATGGCTGCTCAGCTACATTTGATTTGGGGATATCCATTTCCAAGCCAAATGAATCGAGATCCAATCCCTTATCTGGTTCAGGCTCGACTGGCTTAACGTCAATGTCATCACCACCCATATCAAAATCAATAGAACCGAAATCAATACTTGGAACTGACTCTTCCTCTTGCACCTTCAATTCAGGGGCAGGACTCTCAGGAAGCGTGATCGGGAAATCATTCTCTATCGACGGCACGTCTGAAGCGACGTCATCAGAAATACCTAAATCAAAATCTAATCCACCATCATCAACGATAGAAGAAGACAAATCCAAATCAGACTTACCCTTGTCCGCGCTAGCAAAAGCATCATCTGATAAAGCATGTGCTGTATCAATAATACTAATCGAATCAAGCATATCTTCCGACAAAGAATTGTCCAACAATGCTTCCGACTCTAGATCTTCCAACGGCTGTGTGGGCAAGCCCAAACTATTAGAGGCATAGGTTTCGGCCTGTGCCGTCGCACCTGCATATAAAGGATTATTCGGGTCTAAAGAAATTCCCATAGACGCGGCTTGCGCCCAGTCTTCACCTTCGCCACGCGTCATACCATACAACTCTCCCGAGTATAGTTCAAACGAGCGAAGATCTTTACGTCCAAAGTAAATTTCCAATAACTTCAACCTTACCGCATGACGATCTGGCTGAGTACGCAGTGCTTCTTTCAAAATTTCTTCCGCTTGCGAGTCCCTACCATAGGCGATGTACACATCAGCCTCTGCTACAGGATCCACCTCGTTCGCATCCAATTGACTAGCAGATGGCGCAAAATTCGAATTAAATACGCTGTTATTGGTATCCACACTCTGCCCACCTGTGGAGCCAAACATCGAATTTGCTTTCAGGCTAGAACCAGTCAAAATACTATCTTCGAATTGATGTGAAACTTTTTTCTTTTTCGAAGCATATAAACCAATCGCACCGCCCAAGGCTGCTAACAAGCCAGCAGCTATCAAGTATTTAGTATCAAACCAACCGGTTTCCTCAACAACTGGTGGTGGAGGCGGCGGCATTGGACGTTTTGGCTTAGATGCAACGCTAGAGGCACTGCTAGAGTCCACTTTCGCGGGCACTGAGGCGACAGCAGAAGACGCGGATGCACTGGCAGATTCAACCGACGCTGCTTTAGTTTTATCTGACGAAGCAGCACTGGCTGCAGCAGAAGCCAAGGAAGCCGACGATGCGGCATGGGTTGTCGACTTTACTTCCGGTGCTGAGTGCTTTACTTCCGCAGGCTTGGATTCTGAAGCAGCTTGCTTGGCTAGATTCTTATTAGGTACCGGAATGAGTTTACTCAGCTCGCTAACATTTTTTTCCAGCTCTTTCACTCGGGCATTGGCCTCAGCCAATGCCTTGTCTTTTGCAATTCTATCCTCTTCCGTCATTCCTTTTACTGGAGCAGAGGCATTTTTTCCATTCACCTGAACTTTTGAGAGTTTTAATTTATCCAGAGACTCATTTGTTGCTGTCGGTGTTTCTTTGACTTTGGTCGTGATGGAACCGCTCGCTGCCTGCTTCTTCTGTACAGTTCTTTCCGCTGGAGTCGTTAATACTTGACCAGCAATTTTGTTTCGATACGCATTAAAATCCGCTGAATGTGCCTGAACAATTGAATGCGCATTTGGCACGCCATTTGAGCGCACGGCTTCTGCATCAGGTATATTTAAGATCTGCCCCGCCTTCAAGCGATTCATGTTTTCACCGACGAAGGCTTCCGGATTTGCACGATAGATACTCACCAACATATCGTCAAGAGAAACACCGCTCAAATTATTTGAGGCAATTTTCATTAAAGTGTCGCCCGGTTTCACCTTATATTGACGTGCACTCCCATTCGACAAATTAGTTGAAACGGGTACTGTTTGTGGGCTTTTTTTTGCTCCAGAACGTACGCTAGAACCAGCATCTTTGTGCGCGGCTTCAGCTTGCGGCGAGCTAAGGCTATTTCCATTTTTATTTGCAATGGCACCTGAACTTGGATTCACAACTTGCGCGGCTTGACTCATCGTCAAGTCGGCTGGGTCGAGCAAAAATGTATATTCTCTGAGAAGCTTTCCATTACTTGCATTCATTTCCAACAAGAAGTCAATCCATGGTTCATTCATGGCTTGAGTCGATGTCACCCGAATAATATAATTATTACCACGCTGCTCCACTGCAAACCGCAAAGATAATAGTGCAGGATTGAACTCAATATTAGCCTGACGAAATGCTTCAATCGATGCAACTCGCGGAACCAAAGAAGCTATTTCTTCTTTATTCGGGGACGTCAGCTCAATTTCAGCACGCAAGGGCTGCCCCAACGAAGACAGTACCGTTAACTTCCCTAGACCAGTTGCATATGCATTTGAGAAGACAAGCAATGAGGAAAAAGCTGCTGCTTTAAGCACTTTAGAGCTTAAAAAGCTCATCGGTAAGCGTTTGAAATTATGCATTTTTAGAACATTTCCTGGGAAATTTATTGAATACAAATTTACCAACTTATTTTGGTAATTTTGCACTACCGATGGGGATGTTAATCCAAGATAACATTACCCAACTTGTCGCGCAAGCTTAACGTGAATTCTAGGTATGGTAAATACATTAAGAGGAGAAATGATAATTTCCCGCTCAATTCGTTGTTACCGCTAGACAATTAGATGAAAAAAATACGAAATAATAAAGAAAAAGGGATGAAGTTTCATCCCTTTTTGAATGTTCAAGGAATTCTGTTAATTCAGTCTTCTATTAAGATACGTAGCATTCTACGCAGAGGTTCTGCTGCCCCCCACAACAATTGATCTCCAACCGTAAAAGCGGACAAATAATCTCCACCCATTTGCATCTTACGCAAACGACCAACCGGAATCGTCAAACCGCCGGTCACCGCCGCTGGCGTCAAATCACGCATAGAATCTTCACGCGTATTTGGAACTACTTTTGCCCACGGATTATTTTTCGCGAGCATATCGGTGATTTCATCGAGCGGAACATCTTTGGTCAATTTAATCGTCAATGCTTGAGAATGACAACGCATAGCACCAATACGTACGCACAAGCCGTCAACTGGAATCGCTTTAGAACCAAATGCCTCACCTAAGCCTAGAATCTTATTCGTCTCGGCACCAGCCTTCCATTCCTCTTTGGAAACGCCGTTGTGCAAATCTTTGTCAATCCAAGGAATCAAGTTGCCAGCTAAAGGCACGCCAAATTGTTTTGTTTCATCAGCACTGAAGCTATGCTGTTTTGCTAAAACCTTACGATCAATTTCTAAGATTGCAGCGGCAGGATCATCAAGTAAAGCTTTAACTTCAGCATTAATCGAACCGAATTGAGTCAACAATTCACGCATATGTTGCGCGCCACCACCTGAAGCTGCCTGATACGTCATGGACGACATCCACTCAACCAAACCATGCTGAAACAAACCACCCAAGCCCATTAACATGCAAGATACTGTGCAATTTCCGCCAACATAATTCTTAACGCCACGGTTTAACGCGCTCTTGATCACATCTAAGTTGACGGGATCAAGCACGATAATCGCATCATTTTCCATGCGCAATGTGGATGCAGCATCAATCCAAAATCCATTCCAACCGGAAGCACGTAGCTTAGGGAAAATCTCAGAGGTATAGTCACCGCCTTGGCAGGTAATAATGATGTCGCATTTTTTTAATGCGTCAATATCATTTGCGTCTTTCAATGTCTTTTCATTCTTCGCCATCGATGGCGCTGCGCCACCGGTATTCGAAGTTGAAAAAAACACGGGTTCTATATGAGCAAAATCGCCCTCTTCCTGCATACGTTGCATGAGGACCGAACCAACCATTCCACGCCAACCGACCAAACCAACTAGTTTCATCATCTTTCCCTAAAAATTACAGGTCACCCTGTTTCACAAAAAATCAAACTAAAGCACTTACCACCGCATCACCCATTTCAGACGTGCCGACTTTAATGCAGCCATCTTCAAAAATATCTGGCGTACGCAAACCTTGGGTTAACACCTTCTTCACAGCGACTTCAATACGATCGGCCTGCTCAGCTTTGCCCAACGAATACCGCAACATCATGGCAGCGGACAAAATCGTCGCTAGCGGATTGGCGATGCCTTTACCTGCAATATCGGGTGCTGATCCGTGTGAAGGTTCATACAAACCTTTATTATTCGCATCAAGTGAAGCAGAAGGTAACATACCAATAGAGCCCGTCAACATCGCAGCGGCATCCGATAAAATATCACCAAACATATTACCCGTCACCATCACGTCAAACTTCTTAGGCGCACGGACTAGTTGCATGGCGGCATTATCGACGTACATGTGATCCAAAGCGACGTCGGGATATTCTTTATGTACATCAATCATGATGTCTTTCCAAAATTGGAAAGTCTCCAATACATTCGCTTTATCCACACTAGTTAAGCGCTTGTCGCGCTTACGTGCCGCTTGAAACGCAACATGCGCGATGCGACGAATTTCGCCTTCAGCATAGCGCATGGTATCAAAACCTTCACGCTGCCCTTGGAATGGACCATCAGGACACTCACGTACACCACGTGGCTGGCCGAAGTAAATATCACCAGTCAATTCACGGATAATCAAAATATCCAAGCCAGAAACCACTTCCGGCTTCAAAGTAGACGCGCCAGCCAATTCTGGATACAAAATTGCCGGACGCAGATTGGCAAATAAATTCAGATTCTTACGCAGACCTAAAATGGCCTGCTCGGGACGAAGTGGTCGATCAAGCGTATCGTATTTCCAGTCTCCAACCGCTCCGAACAGCACCGCATCTGCATCCTTTGCCAATTTCAAGGTAGCTTCTGGCAGCGGGTGCCCTGCTGCTTCATAACCTGCACCACCAACGGGAGCAAATTCCATTTCAAAGGCTTCACCCAAGACTTTCAAAACTTTAACGGCCTGATCAACTATTTCAGGACCAATACCGTCACCCGGCAAAATGGCAATTTTCATGCTGATATTTAAATGTGAAAGATGTAAATAAGAATATCGAGTTTATTTTTAGATAACCGCGGCCAACCATGGACGGGCGGCGATATGTTGTTGTTCAAACGCCCGAATTTTTTCTGCATGAACCAAGGTCAAACCTATGTCATCTAAGCCATTGAGCAAACAGTATTTGCGAAATGCATCGACTTCGAACGAAAAGCTTTCCCCCGTAGTTTTCAAACCAACAGTTTGCGCTTCTAAATCAACTTGCAAATGCAGACCTTCATTTTCACGAACTTGCTTAAACAAATAATCAACATTTTCTTCACTCAGCACTATCGGCAGTAAGCCATTTTTGAAGCAATTATTGAAAAAAATGTCGGCAAAACTGGGGGCTATCACAGCACGAAAACCAAACTGATCGAGTGCCCAAGGTGCATGTTCGCGCGAAGAACCACAGCCAAAATTTTTACGAGTCAACAAAATTGAAGCGCCATGATAACGTGCTTGATTCAATACAAAATCTGGATTTAACGGCCGCTTGCTGTTATCCATTCCGGGCTCGCCATGATCAAGATAACGCCACTCATCGAATAAATTCGGACCAAACCCCGTGCGCAGGATTGACTTCAGAAATTGTTTAGGGATGATCGCATCCGTGTCGACATTAGCGCGATCCAAAGGTGCGACCAATCCATCTAACAAAGCAAACTTTTCCATGACTATTTTTTTCCTGCACTTTCCACAACTTCACCTGCTTTTTTTACATCTTTACCTATGCCTTGTATCGTATTGCAAGCGGACAGACTCAAAAAGACCGTCATCAACATAGAGAGAATAGCTAATTTTTTCATTGTTATATCCTTTTTGTGAGTTAAGCAAAATTGCGCGCATCAACGAAATGACCAGCAATACCAGCCGCAGCAGCCATTTCCGGCGAGACCAAATGCGTACGACCACCCTGCCCTTGGCGACCTTCAAAATTACGATTCGACGTTGAAGCACAACGTTCACCTGGCTCCAGACGATCCGCATTCATCGCCAAACACATGGAGCAACCTGGTTCACGCCATTCAAAACCTGCCGCTGTAAAAATCTTATCTAAACCCTCTTGCTCCGCTTGTTTTTTCACCAAACCTGAGCCCGGCACGACCATCGCCAATTTCACATTTGAAGCGCGCGTTTTGCCAGCGACTACTTTCGCGGCAGCTCGCAAATCTTCAATTCGAGAATTGGTACAAGAGCCGATAAACACTTTATCAATCTGAATTGAATTGATCGGCATATTCGGACGTAGATCCATATAGGCAAGTGCTTTTTCAATGGCATCACGCTTGACGGCATCGGATTCATTTTTGGGGTCTGGCGTTTGTCCGTCAATAGAAACCACCATCTCAGGCGAAGTCCCCCAAGTGACTTGAGGTTCAATATCAGCGACATTCAAGGTGACGACAGTATCAAACTGCGCTCCCTCATCAGAGTGCAAAGTCTTCCAATAGGCGACCGCATTTTCCCAATCGCTCGCCGAGGGGCTAAAAGGACGACCTTTTACATAATCAATCGTGGTTTGATCGACTGCAATCATACCCGCTCGGGCACCCGCCTCAATCGCCATATTGCAAACCGTCATACGTCCCTCCATCGAGAGACGTTCAATCGCGGCGCCCGCAAATTCAATGGCATAACCAGTACCACCAGCGGTACCTATCTTGCCAATAATCGCCAATACGATATCTTTCGCTGTAATTCCAGATGGTGTTTCGCCATCAACCCGAATCAGCATGGCTTTTGATTTCTTTGCCAACAAAGTTTGCGTCGCGAGCACATGTTCTACTTCTGAAGTTCCAATACCATGCGCCAAGCAAGCGAAGGCACCATGCGTGGAGGTATGAGAATCGCCACAAACGACAGTCATTCCTGGCAAAGTGGCGCCCTGCTCAGGACCGATGACGTGCACAATTCCCTGGCGCAGATCATTCATCGCGAAATAAGTTAAGCCGTATTGTTTAGCGTTGGCATCAAGCGTCTCAACTTGCAAACGTGAGACGGGATCAGCAATGCCGCCCAGACGATTCGTGGTTGGAACATTGTGATCAGCGACGACCAAATTAGCAGAAGTGCGCCAAGGCTGACGTCCAGCCAATTTCAATCCATCAAATGCCTGAGGGCTGGTGACTTCATGTAAGAGATGACGATCTATATACAAAATCGCTGTACCGTCGTCTTCTGTATGAACTACGTGGGATTCCCAAAGTTTGTCGTAAAGCGTCTTGGCCATAATTATTGCCTGAAATTAAAAGAATTCGTAAAGCTAAAAATCAGCTTTCGATTATGCCACAATTGTGCAATGCAAAACTGCCCAATTCGGTTTTTTTAATCTCGATTCAACCAAACAATATTTCAATATTTTAAAAAAATCGAAATTTTTAATTGAAAAGTCGCATCAAGCAGACAAACCACCAACTTTTATTTTGAGGAAATTTGAGAGAATTTCACCACAGTCGACACATCGTTTGAAAAAATTCTCTCATTTAGATTTTAACTTGACCAGCCACAGCGAACTGAGCGACTTCTTAAGTAGCTACCGATGCCAAGACAACATCGCCACATTGCGCCCTATGGCGTAAGGCATGATCCATTAATACCAAAGCCAGCATGGCCTCTGCAATCGGCGTAGCACGAATACCGACACAAGGATCGTGACGTCCAAAAGTTTCCACCAAGACAGGATTTCCTTGTTTGTCAATTGAACGTTTTGGAGTTCGAATAGACGACGTAGGTTTAATCGCCATCGATACACGAATGTCCTGACCAGTGGAAATACCCCCCAAAATACCACCGGCGTTATTGCTCATAAACCCAGCTTCAGTCAATTCATCACCGTGCTCAGAACCTCGTTGTGCAACACAGCCAAAACCAGCGCCGATTTCTACGCCTTTTACGGCATTAATGCCCATCATGGCATAGGCAATTTCCGCATCCAACTTATCATAGATAGGTTCGCCCAATCCTACTGGCACGTTACTGGCAACAACATCAATACGAGCACCAATTGAATCCCCATCCTTACGCAAACCATCCATATAAGCCTCTAATTCAGCGATCAGTTGCGCATCATTCGTGGGGGCAAAAAATGGATTCTCATTGGTGTAACTCCAAGAAGAAAAAGGAATTGAAATATCACCCAATTGGGTCATTCCACCATAAAACTTCGTACCATATTGCTGCAATAACCATTTTTTTGCGATCGCGCCAGCACCTACCACGGGTGCAGTTAAGCGCGCTGATGAACGACCACCACCGCGCGGATCACGGATGCCATACTTATTCCAATAAGTAAAATCAGCGTGCCCCGGTCGAAAGGTTTCAACTATATTCCCGTAATCTTTACTACGTTGATCTTCATTGCGGATAAGAAGCGCGATCGGTGTACCTGTGGTCTTTCCTTCGTAAACTCCAGACAATATTTCGACTCTGTCCGCCTCCTGACGCTGAGTCACGTGACGCGATGTGCCTGGCTTACGCCTATCCAACTCGGGTTGAATATCAGCCTCCGACAATACCAAGCCTGGTGGGCATCCATCAATCACACATCCAATTGCTGGTCCATGTGACTCACCAAATGTCGTCACTGTAAACAAAGTACCTAATGTATTGCCTGACATATTTCTCGTTCTAATAAAAGTGGAAAAAGCTGCTGCATTTTATCAGCCTTGTCACATTTCTTCAGGAATTCAAATCAGACAAAAGCGTTTGGTTTGAATAAAAAAAATTTAAAACAGTATATTTGCACCAAACCAACAGTTTATTTCTCGTATCTTGTTTTATACTGCACTAAGACTCATCATAAAACCCTGATGAAATTGCAGCGTTTGTTTAACATAAGGGTGCACCTAGAAATTTGAAATTCTAAGTCAGGCGAGGCGCGAAAAAAATTTTAGTCCGCAGCATATGCTTGATATGTTAAAAATAAATTTTTTCTCGCAAAAACACGTCGTGACAAGATCAGAATTTTTAGAGGCGCCCATACATAACTACATCTCCACTGGAGCATGAAAATAGATGAGTGAATTAAATCATCACAACGACGATGCCTTAGTCTTTTTGGACGAATTAAGTTCAGATCATGCAGCAAACGTCAGCAGCCCGAAACCAAGTTGGCGCATCATGATTATCGACGATGATCCTGACGTTCACTCTGCAACCATGTTTGCACTTGGCAATTTAGAAATACAAAATAGATCCCTTAATTTCCTTCATGCTTACTCAGCAAATGAAGCTCGCGACATACTTTCCAGTGAACACGACATAGCTGTTATTTTGCTCGATGTAGTAATGGAACAAGAGGACGCAGGATTAAATCTGGTTAATTATGTCAGGAAAAATCTTGGCTTAAACGACGTTCGCATTATCCTGAGAACGGGACAGCCAGGTTATGCACCAGAGATTGATGCAATTCGTGACTACGATATCAATGACTACAAGACCAAATCCGAGCTGACTCGCACCAAACTATATACGACAGTTACTTCGGCGATTCGCTCCTATGAACAAATTTGCTCAATCACAGCAAATCAACGTGGCTTGGAACTTATCGTCAATGCCAGCACCGAACTCATGTCGCAAAAGGGATTGCAAAATTTTTCAGTTGGTGTATTGCATCAAATCGCGAAATTATTAGGCAGAAAAGTCGAAGGCATTGTCTGCAGTCCAAGCGAAGACAACCAGAATATCAGCTCCACAGCAGACTTATTGGTGATTGCTGCAAGCAATGCATTTAGTCATTTAACTGACCAAATGTTAGATCGAGTGGATAACGAAGACGTTCGCGAATTGATACAACAATCAGTCACATCTCGACAAAGCATTTTTGGTCAATTTGGCACCCTGTTGCGCTTCGAAAATGTCGCCCAGAAAGATATTTACGTATTTTTGCAAACAAGCGTCAATGAAATGGACAAGCGATTGATTGACGTATTTTGCAGCAACATATCGGTGGGTTTAAACAATGTCATGCTCACCTCCCGACTTCACAAATACGCCTATTTTGATCCATTAACGGGACTTGCAAATCGCCTTAAACTTCTGCAAACCTTAAATGAGACTTTGCAATCGACAAGTCGAGAGGGGACAGTATTATCTTTAATCGATATCGATCACTTTGCAGAAACTAACGATGCTTTAGGTCATCAGTTTGGTGACATGTTGCTATGCGCGGTTGCAAAACGCCTTTTAAACCATTTTGGCACCGCTTGCCATTTAGCACGCGTAGGGGGTGATACTTTTGCTTTACTAGGTAATGAAAACTTAGTCTCACCAGAGAATATTTTTGAAATTTTCCATCTGCCTTTCGATGTTGACAATCAAGATGTTCAACTCTCTTCCACCATTGGCTTAGTGCGTTTAGAAAATTATGAGGGCGGTAGTTCAGATGCACTAAAAGACACCAATATTGCGTTAAAACGTGCCAAGGCTCATCAACGCTCCTCGCATAGCTATTTCACTATCGACATGGGTGTCGAAATTCGAGAACGCGTGCGCATGATGCATGCTTTACGTGCAGCATTTGAAAATGAACGATTATTTGTGGTCTATCAACCGCAAATTGATATGCGAACAAAAACCGCTGTCGGCGCAGAAGCATTATTACGCTGGAAAACCGAAGATGGTAAATTTGTCCCACCAGATCAATTTATTCCTATTGCTGAGTACTCGGGCTTAATTGTCGATATCGGTGAATGGGTACTACGCAGCGCCTGTTTTGAACTGGTTGAATTGCACAAACTAGGATTTACTGACTTCAAGATGGCGGTCAATGTCTCTCAGGCACAATTTTCACATCCCTTGTTTTTGCAGAGCTTGGAAGCAGCATTGAAGGATACTCAGGCACCGCCCAATTGCGTGGAACTAGAGATTACTGAATCGATGGCAATGACAGATCCTGAGCTCTTAATCAAAACACTGCACCATATCAAGCAATTAGGTGCCCAAGTTTCAATTGATGATTTTGGAACTGGATTTTCATCCCTTAGTCATCTGCAAAAACTCAACGTAGACAAACTCAAGATTGACCGCGCCTTTGTCAATGAAATCAATGAAACTTCAGATGAAGGTAGTATTGCCAAAATGATTGTACAACTGAGTAAGAGTTTGAATATCAAGGTTATAGCAGAGGGTGTAGAAACCGAGCGTCAGGCGGAAACTTTAATGTCCTTTGGTTGCCATTTGGCACAAGGCTATTTGTACGCACGTCCTCTTACTAAAGATGACCTACGTAATTGGCTAGAATCAAATCCCAAATAATTCCATGTTCTAGAAAAATCGGTTGACCTTCACTATTTGCTCAACCGATTGCAATTTTCCGTTTGGCGTGAAGATCGGGTCAAAGCGACATTGTTCATCAAACGAGTTCAATGCGCCTAACTCATTCTGAGACACTGAAAAAATGTCGTGAAATTTCACCCTGTCCCTGAATTTGTACGGATCGTCGCATTTTGCCACCAAGGTCGGCGTCATTCAGATAAAGTTCCAACATCGAATCAACCCTACATCTCACATCGCGCATCAGATCGTGATGGGGCAAGCCACTAAGAATTTTTATGTCCAAATTTACGATAGATCCGCAGACGATAGAAACGGCCAAAGTTTGGCTCACGAACACTTTGATTTGGCTAAGTAGAGCGTTTGATAAAACGGCTACTTGGGTTAGCAAGCTATCGTGGTGGAAATTTTTTCTGTTTGCCATATTGTTATTGGCATCCGCCGACATTATTCAAAATACTTTTTTCTCGACAGAGGAAACCCAAAAAGTCAAAAAGGTCAGAATTCATCAAAAGAAAATGGATCCTGCATCTGCTGCCACCCCATCTAACGAAGACCCCAAATTTGAAATCGACAACACTGGCATTCGTATCAAAGCGCCCGAAAAATCAACAGGAAATAAGCGCATTGATATTGATGGTAGTGGCTGGAAAACGGTAGATGAAAATCAAGAAAAATTAAGCGAAAAAATAGAATCAACAGTCGCAAGTTTACCTAGTAACAATAAGGAAAGTGAAACACCCGGCATTACCTTCGGCAAAGATGATGTTCATATTAAATTGCCCAAAGAGATTGCGAGAGAAATCCGTGCTGAAATGGATAGAGCCAAGGCAAATGCGGCAGCCGAAGCCAGCGACGAAGAGAAAACAAAATCCTCACGTTGGTTTCAAAATTTTGTCCTGTTATTAGTTTTTGGCTTATTTGGAATGAAGGCGCTCTTAGGCGGCAAGGTACGCGCGGAGGAAAAAGCGAAGGCCGCTAATGCCAGCGCCGAACGCGAAGCCTTATTGCGCCAAGTCAGTGAAGCACAAATGCAAATGATGCAGGCGCAAGTAGAACCCCACTTTCTTTTCAACACGCTGGCATCGGTCGAATATTTAATTGAAACGGATCCACCGCGTGCGGCAAAAATGCAAAGAAGCTTGATTGCTTACTTACGAGCAGTGCTACCACAAATGCGAGAAAATGCGGCTAAGACCAATCTCGGTCGGGAGGCCGACATGGTTAAAGCGTATTTAGAATTATTAAAAATGCGCATGGAGGAGCGATTAAATATCGATTTCATCATGCCAGATGGATTACGGAATGCGTCCTTCCCGCCAATGATGTTGCAGTCGCTGGTTGAAAATGCGATTAAGCATGGACTAGAAGTTAAAACTGAAGGGGGTACGCTGCAATTCCGTGCTGAGGTATTAAACAATCGACTATCAGTCACTGTACGCGACGATGGCTTGGGGTTTGGCGCGGTACCCAGTAATGGCACAGGGCTTGGCTTACAAAACATTCGGGAGCGTTTGAAACTAATTTACAAAGATAAAGCACAAATTATAATTTCACCTAACCAACCCAGTGGCGTCTGCGTTACCATAGAGATTCCTTTCGAAATTGCAAAGTGATAGCCGAATCGACCAACATTGCAAATCTATAAGTACCATCAACCACAATTCATGAGACGAGAAAAGAATAATGCCAACCGCAATTATCGCCGATGATGAAAGACTAATGCGCGACCAACTACGCTCGCGCCTGGAACAAGTCTGGCCAGAACTAGAAATTTTAGCTGAAGCAAAAAATGGTGAAGAGGCAATTCAATTGGTGGATTTACACAAACCCGACTTGGCCTTCCTCGACATCCGCATGCCTGGAAAAACGGGTTTAGAAGCCGCCAAAGAAATTGGAACGAAAGCGCATATCGTGTTTATCACCGCATACGATCAGTACGCGGTCGAAGCATTTGATCAGGGCGCTGTAGACTATGTCTTAAAACCTGCCGATACAGAACGTCTTAGCAAGACCGTCGAACGCCTTAAAGCCAGATTAACTACCGCAAACGAGCCCAATGACATGAGCAACATGTTGGCGCAATTGGCAAAACAATTAGGCATAGCGCCAAAAGCCAATTACCTGCAATGGATACAGGCATCGATTGGTCAAGAATTACGCCTGATTCCGGTTGAAGATATTTTATTCTTTCAGTCGGACGAAAAATATACACGAGTACAAACCGCGACCTATGAGGCCTTAATTCGTAAGCCGGTACGTGATCTGGCAGAGGAACTTGATCCGCAATTATTCTGGCAAATTCATCGCTCAACCTTAGTAAACTCGAAAGCCATCTCTGGCGTAGTACGCGATATGCGTGGACGTCATTTAGTTCAAATTAAAGGGCTCACCGAAAAATTAGAGGTTAGTCGAAGTTTCGTACATCTGTTTAAGCAAATGTAATACAGTCAATGCAAACAAAAAAAATCCCAGACAATTGATCTGGGATTTTTTTCAACTTACTACACTTTACGCGAACTACAGAATTTTTGTACCTACCCACCAAGCAATAGCAGCAACAAAGGCAGATGCGGGAATAGTCAATATCCAAGCCCATACAATATTACCAGCAACACCCCAACGAACTGCTGACATTTTTTGCGCTGAGCCAACACCAACAATCGCGCCGGTAATGGTATGCGTGGTCGAAACTGGAATGCCAAAAATGGTGGCAAAAATCAAAGTAGCAGCACCACCAGTCTCCGCACAGAATCCACCAACAGGCTTCAACTTGGTGATCTTCTGCCCCATCGTTTTGACAATTCTCCAGCCACCAAATAGTGTACCAAAACCAATTGCAGCATAACATGAGTAGACAACCCAGAGCGGTGGTGCTAGATCTGACGCCTTTGAGTAGCCTGTAGCAATGAGCAACATCCAGATAATCGCCATAGTTTTTTGGGCATCGTTACCGCCATGCCCCAAACTAAACACAGAAGCAGAAACCAATTGTAAGCGTCTAAACCATTTATCAACCTTACTAGGCGTCGATTTCACAAACAGCCACGACACAATCAACATCATCAGAGAACCAAGCAAGAATCCTATCAACGGCGATAGCACAATAAATGAAATAATTTTATACAAGCCACCAGCGATTAAAGTATCAGTACCACCTTTTGCTACAGCTGCGCCAATTAAACCACCAATTAAAGCGTGTGAAGAGGAAGATGGTATACCGAAATACCAAGTAACCAAATTCCAAAATAAGGCCCCAATTAAAGCACCAAAAATCACATAGTGATCGATCACTGATGGTTCAATCGTTCCCTTACCTATAGTTTTTGCAACCGACAAATTAAATACAAAAAATGCCAAAACATTAAATAACGCAGCCATTGCTACCGCTTGACCGGGCTTTAATACACCGGTAGACACGACTGTGGCAATTGCATTTGCCGCATCGTGAAAACCATTCATAAAATCAAAAAGTAAAGCTAAGATCACCAAAAGAATGATGACCGTCAAAGTCGGAGATAAAGTTTCCATAGATGTGAACTTTCTTTTAATGTATCTTCGATCAGAAGATACAAAAGACAAAACAGATTAAAGGACAAGCAATTTATGCGTTTTCAACAATAATGCCTTCAATAATGTTTGCCACATCTTCGCAACGGTCCGTCACAGTTTCAAGAATCTCATAAATCGCTTTGAGCTTAATCAAATTGCGAACGTCTGGCTCGTCGCGGAATAACTTTGACATCGCGGCACGCATGACGTGATCTGCATCTGACTCCAAACGGTCAATCTCTTCGCAGATAGTCAAAATTTGACGCGAATTATCCATATTATGTAAAAGCGCAACCGCTTCTTTTACCTTCAAGGCACATGCTAAACACAACTCGGCTAAGCGTTTCGCTTCAGGCGTGATTTCACGAATATCGTAAAGTGAAATTGTTTGGGCCGCATCCTCAAGCAAATCAAGGATGTCATCCATCTTTGTAATCAACTTATGGATATCATCACGATCAATTGGTGTAATGAAGGTTTTATGCAGCAATTCAATCGCCGTATAAGTCACAGCATCTGCCTGCTTTTCAATACTCTCTATCGCATGCACTCGAATTTCCAGGTCATCAAAATTGGTCATCAAAGCGACCATTTCTTTAGAGCCTTTGACACACAATTCAGCGTGTTGATTAAAAAGCTCAAAAAATTTACCCTCGGTGGGCATTAATCGTCCAAACATTTTCATTTCCCTAAAATAGAAATTTTTTATATTAAGTCCCTGCTATTTATACTGCAATTGCAAGGATCATCTGACTTAGTGGCACTACAAAAACTAAAGAAAAAACAAATACATACTACAAAAAACTATTCACTATCACCGTAAATTGACAAGGAGCCTGTGTAGTTATCAAACTTGGTATATTCACCAAGGAAGGTCAAGCGAACACTGCCAATTGGCCCGTTACGCTGTTTACCAATAATGATTTCCGCGGTTCCTTTATCAGGAGAGTCTGGGTTATAGACTTGATCACGATAAATAAACAAAATCACGTCCGCATCTTGCTCGATCGCTCCAGACTCACGCAGATCTGACATCACAGGGCGTTTGTTCGGGCGCTGCTCCAACGAGCGGTTTAACTGCGACAAAGCAATAACCGGGCATTGCAATTCTTTCGCTAAGCCTTTTAAACTACGAGAAATTTCGGAAATTTCAGTCGCACGATTTTCCCCCCCAGAATTACCCGACATCAACTGCAAGTAATCAATAATGATCAAGCCAAGTTTGCCGCACTGGCGTGACAAGCGGCGAGAGCGGGCACGTAACTCAATTGAACTTAGGGCTGGCGTTTCATCAATATAAAACTGTGCTTCATTCATCTTTTGAATTGCATGTGTCAAACGCGGCCAATCCTCATCGATCAAACGACCTGTACGCAAACGATGTTGATCCAACTTACCGACCGAACCTAACATACGCATCGCTAATTGCGCGCCGCCCATCTCCATCGAAAACACGGCGACAGGAAGTCCGCTATCAATTGCGACATTCTCACCAATATTGATTGAGAAAGCCGTCTTACCCATGGAAGGGCGACCCGCAACAATAATTAAGTCACCTGGCTGTAGCCCTGAGGTCATACGATCCAGATCGACAAAGCCCGTCGGTACTCCCGTAATATCGCTAGTGTGATCACGGTTATACAACTCGTCAATGCGCTCTACCACCTGGGTCAATAAAGGCTGAATGGCATGAAAACCTTGTGCACCACGCGCCCCCTCTTCTGCAATCGCAAAAATTTTGGATTCCGCTTCATCCAGCATTTGCTTCACTTCTTTGCCCTGCGGATTAAATGCCTGGCCAGAAATTTCATCTGCGACCGTGATCAACTTACGCAGTACGCCGCGATCCCGCACAATTTCGGCGTAACGACGAATATTTGCCGCTGAGGGTGTATTTTGCGCCAATGCGTTTAAGTAAGTCAGGCCACCAACATCATCTGCTTTCCCGGCAGCATTCAAGGCATCGAATACGGTGATGACGTCGGCTGGACGAGAAGAATTGACCAGCTTAACGATAAATTGAAAAATAATGCGGTGATCGTAACGATAAAAATCGTCTTCACGAATAAAATCAGCGATCCTATCCCACGCAGCATTATCGAGCAACAAACCACCCAAAACTGATTGTTCAGCTTCGATGGAATGTGGAGGTACGCGGATTGAGTCTAACTGGGGATCTGAGGGCGGTTTCATGGTGCGCATTATACCTTTTTATTCCTACTCAAAAACAGAAGAAACATCTCAAATAACAAGCTTTAAATCAAGAATATTTTGGGCAAATAATAGATACGCAAATCATTTTCATAATTTTCTTGGCACCTACTTTTCTACTAAATAATTGTCAGATCTCAATATTTAATAGCGACAAAAACAGTCATAAAAAAAGCCGGGAAAACCCGGCTTTTTTGGCTCTCGAAAGAACTAAACTTAAGCGTGCTCGCCCAAAACAGCTACGATTACGTCGACCACAACGTCCGTATGCAAAGCCACGGAAACAGAATGATCGCCAGTTGTTTTCAAAGGACCAGCTGGCAAGCGAACTTGCGCCTTTTCAACTGCGAAACCTTGTTTAGCCAATGCTTCAGCGATATCGAAGTTGGTTACTGAACCGAACAAACGGCCATCCACACCTGCTTTTTGAGAAATTTGAACTGTCAAACCGTTCAATTTTTCACCTTGAGCTTGCGCTTCAGCCAATTTAGCAGCTGCTGCTTTTTCCAACTCAGCGCGTTTCGCTTCAAATTCAGCGATCGCAGCTGCAGTTGCACGACGAGCAATACGTTGTGGAATCAAAAAGTTACGAGCGTAACCATCTTTAACACGAACTACATCACCCAGATTGCCGAGATTAACGACTTTATCCATCAAAATAACTTGCATGTTTTTCTCCTAATTTCCGTCGTCAATTACGCTGTGTGCAAATCAGTGTAAGGCAACAACGCGAGATAGCGTGCGCGCTTAACTGCTGTGTCAACTTGACGTTGATACAAAGCTTTAGTACCAGTCAAACGTGCAGGCATAATTTTGCCGTTTTCTTGGATGAAATCTTTTAATGTATCGATGTCTTTGTAGTCAACTGCTGCGACATGACCCGCTGAGAAGCGGCAGAATTTTTTACGTTTGAACAAAGGATTTTGTTGCTGACGCTTTTGTTTTAATTTGCTTTTATCAAATTTTTTACCGAATGCCATTTTAGGCTCCTAATCTAGTAAATTTGTTTCGTTTTCTATTGTTATTTCAGCTTCCTGAAATTCAGTAACATGAAAAACGAGACTTTTGCTGTTGCGGTTTTTGCGTGCTAAGAAACCTGTAAAAATCATAAACATACCGAGCTCAATATCCAAGAATCGTTTTGAAATTTCACCTGCGGCAATTGCAGCAATTTCAAACTCAACTTGACGTTCACCACCTGCTTGCACCTGCTTAGAGTCGTGCACTAAAGTTGCTGTCGCGATGGGTATTCCCGCTGGGGTATAACGCAACACTGACTTTTCAACAACCGCAGCGACTACTTTAAGTTGATTCACAAGTTGCTGACTCTCAATTATGACTAACTGGTTCCTACACGCTCTTAGTCAAAACGATTAAGCTGCTGGAGCTTCAACACGTTGTGCCTTAGCAGAATCTTCTTTCTGCACAGACTTCATCATTGGAGAAGGAGCTGTTTCTGCTTTTTTCAATTTAACTGTGAGGTGGCGCAATACGGCATCATTAAATTTGAATGCTGTTTCCAACTCAAGCAAAGTTTCAGCGTCGCACTCAATGTTCATGCAAACATAGTGAGCTTTAGCTAATTTTTGAATCATGTAAGCCAGTTGACGACGGCCCCAATCTTCAACGCGGTGCACTTGGCCGCCACGTGTAGTTACGCTAGCTTTGTAGCGTTCGATCATTGCAGGAACTTGCTCGCTTTGATCGGGATGTACGATAAATACGATTTCATAATGACGCATAATTTCTCCTTGTGGACAAAAATAAAGCCTGCCTCGGCGTCAAGACGAGTGCAGGAAGAGGACAGCCCGAGACTATAACGCACTTTCCTATCATAATCAAGCAGTTAGATCACCTGTAACACTTAATTAGAATTTACGGCACTTCTTCGCGACACGAACAGTGCATATTTAATGCGGATGGATTGGTTAAATGTAAAAAAAACACAAAATAACTTGCATTCAGCCATTTACTGTATAAAAATACAGTCTGCTTATATATACAGCCTCTTTTAGCATATACCAAGATTAAATTCAGATTCTTCAGACTCAATTCAGATTCCATCGGGACTACCATGCTCAAGCTCACCGCACGCCAAGAACAAATTCTCAACCTCATAAAAGATGCTATTCAAAATACAGGATTTCCACCAACCCGTGCTGAAATCGCCAATGAGTTAGGCTTTCGCTCGACTAACGCTGCAGAAGAGCATTTGCAAGCCTTAGCGCGTAAAGGTGTTATTGAAATTGCTGCTGGCACCTCCCGCGGTATTCGATTATTAGAATCAGAGTTATCAAACTCCATGCCAAATATGCAAATGGCGTTACCGCATCCAGCTTTGATGCAATTAAGTCTGCCCTTAGTCGGACGTGTGGCAGCCGGATCGCCGATTTTGGCAACTGAACATGTGGAAGCGACTTACCAAGTCGATCCGTCATTGTTTTCTGCTAAACCAGATTTTTTACTCAGAGTTCGTGGTTTGTCGATGCGCGACATAGGGATCATGGATGGCGATTTGCTCGCCGTCAAAAAAACGGATACTGCTCGCAATGGGCAGATTGTCGTGGCACGCATAGGTGAAGAAGTTACCGTAAAACGATATTTGAAAACTTCAAGCGGAGTTGAACTGCTACCGGAAAATCCGGACTTCTCACCCATTATCGTAAATGAAAATGAAACCGACTTTGCGCTAGAAGGCCTTGCAGTTGGCTTGCTGCGCAGCTGGTAAGTAAATCTAGAGAATAAATATGTTTGAGTCCATTAGTCAAAGCGATTAAAGATCATTCTCACTAACCGTAAGTGCACGTAAGTGCAAAACTTCTAAAAAAAATGCCCGATAAAATCATCGGGCATTTTTTCTATTGAGCGACAAAGAGAAATTGTAGATACTAATCAATGCTTAATCGTGGAAGTATCTGCGCTCGCGTCAGCTTTTGCGACCGTAGGCACAGCCATCTCCTCCTCCGTTAGAGGAACAGGCTGACGCTCCAACGCAATTTCCAAGACTTTATCAATCCAACGCACTGGAATAATCTCCAGCTTGTTTTTGACGTTATCAGGAATTTCCGTCAGATCTTTCGCATTCTCCTCTGGGATCAACACAGTTTTAATTCCACCGCGATGTGCCGCCAACAGCTTCTCTTTCAAACCACCAATTGGCAGAACTTCACCGCGAAGTGTAATCTCACCTGTCATCGCCACATCTGCACGTACTGGAATACCAGTAAAGATCGATACCATTGCCGTGGTCATCGCAATCCCCGCGGATGGACCATCTTTCGGTGTTGCACCTTCAGGCACGTGAATATGCACATCGGTTTTTTCAAATACATCGGCCTTAATACCTAAACGCGCAGCTCGGCTACGAACCACGGTACGAGCTGCCTCAATCGACTCCTTCATTACATCGCCTAGTGTACCAGTGCGTATCGTTGCTCCCTTACCCGGCATAGACACCGCCTCAATGGTCAACAAATCACCGCCGACTTCCGTCCATGCTAAACCAACGACTTGACCGACCTGATTTTCTTTGGTCGCTACACCAAAATCAAAACGACGCACACCCAAAAATTTATCTAGATTTTTCGACGTGATCGTGGCTTTCTTTTCGGTCTTTTTCAACAACAACATCTTCACAACTTTGCGGCAGATTTTAGAGATTTCACGTTCCAATGAACGCACCCCAGCTTCACGCGTATAGTAACGAATAATATCGCGAATCGCAGATTCTGAAACTGAAATTTCTTCTTCTTTCAAACCATTATTCTTGACTTGCTTAGGTAACAAATAACGCAATGCGATACTCGCTTTTTCATCTTCCGTGTAACCCGATAAACGTATCACTTCCATCCGATCTAACAAGGCCGGTGGAATGTTATAAGAATTCGAGGTCGCCACAAACATAACGTCGGACAAATCAAAATCAACCTCAATGTAATGATCTGAAAAGGTATGATTTTGTTCCGGATCCAAAACCTCCAACAAAGCTGAAGATGGATCGCCACGGAAATCGGCTCCCATCTTATCCACTTCGTCGAGCAAGAATAAAGGATTGCGCACGCCTGCTTTTGACAGACTCTGCAAAATTTTCCCAGGCATAGAACCAATATAAGTACGACGATGACCACGGATCTCGGCTTCATCACGAACGCCACCCAAGGCCATACGAACAAACTTACGGTTCGTGGCACGCGCAATCGATTGTCCAAGTGAAGTTTTACCAACACCAGGAGGGCCAACCAGACACAAAATTGGTGCTTTCAATTTATCGACACGTTGTTGAACCGCGAGATATTCTAGAATACGCTCTTTCACCTTATCTAAACCGTAGTGATCGTCGCTCAATACTTTTTCCGCATTGCTCAAATCATTATTCACTTTGGATTTTTTCTTCCAAGGTAAATTAACGATAGTATCGATGTAATTACGTACTACAGTTGCCTCAGCCGACATAGGCGACATCATCTTGAGTTTTTTCAACTCATTCATTGCCTTATCGCGCGCTTCTTTCGGCATTTTCGCAGCCGTTATCTTCTTCTCGAGTTCATCAATATCCGCGCCCTCTTCGCCTTCACCGAGCTCTTTTTGAATCGCTTTGACCTGCTCATTCAAATAGTACTCACGTTGCGATTTTTCCATCTGGCGCTTAACCCGACCGCGGATACGCTTCTCAACTTGAAGTATGTCCAACTCACCTTCTAGCTGGCCAAGTAAATGTTCGAGGCGCTTAGCAACACTAAAAATTTCCAGAATAACTTGTTTTTGCTCCAGCTTTAAAGGCAGGTGCGCAGCGATAGTATCGGCCAGACGACCAGCATCATCTATGCCAGATAAAGAGGCCAAGATTTCTGGTGGGATTTTTTTATTCAGTTTTACATATTGGTCGAATTGCTGCACGATCGCACGACGCATAGCTTCGACTTCAGAATCGTCTCCAGCGTCCAAAGCAACTGGTGTCAAGTCGGCGATAAAATGCGATTCGGAATCAGTAATATGATGAATACGCGCACGTTGCGTACCTTCGACCAATACCTTAACGGTACCGTCTGGCAGTTTCAACATCTGCAAGATATTCGCAATACAGCCAATTTCATAAATATCTTCAGCTGATGGCTCATCTTTTGCTGCGGCTTTTTGTGCCGCCAGCATAATACTCTTGCCCTGCTCCATCGCGGCTTCCAAAGCCTTGATCGATTTTGGACGACCAACAAACAATGGGATCACCATGTGAGGGAATACCACGACATCGCGCAATGGCAATAAGGGTAATTCTGTACGTTCAGTAATTGTGGAAGTTGTCATGGCGCACCTTTTAAAAAATTACAGTAACTAGATTGGCGCACTAGGCTAAAACTCAAGCCCGTCATCCGAAAAAAACAATAAAAAAAGCCACACAGAGAAGTCTCCGGGTAGCTTTTCGATTGAAGCTAAAAATCTCTATTGTTTCGATAAATTGTACCGTTTATTTTTGCGAATCACAGGCAAAAAAAGCTGATTCGCAAAAAGATTGCGGAAATTTTCAATAAAACGACTGAATTGCAACTGAGTTTGAAATAATGGAAATATTACGCACCTGCAACTTTAGCTTGTTCGTTGTAAATCAACAATGGTTTTGCGCCATTATTGATGGTATTTTCATCAATAACCACTTTGCTGACATTTTTCTCGCTCGGTAATTCGAACATGATATCGAGCAAAGCGTGTTCTAGTATGGAACGTAAACCACGCGCGCCAGTTTTACGGGCGATCGCTTTCTTAGCAATGGCCTGCAACGCCGAAGGACGAATCTCGAGCTCGCAACCCTCCATCTCCAGCAGTTTTGCGTACTGTTTAATTAAGGCATTTTTTGGTTCAACCAAAATCTGAATCAAAGCAGCCTCATCCAACTCCATCAGGGTCGCAATCACTGGCAAACGACCAACTAATTCGGGAATGATCCCGAACTTAATCAAGTCCTGTGGCTCCGCATCAAGAATAACCTGGCTAGCACTTTTTTGACTTTCGCTTTTCACACTGGCCGCAAAACCGATACCACTCTTCTCCGAGCGATCAGAAATAATCTTCGCCAAACCATCAAACGCACCACCGCAAATAAACATAATATTGGTCGTATCGATTTGAATGAAATCTTGATTAGGATGCTTACGCCCCCCTTGTGGTGGCACCGATGCCATCGTTCCTTCAATCAATTTCAACAAAGCTTGCTGCACACCCTCGCCCGACACATCTCGGGTAATGGAAGGGTTTTCTGCTTTACGTGAAATCTTGTCTATTTCATCGATATAGACGATACCTTTTTGGGCTCGCTCTACTTCGTAGTTGCAATTTTGCAGTAACTTTTGAATGATATTTTCCACATCTTCACCGACGTAACCAGCCTCGGTCAAAGTCGTCGCATCCGCAATCACAAATGGCACATTCAACATACGTGCCAGCGTTTGGGCCAACAAGGTTTTACCGGAGCCCGTAGGACCAACCAACAAGATGTTACTCTTAGCGAGTTCAACATCATCCTTCTTACCCAAATGTTTTAGACGTTTATAGTGGTTGTAGACTGCGACGGCCAAAATGCGCTTTGCTTTCTCTTGCCCGATCACGTATTGATCCAACAATTCTGTAATTTCAACGGGAGTTGGCAAATCGCTTTTCGCGGAGCTAATCGGCTCCAGCGCATTGATTTCATCACGAATAATATCGTTACATAAATCAATACATTCATCACATATGAAGACCGATGGCCCAGCGATCAGTTTCTTCACTTCATGTTGACTCTTACCGCAGAATGAGCAGTAAAGTAATTTTTCACCAGCAGTGCTTTTTTTATCTGACATAATGCTTTTTATTAATTTTAACGAAGTAGGCGATGCCCGTTATATTACTGCAAAAATCGCATAAACTAGGCAAAGCAAATAATTTTACAGATACAAAACTCAATTACCAAGCTTGACAAATGAGCTTAGATAAACAAAAACGCCCGCACCTGAAGGTCGCGGGCGTTTCTTATTCATTTCTACGCAGGAAATTCTTAAATACGATGCGTTAGTACTTTATCGATCAAACCATATTCAGCGGCTGTATCCGCCGACATAAAATTATCGCGATCGGTATCTTTCGCAATTTGCTCAATGCTTTGGCCCGTTTTTTCAGCCAAAATACCGTTCAAACGTTCACGCAAATACAAAATCTCACGTGCTTGAATTTCAATATCAGATGCCTGACCTTGTGCACCGCCTAATGGTTGATGAATCATGATGCGAGAGTTTGGCAAAGAAAATCGCTTACCTTTTGCACCGGCCGCTAACAGGAAAGCCCCCATAGAAGCTGCTAATCCTGTGCATAGTGTCGACACATCAGGCTTGATAAACTGCATCGTATCAAATATTGCCATACCCGCAGATACCGAGCCCCCAGGAGAATTAATATAAAGTGAAATGTCCTTATCTGGATTTTCACTCTCTAAAAACAACAACTGGGCGACGATCAAGTTTGCAGCCTGATCATTAACCGGACCAACCAGAAAAATCACACGCTCTTTGAGCAAGCGGGAATAGATGTCGTAAGCACGTTCTCCTCGCCCACTTTGCTCAACCACCATTGGCACCATGCCAAGCATATTTGTTTCTAAACCAGAGTTATGAATGATGCCTGTCATGAATTATCCTATCTTATTGTGCTGGGTTATTACCCATCAATTCGTCAAACGGCAAAACTGAATCACTCACTTTTGCCTTACCCAACACATAGTTAACGACGTTTTCTTCTAATACAAGGGCTTCGACTTCAGCTAAACGATTACGATCACTATAGTAGTACTTCACTACTTGCTGCGGATCTTCGTAGCTTTGAGCAAAATCTTCTACCTGTGCTTTGATTTGATCTGCTGTTGCTTGCAACTGATTCGCTTTCACCAATTCAGCCAAAATCAAACCCAAACGTACGCGACGTTCTGCTTGTGCTGTAAACAATTCAGTTGGAAACGGCACACCTTGCACGTTCATACCACGCTGTGCCATATCTTGACGTGTCATTTCAGCTAAACGCTCTGCATCTTGCTCAATCAACACTACTGGAGCATCAAATTCCACTGCTTTGACTAAAGCATCCATGACGCTGTCTTTGGTCTTTGCTTTAACGCGGCCTTTAACTTCGCGCTCAAGATTATCCTTGATGTCGTTACGCATTTTTGCCAGGTCGCCATCTTCTACGCCCAACATTTTTGCGAATTCAGCATCAACCTCAGGCAAATGTGCCCACTCCAATTTTGTCAGAGTAACCGTGAACTCGGCAGTTTTACCAGCCACATCTTTGCTATGGTAATCTTCAGGGAAAGCTAGTGGGAACACTTTAGAATCGCCTACTTTCAAGCCCAAAGTTGCCGCTTCAAATTCTGGCAACATGCGCCCTTCACCTAAGACGAAAGCAAACGCTTCTGCTTTACCGCCAGCAAATTCAACGCCGTCTATCGTACCAACGAAATCAACCGTAGCGCGGTCGCCATTTTGTGCAGACTGATCCGCACCGCCATCGCCGTGCGCACTTTGCTCACCTTTAACGTGGAAATGCACGCGTTGCTTGCGCAAAATATCGATTGTCTTGTCGATCTCGGCAACAGTTACATCAGTTTTAACCTGAGTCACTTCAACACCAGACAAATCACCTACAACAACTTCTGGATACACTTCAAAAGTGGCATCAAAAGTAAAGTAGTTTTCAGAATAGCTTTTCTTAGGTTCAATACGTGGATAGCCAGCAACTCGCAAGTTATTTTCTTTAACTGCTTCGCTGAAAGCGATGCCCACCTTCTCGTTGAGCACCTCATTTTCAACTTGATAGCCATATTGAGCCGCGACCATTTTCATCGGCACTTTTCCTGGACGGAAGCCAGGCGCCTTTGCTGAACGAGCACGTACTTTTAAACGCTTCTCAATTTCCGGTTGCATTTCTGAAATCGGGAATGTGAGCGTAATACGACGTTCTAATTTTTCTAAAGTTTCGACTGCAGTTGCCATGAAAATCGTCCAAATATAAAGAGTCTGTGGTGCGAGGAGGGGGACTCGAACCCCCACACCATTGCTGGCGTCAGGACCTAAACCTGGTGCGTCTACCAATTTCGCCATCCTCGCGGGATGAGCATGCCTTCCAACAAAAGCAAAGGGCGACTTAAATTGCATTGTCGCCCATAACTAGCATTGTGGCATTTCAACTTCAGCCGACTATTCTACTGGATTTTCTTACTGCTTGTCTCGTCTTTTTTGTAATCGAATTAGAAAGAACGCTTAAAGCACTTATTTTTACCAACTTTGACGACGATTTTTTTATCAAAGCCTGTCAATTACACGCGATAAAACGCTCTTTCCACATTACCTAAAGCAAGGCACACGAATGATTTTTCCAGCCAACCTAAGCGCTCTTTCAAACTACTATTTAAACCTTCTTAATTCGGAACCAAGCCGCATACAAGGCTGGCAAGAACAACAAAGTTAATGCAGTTGCAATAATCAATCCGCCCATAATCGCCACTGCCATAGGCCCCCAAAAGACAGACCGTGACAAAGGTATCATCGCCAATACCGCTGCGGCAGCTGTCAGAATAATCGGACGGAAACGGCGAACCGCAGCCTCAACAATTGCATCCCAAGCTGGCACACCCGCTTCTCGGTCTTGCTCAATCTGATCAATCAAAATGACGGAATTGCGAATAATCATGCCGAACAAGGCAATTACCCCTAATTGCGCCACGAAACCAAATGGTCTTTGCAAAAGTAGTAAAGCCATTGCTGCACCGGCTACGCCTAAAGGACCGGTCAAGAACACCAATACTGCACGTGAGAAGCTATGTAGTTGCAACATCAGTAAAGTGAAGATAATAAAAATCACCAAAGGCACATTTGCGGCAATCGATTCTTGCGCTTTACCACTATCTGCTGCAGCACCTGCCAATTCAATTTTATAGCCTGGCAACAAGCTCGCTCTGATCGCATCTAATTTAGGATTAATTTGCGAAGACACGGTTGGTCCCTGTATGCCGTCCGCAACATCAGATTGCACAGTCACCGCCCATTCACGCCCTTCACGCCACACCACACCTGGCTCCCAAGCCAAGCCTATGCGTGCCACTTGCGATAAGGGTACTGTTTTGCCGCCTACAGTAGGAATGTTTGCATTACTCAAAGCCTGTACTGTGGATCGTTCATCAACTGGCTGACGGACAACAATATCGATCAACTTATTTGACTCTCTAAACTGCCCAACGGTGGTGCCTGTCAAGATCGTGTTTGCTGCACGCATCACAGTTTGAGATGTAATTCCCAGCGCACGCAACTTATCTTGATCCATATCGATGCGTACGACTTTTACTGACTCGTTCCAGTTATCGTTAACACCGATCGCATTTGGATTGGCACGCATCACCGCTTTGACGCGATCCGCAACTTCACGGACCTTGTCCACTTCCAAACCTGTAACACGGAACTGAACCGGATACGGCACTGGTGGACCATTTGGCAAAAGTTTAACGCGACCACGAACTTCAGGGAAATCTTCCTTAAAAGCCTGCGTGATTTTCAGGCGCAAAGTTTCGCGCGCTTTCAAATCTTTTGGCAACACAACAATTTGTGTCACATTCGTTTGTGGAAAAATCTGATCCAATGGTAAATAAAAACGTGGACTACCTGTACCGACATAACTAGTCACACTTTCCACGCCCTGCTGCTTTTGAATAAAGGCTTCAAACTTCTTCGCTTGGGCCTCTGTCGCTGCAAAGGAAGACCCCTCAGGCAACCACAATTCCACCATTAATTCTGGACGGCTAGAATCTGGAAAGAACTGTTGCTCAATAAATTTAAAGCCAAATACACCAAGTCCAAAAACTGCCAGGGTAATCACAATCGTCGTCTTGCGCCAAGTCACACACCAATTCACCAGCGCACGGAAACGGGTATAAAACGGTGTATCAAATAATTCATGATGACCATCCGCACCAGCATGCGGTTTCACTTTCAACAAAAGATAGCCAAGGTAAGGCGTAAATAATACGGCGGCCAACCAAGAAATCAACAAAGCCAAAGCATTGACCGAGAACATCGAAAAGGTGTACTCACCCGCCGCTGACTCCGCCAAACCGATAGGTAAAAAGCCCGCAGCCGTAATTAAGGTACCGGTGAGCATAGGCATGGCTGTCGATGTGTAGGCAAAGGTCGCGGCATCAAAACGCGAGAACCCTTCCTCCATTTTTCTCACCATCATTTCGACGGCAATAATGGCATCATCGACCAACAAGCCCAGTGCAATAATCAAGGCACCTAGCGATATCTTATGCAGATCGATGTTCAACATACGCATAAACAAGAAGGTTACCGCTAACACCAGCGGTATCGTCAAACCGACGACTAAACCGGGCCAAATATCGAGCCGCCAGGGCTTGGTATGCAAACCCAAAGACAAGAAGCTGACAGCAAGAACGATCACCACTGCTTCGATCAAAGTATTAACGAATTCGCCAACTGAGGACGCAACAATTTTAGGTTGATCAGAAACACGATCTAATTGTATGCCGACCGGTAGTTGCGACTTGATCGTGGCAACTTCAGTTTGCAAATGCTTACCAAGCTCGATAATATTGCCGCCCTTCTCCATAGAGATACCGAGACCAATCACTTCCTTGCCATTGAATCGCATTTTATCGACAGGTGGATTTTTGTACTCGCGCTTAATAACCGCAAAATCTCCTAAACGGAAGGTAGTTCCATTGGCACGCAATTGCAGATTCTCAAGATCTTTGACGGTCAGCAAAGCACCCGAGATACGGACTTGCAAATTACTCGCCGATGTCGTTAGTACACCCGTACCTTCTATAGAATTTTGTGAATTAATTTGCGCAACCACGGTTTCAAATGGCACACCTAATTGCGAAAACTTTTTCTGAGAAAATTCGATATTAATTTTCTCTTCTTGTACGCCGAACATTTCGACTTTGGCGACTTTAGGAATACGCAAAAATTGCTGGCGCACGAAATCCGCGTACTCACGCATTTCTTCGTAGGTAAAGCCATCGGCAGAAATCGCAAAAATTGAACCGTAAGTATCACCAAATTCATCATTAAAGAAGGGACCGACTACACCCGCCGGCAAGGTACCTTTGATATCTCCAATTTTCTTACGCACCTGATACCAGGTTTGAGCAGTCTCTTTAGGTGGCGTTGACTCACGCAACTGCAAAATAATCAATGTTTCGCCAGGTTTGGAGTAACTGCGAATTTTGTCGACATATGGTGCTTCTTGTAATTTCTTCTCTAACTTATCGGTCACCTGATCTGCCATTTGCAAAGCGGTAGCCCCAGGCCACACGGCACGCACCACCATTGCTCTAAACGTAAACGGTGGATCTTCGTCTTGCCCCAAACGTCCGAAACTAAAAATTCCGCCCAGTAACAATGCAACCATTAAATAGCGGGTTAAAGGAATATGTTCAAGTGCCCAACGGGATAGATTAAATCCCTCAGATTTGTGCTCAGGCTTATCGCCTGGAGATTGCTGATTGACTTGACTCATTTAGCAACTCCACTTGCATTCGCTGCCATGACCGCTGGGTTGCTAGCATCACTTGCTGCTTCAACGCCCAAAATTTTGACTTTTTGACCGTTTTTGAGCAAATTCACACCCGCAGTAACGACCATCTGCCCAGAACTAACACCGCTGGCAATCAACACATCTTCACCAATCGTACCGCCCAATTGCACAGGCACTAATTTCACCGCACCAGACTCAACCACCCAGACGGAATTGACATTTTTTTCTTGCAACAAAGCAGTTAAAGGCAAACGCACCATCGCATGTGGATTTTTCATCCCAAACGACACCATCGCCGTCATGCCCAAGCGCACATCTTTTACCGTAGGAGACAAAGCCACTTTGGCGGTAAAAGTACGCGTTACCGGGTCTGCAATCGGCGATAATTCGCGCAACTTGGCAGCAATCACTTCACCTTGATTTGCCCACATACGTACTTTAACGTCAGACATATTGCGTATGCTATTAATTTTATCTTCTGGGATGCCAACCACTACATCAAGCTCACCTGTTTTTGCGACACGAACGACTGGCGAACCTGCCGCGACCACTTGTCCAACCTCGGCATCAATACCTGTCACAACGCCATCAACGTCGGCCACCAAACTAGCATATGAGGCTTGATTCGACTGATTCGACAATCCTGCTTTTGCCTGATCATAGCTCGCCTGCGCCGCTCTGAACGCCGTTTCTTTTGCATCTAATACCGCTTGCGCGACAAAATTCTTTTCACGTAATTCTTGGTAGCGTTTTAATTCTGCTTTTGCCAGATCGCGGTTACTTTCGGCTGCACTTAATCCAGCCTTAGCTTGCGCCTGTCCTAGCAGCAAATCTTGTGGATCTAGCTGCATCAAAACCTGGCCTCGTTTCACGATTGTACCGACATCCACTTTACGCGCCACAATTTTGCCTGGAACCCGGAATCCTAAACGAGACTCTATACGCGGACGTACTTCACCGGAAAATTCGGTAGCAATTTCACTCCCTTCCATCACAGCTTGCAAAGCTCGGACTGGCCGAATATCTTCGGTCTTTTCGACTTTTTTACTGCAAGCGCTTAGGCTCAACATAGTTACCATACCTAACACGGACAAAAGTGTGAGTAGCGAACGAGATTGACTTGATGTTTTCAAGACAGAGGTGGGGATCAATGGAGAATTTGACACGGGTTTTTCCTTTACTATTCCGTCACTATGCATATGGCGCAACGCCTATGCGCTGCACTCGGGGAAATTTTTAAGCTGTGTTCGAAACTCGCTTGATCGATTTCAGGCGGATGATCACCGACAACAATCAACTGACAGTCGAACTAAATATTCAGTCTTCTATACCATTTACAATCTACGCGGGAGTGCAGCTTTTATCAGCGATTTGTGCAAAATAGGCAAAAAATAGGCCAAGGAGCTCAACATGATAAGAACACAAAGCAAAGCTGGCATCGATAATTGGCTTCAAATATCTTTTTCCGCATTATAAAAAGTCTATCTCAGATTAAAAAACGAAGCGCAATTAAATTACTGACTCACGGGTAAGTAATTATAATGATGAATCTTTTAAAAGCCAATGACTTTCGAGTCATTTATTTTCAAATGCCATTATGACAATCAATCATTACGAAAACTTTCCGGTTGCCTCCTGGCTGATTCCCTCCCATTTGCGCCCTGCGGTGCGCACAATTTATGCTTTTGCCAGGAGTGCCGACGACATAGCTGATGAAGGTGACGCCAGCGACGAACAACGCCTTTCGGATTTACAAAACTACGAAGATCAATTGCATTTGATTGCTGCCGGTGGTCGCAGCGACCAAACTCTTTTTCAAGACTTAGGCGAAATTATTCGACTTCACCATCTCCCTGTTCCCGCCTTGCTCGACTTGCTGACGGCATTCAAACAGGATATTCATACCAAACGCTACGTAGATTTTGTTAGCCTGCTTGCCTATTGCCAGCACTCGGCCAACCCGGTAGGTCGTATTATGTTAAGACTATTTCATGCTGATACCGAAGAAAACTTGCGCTGCTCGGATCAAATTTGTAGTGCTCTGCAGTTGATTAACTTTTGGCAAGATATCGCTATCGACTGGCAAAAACAGCGTGTTTATATTCCGCAAGAAGACCTATTGCACTTCGGCATAAGTGAGGTTGAGATAGACCTCGGCATACAAAAGCTCAATTCAAATGCATGGCAAGAGCTAATGCAATTTCAGATTCAACGTACGCGCCAAATGATGCTCGATGGCAGCCAGCTCTGCAGACGAGTACCTGGTCGATTCGGCTTTGAATTGCGCTTAGTAGTGCAAGGTGGTCTCCGCATACTAGAAAAAATAGAACGAGTAAAGGGAGACATATTTCATCAGCGACCACGAATTTTAAAAACTGACGCACCTCTACTCTTGTGGAAAGCTTTGAAAATGTAAATTCCCACTCGACGGGTCTGAGTGTAAAATGGCAAAGAAGTCATACTAAGATTGAATTATGCCCAGCCTAGAGCAGATCAAGCACTATCGTCAGGTACAGGATGCTGCAAAATCAGCAATGGCGCGCCTGCCTGCTTTATTAAGCATTGATGATAGCGAACAAAGTATCGCGCAGAAAGCGCATGACTTATTGTGCCAATCTGGCTACCCTGATACTTGGTATTACGACTGCCCGGCATTGGTTTTGGCGGGAAGTCGCAGTTGCCTTTCTATCTCAGGAAAACAATATCAAGCCAGCGAAGAAAAATTGGGCGGGAAAAACCTGATCAGCATTGATCTTAGCCCTGCAAAAAATGACGTATGGGGTGATTATTCGCGAACCTTCGCATTTGAATTCGGCTCTTATGTAGAACAACCCAAGACTTTAGAGTATCGTAATGGCCTGCGTTTTCTGGCACAGTTACATGAAGAAATGATGCGATGGCTAAGACCTGAAGTCAGTTTTCATCAGCTCTTTCAATGGACTAATGTGCGGATTCGCGAGAGCGGTTTTGTGAACTTAGATTTTCGTAGCAATGTGGGGCACAGCTTGGAAAGTCAGCGCGAGTTACGCCAATTTATACAATCCAATAATCACCTCGCCTTATCCGAAGTTGATTTTTTCAGCTTTGAACCCTTTGTCCGACTAAAAGGTGGTCAATGGGGGTTCAAACATGAAGATATCTTTTATTTCAATCAAGCCGGTCGGCTTGAGTGCCTATAAGTAACTATGAGTGTCTTAATTAGTGTTCAATAAAAAAGCCAGGGATACCCTGGCTTTTAACTCTTCTAACGCTAACTAAACTTAGCGTATGCTTTAACGTTAAGTCGCGACGCAAGCCACAGAGATTTTTTGCGATGCGTCAGGCGCAGCCGCACTTACTTTGCCACTACCATTCGTCACCGTACATTTTTGACCCGTAGGTTGTGTGGATACTTGCACATCATAAGCGGCACCATCCAACAAACTGAAATTGAAGGTGAACACGCCATCCGCAAGCATGGTACGAACATCCGTGCCGTTATTCGTTAAGCCCAATGCAGTACCTACTTTCAAACCCGCCAAAGTACCGCCAACAGGTATTCCCGCGACACAATTAATGGCGATATTCTTTGCTGCTGGCAAGTTATTAATGTTTGCAGTACCTGTACCATTTAGAACGGTGCACACCTGCGATGCTGGTGGTATCGACACTTTCACGTCATAAGTCTTTTTATCCACAATATAAGTTTGCAGATCAAAGGCCCCATTTGCTGTAATAACCGTTTGTTGAATGTCGTTCACAGCCAACTGCAGCGATTTTGAACTATCAAGTCCGGAGAGATTTCCGCTTAAGGGAATGTTTGGGACGCAATTGACTGCAATACTGGTATTCGGTGCCTCACTGGTCATCCTACCTGAGCCATTTACCACCGTGCAATTGACCGGATTGGGTTGCGAATAAACAGAAATATTGTAAGCGGCATTACTTGCCACCTTAAAAGCAAAAGTACCATCAGCTGTTAAGGTCTGACTATAGCTAGCGTCATTAATTAACACCAAAGTACTTTTTCCATCAGTCGTTAAGCCTTTCACAGAACCACCGACCGTTGTGTACACAAAGCCACCACAACCTACCAGTGCCACGACTAATGCAGAACCGATAATCGCCAATTTTTTATTCAATTTAATCAAGATCACTCTACCTTTAAAGCGGCTTTAGCCAGATTTCGAGCTCGTCTCCGACTCGAACACATGAAAATAAGCTCGCATTGTACAACATGCCCGAGGCATTTTTTTGTCTATATATTGTAAGAAAAGACTACCAGACAATTTTGTAATGGTTTGTGCGATCTGCGCTTGTCGGTTAGGATTACGCCTCATTCCCACTTTATTCCATTTGAAATAAGTGCCCAAGAATCTAATCAGCTCAGCTTTCGCATGTCTCCAGACGAATATTGCCAAGAAAAAGCCGCTCAGAGCGGCTCCAGTTTTTATTACAGCTTCCTTTTTTTACCTCAGGAAAAACGCCGTGCCATCACCGCACTGTATGCGTTTTGCCGTGAAGTCGATGACGTGGTCGATAATTGCAGCGATGAAGCGGTCGCACGCAGCAAGCTCGCATGGTGGCGCAAAGAAGTTCAGGCCATGCTGCATAATAACCCTAGCCACCCTGTGACGAATGCGCTGCTACCCCATATGAGCACTTATCAACTAGAAGGTGCTCATTTACTCGCAATCATCGATGGCATGGAAATGGATCTGAACCAGAACCGCTATCTGGATTTCATCGCATTACAAAAATATTGCTGGCACGCGGCCGGTGTAGTGGGAATCTTATCCGCCAGTATTTTTGGTATCAAAAATCCGCAAACTAAACAATTTGCCGAAAAATTGGGATTGGCATTTCAGATGACGAATATCATTCGTGATGTCGGTGAAGATGCGCGCAAAGGCAGAATCTATCTGCCGGTCAATGAGCTGCAACAATTCAATGTTCCCGCTAGCGACATTCTCAATGCCAAGCATAGCGAACAATTTACTAAACTGATGCAGTTTCAGTACGAGCGTACTCAAAAATTATATGATGAAGCGTTTGCTTTATTGCCTGAGGAAGACAGGCGTGCGCAACGCACAGGCTTAATCATGGCAGCCATTTATCGTGCTCTATTAGTTGAAATTCAGCAGGATCAATTCCAGGTACTCAAGCAGAGAATTTCACTCACGCCTATCCGTAAGCTTTGGTTAGCGTGGAAGACGTATATCCGTGGTTAAGTTTCGCGTGCAAACAAAAACAAAGCGTGTCGCCGTCATCGGTGCAGGCTGGGCAGGCTGCGCCGCGGCTGTCACGCTTTGTAAGCAAGGCCACCAAGTTACTTTGATAGAGGCTGCACGGCGATTGGGTGGGCGTGCACGCGCAGTAGAAATCCATGGGCAGCAACTCGATAATGGTCAACACATCATGCTCGGTGCGTATACAGCATGTCTGGATTTGATGCGTTTCCTGAAAATCGATCTAAAGCAAGCATTGCTGCGCCTGCCTTTACAAATGGTGTACCCGCGCCAAACTGGCATGCAATTTATTGCTCCCAAATTGCCAGCACCCTTACATTTGCTTACTGCGCTTATCAATGCAAAAGGTCTTAATCGTGATGACAAAATGGCCTTGGCCCGTTTCTCAACGACCGCCCGCTGGATGGATTGGCAACTGAATCACGATTGTACTGTCAGTGAGCTATTAGAACGCTACGAACAAACTGAACGTCTTTGTCGCTTAATGTGGGTACCACTTTGCATTGCGGCCCTGAATACACCTCCAGAACGCGCATCTGCTCAAGTCTTTTTAAATGTGTTACGTGATAGCTTAGGCGCAAAACGTGCTGCCTCGGACATGTTAATTCCACGTGTCGACTTAAGCCGCTTGCTGCCGGATGCCGCAGCAAATTACCTGCAACAACACAAGGGACAAGTGTTCACGGGGCTCAATATCAAAACGCTGCGCCCAACAAATCATGGGACCTGGCTTTTAGATGAATTTCCTGAAGCAGATAAGGAATTTGACAGCATTATCGTCGCTACCAGTGCAACGCAATGTCAACGCCTGCTTGCTGGCGTTGGAAATAATGCTGCAAGCGATTCAGAATCGGTTAGCTTCCCTGATTTTAGTTACGAAGCAATCACCACTTGCTATTTACAATATGCACCAGAGCTCAAGTTAGAAAGAGCTTTTTTTGCTTTGGCAGATCATCCTCAGCTAGGGTATTGGGGACAATTCGTCTTTGATCGTGGTCATCTCAATCCAGAACAAGCCGGCCTATTCGCAGTCGTCGTAAGCGCATCAAGCGATGCAATACAGAATGATCATTCAACGCTGGCACAAGCAATAGCAAAACAACTCGCTGAACAATTACAAATACCTGAATTATTCATGCCAGAATGGACCCAAGTTATCACTGAAAAACGCGCGACCTTTGCCTGCACACCCAACTTACATCGGCCAGAGAATCGCACTAGATTTCCTGGTTTACTGATCGCAGGGGATTACACGGCAGGTGCTTACCCCGCAACGCTGGAAGCAGCTGTGCGTAGTGGTTTATTGGCGGCACAAGCCGTTTAAGGTTTTTCTAACAGGGGGAAATCCCTATATCACAACATACTCAAAACTAGGACCGGCCATCTTTCCGTTGGCGGTCGGTATCTGCATTAATTCCAAAGCTTTGTATTTGAGGTCATACATCACGGGAATCGCCTGCATCAAGGCTTGTGGCTCACCATTGCATGCCAGATGCAATTGATTGAGTAGCTGCATATAGGAATAATTAAATTCATAGGTTTTTTGCCAGAGGTCCGAGCCTTTTTTGTAATCACCCATCTTAGGATTCTCTTGCATATCGGATACGGCATTCCAGTTCACCGCCACCGCAGGACCAGTGGGAGGCGATTGCGCGCTGTCTGTCGGCAGATAGCGACGTTCATACATTACCTCCATATATTTGAAGTAATGTGCGTATTCAATCTGCTCGCCAAATAGGGCATGATCGGTATCGACGATAGAGCCATTCATGCCCTCACCTTGTCCGATAATTTCATTAATCGCCAAAATCGCATCATCGAGATTATGCACCGCGACTAATTTCCCGCCACCACCATAATAGTGATCCGGTGTTACTTGACGATTAGCATCACCAGTGAAAATACCGCCAGGCGTCGTATGATTCAAGTGGCGTAAGGCGTGTTTAATGGCCGCATAAAACTGACCTATTGTGGCGTAATGATTTGGTTCCGGAGGTGCGCAATGCGCTGCAGGATGTTCTATCTGCAAAAACACATTCATGCAATCAGGAGAGAATTTTTGCAGTGGGACAAGGAAAGCCTCATTGCTGTGTGGTAGATAAGTAGGATATTCCGGAATAAACTTCGGCTTATTAATCGCCGGTGCGCCGCCTATCGCGTTCAAGATGTTTGCCGCCAGTAGCATATGTAGCATCTCTTCCATCACGACGCTTTGTATAGTGCGGTAAGCAAACTCGTTGCTTACCGCGTCGATAGAGTACAGCGCGCACAAATAAGGAGGAATGGTTGAATGCTCCAACTCGACAGCGGTTTGTAAATGCTGGCGTAAAGACGCAATCGTCTTAATCGAACCAGCTTGTTCGACAGGCAAATCCGGTGGCAATAATTGGTGACGACGGCGGCCATTACCATTATCAATAGTCAATTGAATAGACTGTGTCATTGTTCACTCCGCTAATTGTTTTAGGATATTTTCAGCTGCCATGAAGGTCAGCGCTGTCATCGTTAAGGTGGGATTGGAGGTGCCCAGTGTTGGCATATTGCCGCAACCGACCAGATAGAGATTGGGATGATCCCAGGTTTGCTGGCTAGGCTTTACCACAGAGCTGGCAGGGTCATTTCCCATGCGATGAGTACCGACGATATGACCTGCACCACGGAAGGTATAACCGCGCCCTTCCCAAGTCACAAAATCAGCCTCATCGGGATTGTATTCAGTGAAATCTTGGATCTTATTCGCGGCGAAAATCTGATCCGACACTTGCTTCGCTGCTTTAAAAGATTTGCGCATGTAGGCTGAAGCGTCGTAGTGAATCACGGGTCGGTAATTATCCAGTTGATCTTTATATTTGGGGTCTATCGTCATACGATTACTGGGCTCCGGTGTTTGTTCACATTCGAAGTGCAGTAAGACTTGACGCGGCACGATGTCATTGATGTGTTGACGCAGTTTTTTACCAAAAATATTTTTCGCCAAGGCATTGCTGACATCTGTCGCAGGTGCAAAAGTGGGCCATGACCAACCCCAGTTATCAAGCGGAGAAATCCATGCAGCAAAATCTTTACGAAAATCACCATCGCGAAAAGTTGGAATATAGGTAGTGCAACCGGGACCACGGTAAGGAAACACTTTTTCAGGGAACAGGCCCCAAGTCAGCAAAACCAGATGATCCATCAAATTACGCCCCACCTGATCGCTGGAATTTGCGACATTTGAAGCCAGTAAAAGCTTGGCATTTTCTAAGGCACTTGCAGCCAGGACATAGATTTTTCCTTGCACTACTTCGGTATGATATTGCGGCGCATCACCATGGGCATATTTCTTGTACACGACGCCGCGAATTTCTTTTGTCTGTGGATCTAGCATCAGTTCAGATGCGACCGCTTGGGTACGAATTTCCAGCTTAGCCATATCCGATTTTTTGAGCGTTTTTAAGGCATTATATTTGGCCTGTACAGGGCAAATCGGTACGCAGCTGGCATTCCCTTCACAGCGTTCCCCGGTATATGGACTCCATATCGAACCGACTACCTGATACTTGCTTTTCGTCAAAGGCAACACCAGCTTTTGTTGCGCTTTATCCCATTGAACTGCGCCAAAATGATACTGAGGGTTAGGTATGGAATTACGCCCTTGTGGCATACTGATACAACTTAGTTTGTAAGGAACCCCATCCAAGGTGACCGTCAAATTTTGCGTATGTTTCATCCACACTTGGTCTTGAAAACTTTGTGGAATTTTCTGCATGGGGAAGACATAGTGCTCACCATAATTAGCTCGAGTCATGTCTGGCCCAAGCTGCGCTGCGACATCACCGGCGACACCAATTTCATTTTCTGCCATGTCGTAATAAGGTTTTAAATCCTCATAGCTAATCGGCCAATCCACACCCTGCCCATATAAAGTATTCATACGAAAATCATTGGGTAACATACGCGGCACATTGCCTAACCAATGTAAGGTCGTCCCACCCGCGCCACGTAGACAGTCACTGGCAAAAGGCAAAGGTCCCATCTGTACTAAATAACCCGTGTCATACGGCGTCTTGGCTTGAATTTCTAGGACATCAGGCGACTCAGCATCTTTGATATCGGGATAAGGCCCATTAGTGGCCTTATTTGCTTTACTGTAAAACGTCTGCAAATAGTATTGATAGTTTTGGTAGGCAAGCTCAGCATCTAATGCCATACCGGCCTCTAAGCCAGCCTCCAACATCAATACCGATTTGCCTGCCTGGCTTAAGGTCTTAGCCAGAACAGCACCGGCAATGCCGCTGCCAACAATTACCACATCGTAGTTATGCGTCATCATTCACTCACTTATTCAGATTGGCTAAAGAGTCACGAGAACAAGGCGCAAGCAAGTCGCATCGCCCACTCTTCCAAACTCATTTCTACAATGGCATATGCGCCCAAGAACCATAACCAGGTTGCTTTGCCCCCGGCGGATGGGTTTGCGCCGCAGGCCACATCAACCCCTGAATATAGGCATTGGCGCTGATATTGCGTACTTGCTGCAAATTGGCATTCGGATTATTTACTGTCGGTTCCCATTGGCCGGTGTACCACATATAAATAATATTTTTGGCTAGTCCCTGATAACTAGAATTGGGAATCAGATTCGAAGCGATCAAGGCTAGTAATTTCTCTTCGCCTCCTTGTGCCTGAAGTGTAATTGCAGCGACTTCGGCAAAAAAATTTTCCAAATTCTCTGCACTTGATTCCTGACAAATCGTATTGAAGTACTGATCTGTCATACCCGTTCCTTCTAGCTCCACACGCTCAAAGCCTGTGAGAAAAACCGATATATATAAGAATAGTTCTTGATGACGATGCAAATTTTGTGACGACTGTTCTAAGGAATACATTGATGCCCTCCATTTATCCTGGTTTCGATTTACAGAAAATTGCGTTGTCAAGCTGAGTGATTCTGTAAGACCACAATCAAAACATAGCAACATACGTGCCAATAAAAAACATAAGAAACCAAGAAAAATACCCAAACAAAAAATTTCTCTAACAATATTTACGCGTAAAGAGGCTTTATCTACACGTTAAGTTATGTCCATCTAAGGTCAATGACGCTTAGTGAAAAGTTTCCTATTTCATCCGGCGCACGATTTCCGAATCAAAAAAGGTGCTAGTTTGAAACCGACGTGTATACTTGAGCTCTATGGCGATTTCATGCCGCCCACTATTTTTCTCCGAGGTACCCATGCTCATCATCACCATCAAACAAGGCAAGGAAAAAAGCCTGTTAGCAGGCGATCCCTGGATCTACTTGTCAGCCATAGAACGCGTCGATGGTAAGTTTCATGAAAAAATGAAGTTTGGCGCCACCGCCTTAGTTCGTTCTTCTTCAGGGCAGTTTTTGGCAAGAGCAGGCTGGAGCCCCAAATCACAAATCCGCGCCCGGGTATGGAGTTTTGATGAAGCCGAGGCGGTCGATCACGCTATGTTCAAACGCAGGATCCAAGCTGCACTCGCCAAGCACTTGCCACTTACAGCACAAGCGGGTAAGCCGCAAAGACTGATCAATGCAGAAGAAGATCGTTTGCCGGGTCTGATTGTCGATTATCACGCACTGGATGCGGGTTATTTGAGCTGTCAGTTCCAAGCAGCGGGTGTGGACGCCTGGAAAGTCGCGATCGTCAAAACCTTAATCGCCGAAACCGGCTGTCCGAATGTATATGAACACACCGACTATCTGGTACGTAAAGGTGAAGGCCTCGCTGGCGGCGCGGGCGTACTAGCGGGTGATGAACCACCAGCTGATTTGTCAGCTTTGCGCTAATTTGAATTCACCTTTACGCGGCCAAGCTGCGTAATTTTTTACCACTCCACCACAAATTGAATTGCCGCTCAAAAATTTATCATTAAAGCGACATTCGTCAAACAAATGACGTTCCTTGTTTCACAAAATCCCTCAACGCTGAGACGCGGACAAAGACGGTACCAAGTTTTATTTCCTCTTTAGCTCACCACTAAGAAATTAGAGAAAATCGAGCAAACATTGGCAATTCTCGGCGCGCCTCGGCATCTCAGCGCCTCGGCGTCAAGGGGTTTTGACTTTTCTCTCTCGATTGAGTCAATGAATATTTAGATGGGACAGCCCTGACTAAGAAGCACTAAGTAAATTCACTTAGGGGCAAGAGTAAATTTCTGAATTGCGACTAAGGTCAACAAAGATAAAACTACGACAAGCCTCATTGTCAACAAGTGGACTGAATAAATTCATCAGCAATGAGCTTCGCATCGGGCGCATTGGGGAATTCAATTGGCTCGATATTTATGACAGACCGACCCAACTTTCGAGAGAGCAAAAATGCCCCGCCTCAGAACTTCACGAAGCATCATGCATTTGGCTATTGCCAGTGCTTGCACCCTACTCAGTTTTCAAGCCGACGCTCAAGAAACAGCCAGTGCGCAAAATAGCACGAATAAAACTGAGGACAACAAGAAAGAAACTATCCCAGAAATCATCGTCAGTGCCACGCGTCAAGCGACGTCTTTACTAAAAACGCCAGTGGCCGTGACAGCACTTAAAGCCGAAGATTTAATACGCGCCAATGTGAAAGAATTACTGAATTTGAGCGGTGCGATTCCTAATGTGCAGTTTGGTTTATCTAACGGCGACTCTGGGGTTTTGGTCTCTATCCGCGGCGTAACCTCCACCAACTTTACGGAAATTGGTGATCCGGCCGTCGGTATTCATATCGATGGCATTTATTCGCCGCGCCCACAAGGCTCGCTGGCGTTGATGTTCGATCTGGATCAAGTCGAAGTTTTGCGCGGCGCACAAGGGACTTTATTTGGCCGCAACTCAACGGCGGGCGTGGTGAATATTTTGCCTGCCAAACCAGAATTCAAAACCAACTATGGCTGGAGCTCACTCAACCTCGCCAACTATAACGGTAAGGAAATACGCTCAGTCTACAATTTTGGCATCAGTGATAACTTTGCTTTACGTGCCGCAGTGATGGTGGATAAACGTGATGGCTATATCAAACAAGAACGTGATTTGAGTGATAGAGGTGTGCTACTTTCCGATGGACATGGTGGCGCCAATTTCACCCCCGATGGCAAACCTGATGTGGATCAGCGCTTGAATCGTGTGCTATCCCCGAAGGACTATTACTCCAATTCCGACCAATGGGCGACGCGACTGACAGCACGTTGGGCGATTCACAAAGATTGGGAATGGACGGGCGGTTTTGAACATTATCAAAATTCCGGCGCCGGCGATGTTGGTCTAAAAGACTGCAAAATGGCCGCCGGTACTCGTTTCGCTTGCGGACCACAAGGTCAGTGGTACGCCAAGATCAATGTACCAGGCAAACTGGACATGAGCATCGACACCTATCGCAGTAATCTGGTGTGGAAACTCTCACCACAAACTGAGCTAGGATACAAAGTCGCTTACGCAGTACAAAAACGCGCTCAGAATCACGATGATGATGGCGGTCAGTCTTTCCTTGCATCCGACGTCGGTGTGATGGAGCCATGGGGCAATTGGGGCGCCCAGCATGCGCTCGATTGGGCCAGTTACACGTTGGACTCCAATTATCGTTCGCTGGTCAATGAAATTCAGATCAAGCAAAATTTTGATCAATGGCGCTACGTCGCGGGCTTCTTCAATATGTCAGAAAAAAATGCGATCAACTTTGCACAAGATAACCTGGTCGCTGCGCCTTGGGGCATGCCTCAAGGTCAATTTTATGCGCAGCCTGATCGTCAGGTACATTCCAAAGCACTGTTCGCACAAGCGGATATCAAATTGGCCGATCAGTTATCGGCCACCGCAGGCTTTCGTATGAGCAAAGATAGTCGCGAGGACCTCGGCGGCATCAGCGCTGGTCTGTGGAGCGCCGATACGCCGTGGTATTACAACGGGAAATTTGTGCCCAAAGAACCAGGCACTGGCACGCCGCACAATGGTACTGATCTGACTTTAGGCATGGGACCATTTGCTGGCGTCGGTGTATTTCCTGAGCCTGTCGTAAATACCCATAAAGCGAGTTGGGAAAAACCAACTTATCGCCTCGGCCTGCAATACGATATCGATAAAGCGACCATGGTGTTTGCCTCCGCAGCAACAGGTTATCGCCCGGGCGGATTCGGCGATAAATTCGATACCTGCGGTGGTGGTACTTGTACTGATGGTAGTAAGCAAAAATATAGCTATCTTGAATATCAACCTGAGCTCACCACGAACTTTGAAATTGGCTACAAAGGTCGCCACTTCAACAACAAGTTAGATTTGAGTGTGGTCTATTTCCATACCAAGTATAACGACATGCATGTCACTGGCATGAACGCGGTCGGCCAAAGAAAACTACGCGCTGATGAGACTTGCCCAGATTGGAATCCAACCTGCGATGTTGTCACCGCATGGAAAACCGAAAACATCGGCAATTCCAGAATTCAAGGTTTAGAAATCGAGTACAAAGCACGACCCTGGAGTGGTGGTATTCTTTCCGGCTATGCCTCGGTTCTCGACTCCAAGGTTTTATCGTATCCCACCTACGATGACAACTGGATGTGCGGTTACCGCCAGGAGTTTGGTGCAGAACCATGCGCCCCACTTTATTTAGGTTCAGACCCTAGCAAACGTGGTCGTGCAATCCGAGATGTGGTCGGCAATCAGCTACCGATGGCGCCGAAGTATTCCTATGCCATCAACTATTCTCATGATATTGAACTAAGCAATGGTTGGATATTGACACCCTCGTTCGGCATGCGCTATCAGAGTCGTATGTATTTTTCAGTGCGTAACTTGAACAATCCTGTCATCGGCGATTACCAAGATGCGTACACGAATTGGACCGCAGCTTTGAAATTAGCCGGCCAGGAAGACAAATGGAACGTGGAATTGTGGGGTACTAATCTGAGCAATAACATCGTCAAAAATTGGATGGGACAAGGCAATGCGGGTGGTTACACCTTCAATAGCTACAATCCGCCAAAGATGTTTGGGATTAGAGCCACCGTCAATTACTAATTTAAAACTAAATGAGGCTCAGTAAGACTCAATAAGGCTCCAAGCTTATGTGTTTCTATCACGCGATAAAGAAAGCTAAAACAGGTAAAGAAGTAACGCGAAAGAAACTTGGAATCGGCTTCCCCCAGGACGTTGTACCAATTAGTTCCATTGCTGCGTCACCCCCATTGCACCAGCAAAAAGACTGGATAAGTCGCACCAGTTTTAAAAAGAACTGAAGCTGTATTGCGAACTGGCTTTACACGGCAAATTTCGCTGAGAAATTTGCCGTTTTTTTCTTTTCTTTTTTGTGATGTCTCAAAAATCAAAAACATGCCTACTAAAACACGATGTTCATCTCAACGAAGCAAGCCATACAAGCCCATTTTTGCAAAAGAGCCTCGCGAATGTTAGATTACACGCTACCTTGATGTATTCATTATTCGCCCACGACAAACCGTCAACGCAATTAGGGAAAAAGATGCGATTTGCGCGACCTGGTTTATTCAACAACCGCTGGACCTGGATAGGCATGATGCTGTTTTTGACGGTAGGCTTGTTTGTATCTAGTACACTAGGTTGGCTTTGGTATGCCGAAAAACGTGCAGCGACCGCACGACAATCTTCGCTCGATCTGTTATGGATGGAACAGATCATCACCAATAAATTAGAAACCCACCAAGTCATGTTGCAAAACTGGGCACTTGATCTGGATCCCAATTCAGCCACCTCACGTGAAGAACTACTGCACCGAGTCGATAGCTTGGTCAAAGAAAATCATGCCATACTCGCGGTCGAATTGATTGACAAGAATCATCAACGCATCATAGGCCTGCCTGACTATGAACAACGCCCTAGCAATTTACCGCCCCTCAACGACCCTTTAGTCAGCGAAGCGATCAATCAAAGCCGCAATTTAAAAAATACCGCTTACAGCAAGGTCATAGAACAATTTGCGCCACTATGGGTACTCGCCATGCCCAATCCCAATGAGGCACTCAGCGAGAGCCAAATTTTGGTCACCTACGACCTGGATAAACTGCTCACGCAAGAAGTACCGTGGTGGTTTGTGCAGCGCTATGATTTGAGTCTGGTTGATAGAAACGACAAACAATTGTCTCCCAGTGAAGGCGGTATCGTCACGCACAGTAAAGAAGTTAACCGACTCGACTTTGGACCTGCGAATACAGGCTTGTCTTTGAAAACCAGCATACGTGCAACACAAAATTTTGATACGCTTTTATTTTCTTTGGCACTTGCTGTGCTCTTATTTGGCCTCCTTATCATCTGGTTGCTTCGTCTATTGCGACGTTGGCTCAAAGAGCGTCAAGCTACGCAACAAGCGCTGCGCGAGCGCGACGAACTGATTCAGCACACTGCACGCTTATCCAGCCTTGCCGAATTTGCCTCGGGCATGGCACATGAACTAAATCAACCTTTAGCCGCCATCGCCAACTATGCCGCTGCCGCAGAATGCCTACTGCAAACCGAGCAAATGCAATCACCCAAAATCCGGCAGGCGATAGAGAAAATGGGCGAAGAATCGCGTCGTGCAGGAAAAATCATGCGCAGTATGCGTAGCCTGATACAGAAAAGCGCAACGCCGCATGAGCCCTACTCGCTACCACGCTTGATCAATGAATCGATAGAACTGATCGAAGCACAGGCCAAACGTCAGCAGATACCGATTCAATTAGATGCACAAATCCAAGAGCTGATACTTGATTGCGATGCGGTCATGCTAAAACAAGTTCTGTTCAATCTGATGCGTAACGCCTTAGAAGCGATGGAAGCTGCCAGCATGACAGCAAACTCGACGGAAGTACCTGCCGCAACCCGGGCCGAACAACAATTGAAAATCATTGTCAAACAAGACAATCTGTATGTTAGCGTTAGCATTATCGACCGTGGCCACGGCATCGTTGAAGCGGATAAATTGTTTCAGGCTTTCTACACGACCAAATCAGAGGGGATGGGATTGGGTCTGGCGATCTGTAGAACAGTTATCGAGAATCACGGCGGTAAAATCTGGGCGGACAATAATCCAGATGGCGGCGCAAATTTTCAGTTTCGCTTGCCCCTGAATGCACAAAACGCACCATCGGCCTTACCGACATCAACAATAAAATCAAAACAATCAGAACAAGATTTTTCGCTGAACTTTGCGCAACAATCAGCGTCAAATAATTAGCAACCTACCCCCACGGTGACCTTATGATTTCCGCACAGAAAGTCGGTATGTCTACACAAAGCAGCCAATACAATTCACAAGTCCAGATACCCAAAATCGCTATCATTGACGACGACCCCAGCGTGCGCGGCTCGCTCGTCATGCTATTGGAGACACGTGATTGGGCGACCTGTGAATTTGAAAGGGCTAAAGATTTTCTAGAGAATGTCGACCCTGGCCACTTCAATTGTTTACTGGTCGATGTACGGATTCCCGAAACCAATGGCTTGGAATTATTCGATGAGCTCATTCGTCGCAGCAAGCTCAATAATAGTTATCTGCCCCCCGTCATTTTCTTGAGCGGGCATGGTGATATTCCGTTGGTCGTACGTGTGTTAAAACAGGGCGCTGTTGATTTCCTAGAAAAACCAGCTGACCATCGTAGCTTGCTCGACGCTATCAGTCGCGCACTTGCTACCGATGAGGCGGCCCGCAACAACTATTTGAGTCAGGCAGATTTACTAAAAGAGATCGCTGAATTGACACAAAGGGAACGTATGGTACTCACTGAAATCGTCGCTGGTTATCTGGGAAAACAAATTGCAGACCATCTCTCTATCAGCCCAAAAACCGTAGAGGCACACCGCCTACATATCTGCCAGAAATTGAAAGTACGCACCAGCATGGAGTTGGCTGCCAAGCTGCGCGATATTCCACCGAGTTTATGGCAGTAAGAGTTAGTATCGGATTCAACCTGGGTGAAAATGCTCATCGCAATAATACTCATATTGCAAAGTAGTTTTCCGAATAGTGTTTTCGCGCTTCCGATTTTATATTGTGATTGATGATGTTTTCGACGAAAAAATGACGCCCCCTTGAAGACCTTATCAATTCTATTTATATCATTGGAGATCAAAAATGAAACAAACATGTAAGCTTATCGGGCTCGTTTTAGCTCTGGGTATTGGTGTAAGTTCAGCTTATGCAATCAATAGCGGCCCGCTACCAAAGGATCCTGACAACAGCTATAAACGCTTTAAGTGTATTCAAGTCGCGCAAGGTGATCCTGCAAAAATTGCCGCATGCAAGAAAAAATTTCCGTAAGGCTTAAGGCTACAAATCGACATTGATTCAAGAATGAACAATAACAATTGGCGATTCTATTTTGAGGTCAAGAGATTCGCCAATCAGTTTAAAGATTACGGTTCTTTCGCCAAAATCGCATTCGCCTGATTCGATGCTTGCTCTAGATTTCTCTTGATAGCGAGCGTACTGTGTGAATCTTTTTGACCCTTAACTTGCGCACTCGTAACGGTCACAGGCGGCACATTGATTGAAGTCACCATTTTCGCGATATGGCTACGAAACACTGTTTCTAATTGCCCCCAAGCCGCCACGACTGGATAGTGACGTCCTAACTTAACCTGTTGAATAAACTCAGCATAGTGAGGCTCCTTCAACAAAGAGGGATCGTTCACAGCATCTAAACGAGCAGGTAACATGCCTGACAATTGGCTGAACTTCACTTGGGCTGGGCGTGACACCAGATACTTCAATAATTTCCAGGCTTCTTCTTTGTTTTTGGACGATTTCATCAATGCCAGATCGGACCCTGAAAAAAAAGTTTGATTGCCTTTTATGCCGGCAGGATAAGACGCAACTGCAAAATTTCGCGCCGTTGCGGTTTCCAATTGGCCGCCCTTGGCTTTCGGTGTATTCAACATTTTCAACACCCAAGGTCCGCTAAAGATAACCGCATACTGATTGGTAAAGAAACCCGACTCAATTTGCACCGAGTCTTTTTCCAATGCTGAGCGTGGCACCAAACCTTCATCGGCAAAGCTGGTGTAATAAGCGACGGCTTGTAGAGTTTCAGGCGAATTAATACTGGCCGATTTTCGGTCAGGGCTCAAAAAATCACCGCCCGCATTCCAAATCCAAGGCGCCAGATTATGCAAAATGTCTGAGTCACTTTTGCCTGGATAACCCAAAGCAGCGACTTTCTTACCTTCAAAAGTGATGCCATTAATCTTTTGCATCGCTTGTTTAAAACTACTCCAATTGGCGAACGCATCTCCCGGATTGATGCCCGCTTGCTTGAACAAGTCAGTGCGATAAAACGCAACCCGCGCACCGGCATACCAGGGAATAGCGAACACCTTGCCTTGATTATGTCGATGTGTTGTCACCCACGATGCAGGAAAGAAAGCGGCTTCGCCACCGACTTCATTTTGCTGCGCCTGGCTAATCGGTTCCAATGCATCTTTCGCGGAGATAGCCGCCACCCAAGTAGTACCGAGTTCAACCAGATCGGGTCCCTGCCCTGATTCTGCGGCCGCGCTAATTTTGCTCCAGGCATTTTCCCAATTGAGCACCGTAACATTCACACGCAGATTAGGATTTAGTGCCAGATAGGGACGCAAAATTTCCCGCATATCTTGTTGAGGTTGCGCGGTGGTCGACATAACCCAGATATTCAACTCCACTGCCTGCACAGCCTGCGCACTGCCAAGCCAGAGGCAAGTCAAGATTAAAAGGCGACGAGATTTAGCAACTGAACGCAGATTAAACCGAGATTTTCCATTAGGATTTGAGATGATGAGGGATGCACTTTTCGAGGCAGTTTTGATGTGAATGAGGCGCCAATAGCGAGCTATTGGCAACGAAGAGCAACAAAAATGACCGAAAATGCGCCCTCGGCGCTCAAATAGCGCCTTCGGCGCGCCTAATGGAAAATCTCGGTTAAAAATACGCCTATCAAAGAAGTGCAAAGTACGCACTTTGCGCACTAAACCAAATAGGATAGTCAACAATCTCCCTTTCGCCATTTTCATATTTTTTTTCGCGTTGCTTGATGTGAATTTAATAAGCCGCAGTGTGCCTCAATTCAATTCCAATTGAAATATATTTCCCCAAAGCTAAGTAAATTTACCTATCTCTCAAAGTAGTTCTATGCATTGCCGTTTCAGTTGTAGCAGAGTAAATTTCCATACTGCATCATTTGCGGTAATATTTTGTGGCTTACTTGCGCCTCCTCGCGTTGGCTTTTTCTTACCAACTACATGCCTGTTTGCCATCGAAGCAGTACTGTCTTGCCTTAGCTCAGCTTCCTGAAAGTTTGTTTTTTTATGTTAACACCCATCAATACACTCAAAAATCAAAGAATCATTTCTATCGATGCTTTTCGTGGAATCACTTTTTTGATTATGATTATCGTCAATGAACTCGCTGGCGTGGCAGGTATCTCTCCCTGGCTCAAACACATGCCAGCCAATGCCGATGCAATGAGCTTTCCCGATATTGTGTTCCCTGCCTTTTTATTTATCGTTGGTATGTCGATTCCATTCGGAATCAATCATCGCATAGCCAAGGGAGAACAAAGATTCAATTTAAACCTGCATATTCTGTTACGTGCGCTGGCCCTAATCATCATGGGTTTTTTTATGGTGAATGCCGAAGATGGTTACCATCAAGCCTCAATGTCACTGCCGATACAACTCTGGGCGCTGTTATCCTATCTGGCATTCATGTTGATCTGGGGCGTCTACCAATTCAAACAGCGATTACTCAATCATGCCTTAGTTAGTCTAGGGATTTTGATGTTGATCCTACTTGCGTTCAGTTACCGCGGCGGTGTCGATGGTACGCAAAGTATGCAAGCACATTGGTGGGGAATCTTGGGTTTAATCGGTTGGGCCTATTTAATTTCTTGCGCAATTTATCAAGTGACTAAGGGCAAACAATTCTTGCTCTTGCTCGCTGTTGGTCTTTGCACGGTGCTTTACATAATCACACATCAAGCTAGCACGATAGCGCTTGCACAAACCAATCAAACACTGCAATTTATCCTCAGCTTGGACGCACACGCAGCGCATAGCTCTATTGTGATAAGCGGCATTCTTTGTAGTTTAATTTTTTTTGAAGCAAGTCAAACGCTGACACAATCAGATCGTTTTTTACGTGCTTTAGGTTTGACTATAGTGCTAGTCGTCGTCGCAACTTTACTAAGACATGAATTTAAGATTTCCAAAATCTATGCCACACCTTCCTGGTGCTTCTACTCAGCCGCCATTTGCATCAGCGTATTTAGCTTTCTGTATTGGTTAATCGATCTTAAGCAAGTACAAAATTGGATGCGTGTCGTCCAACCTGCTGCGGTCAATCCACTGGTCTGTTACCTGTTGCCATTTGTAATTGAATCCCTACTCAGCTTAACTGGCCTACGCTCTCCTCTGCGGTCCTTCGAGGGTGGCTCAGGCATGCTTGCTGCACTACTCTATGCCAGCCTGATCATGCTTGCGGTACATAGCTTAAACAAGATTAATTTTAAGTTGAAGTTTTGATGTTTTAAAACAATCGCCAGCCTGCCTATGCATATTCGATTAAGGATTGACCAGACGCCAGTAATTCATGCGTCGCGATAACTGAGTTTCATCCAATATCATGTTTCTATTAGCGTAAAAATGGCCACTTCAGGCGGTTCAACGACCTTACAAATTCGGACTCCAATTCCACGACAAAATTGTGCTGCTATAATGGAAGCTATTTCTATCAAATCTATTGGCAAGACATAAACATTTGATTTGATTAGCTTTTTTATCAGCATCCATGAATTACTTCAGCCAATTTATAAACCGCATCTTGCGCCGCACCTCAGAAAAAATGCCCAACGCGGAAGCCTTAGCATTTATCACGACGGCCTTTGAAGAAATGCTCGCCCAACATCGCGAACATGCGACAACTTGGCAGCACGGTAAAGAAAAAGCTTGGACTGCAGATCTCAGCGCTGGCGTTATTATGTTTAAGTTTGATGGTGACAAAACAGGCACGGCACATTTTCAGACGGTAGGTATTTATGAAGAAGCGACGGGAACCTTCACTTGGGCTTGGGCCAATGATTCACTCCCCGCCGCTCTACGCAAACACGCCAAGCTAGCAAAGAAATGGGGGCGAGCCCAACAGCACCCATCTTTCTTAAATAAAACCGTACAGTGCAGTATGGAAGAGGCGTGGAACTTTGCTGCAGCAACCCGAAAAGTCGCCAACGCTCAAAGCGTATATCGAGGTCGTGTCGGTGGCGAATATATTTTCATGACAACCGACGAAGTTCATCTAGATACAGACATCCCCAATGCCCACTGGGCGGCTGGGCGCCGCCGCGCTAGTTGGTAAGCCTTCGTTGATAAACGCTGACTGGTAAGAGCAAAGTTCGGCTATTTACCGGTCTAAGATTAAGGCAGCTCACACGAAGCGGCTTTCGCACTTTGATTTACTAAGTCTAACTCCGAAAAAATCACCATTAATTTATCTGATTTTACTTTGTGCAAGACTTTGTCGATCACACTACCATCCGCTTTAGTGTACTTTGCCAGCTCAACCGAAGCCGACATTACCGACTGATTTAAACTTTTTCTCTTGTCGAGCAATTCTGCGCAAGACAATTTCAAATTAAGTTTGGGCTTAGGAATCCGTCCTTCCACCATACCAAAGAAACGCTCGGCTTGCGACAAATAACCAGTGCGTGCAGTATCGTCAGGAAAGCGCTTAGCGACTTCCACTTCTTTCCTCACAAGTGCAATCTCGGTCTCGCTCACCTCATGCCCTGCCATCATTTTTGTGATCAATGCATCGACTCGAACCCTAGGCTCATGGATGACTTGAGTGATCCTAATATTATCGTAATTACGACACTCGGAAAAACTCAAACTCTTGGTACGTGCCAGGTTATCAGCATAGGCAATGTCGCCTTTGTCCTTGGTATCTTTAATAATAGGATCCCAATGTGCGTCGACCTCCGCCTCACACTCCGCCGTTGTTTTACCACTAGCAAAATCACCGCGCTTGACTTCGACTGGCGCAACTACCTGGGCAGAAACAAATTCATCACACCCGATTTTAGCCAAACCCTCGAACTCGCGAGTACAGTCCGCATGCGAAGAAAAACCACGTTTCTTCGCTTGCTTAAAACCCTGCTGCTGTTCAAACACAGAACGATGAATCTGCTCACCCTGATCATCGTAAAAAACCTCGTCCTTCATCTCATCCTGCTGCGCATTCTGAATTTTCTTTTGCTCAATTGCGGGCTTTAATTGCCACAATACGAACAGCGCGAAAACCAAAAGCAAGAGTAAGTAAATTCTTTTGGCGCTTGGTGCTGATTTGTTGGAAGGTTTTTTGTTCATAGTTTCGCAACATATTAATTAGGAATAGCAAGAGCTTTTGGCGTGTGCACAAATAAGGAGCCCACCACATAGCTTTGAAAAAAATTAGCTATCAATCATATTCGGTTTCTTGATTTCCTGCGCTGAAATCGCTGCCGTGCATTCTCTGGGTGTGCAGGTCGGGTGTGGCCCGACAGCCAATTACCTTTTTTGCTTCGTCAAAAAAGGTAATCCAAAAAAGACGACCGTAGACTCGCCCTGCGGGTGCTTACGCTACGCTTCAGCATAATTTGTGCATCCCAAAAAATGGGAAAGTGTTGAAACTCGCTACGCTCAAACACAACACTTTCTTGTCCATTTTCTGTGACGCACAAATTACATCGTCTCGAACGGGGGTAGGTCAAAGGTAAAGTCAAAAACAACGACTTATAAAGCTATTAGAAAAATGAATGCCCGTTGCTACTGATTGTTTTGCTGTTGCTGTTGCTTTTGACTTTCACCCACTTCTGACACTGCCAATTGTGCGGGACAGAAAATGGATCAAGAAAGCCTTGCTGTTTGAGCCGAAGGCCAGTGGCAGCGTGGTCGCCTTTCTTTTGCTATCTTTTCTTTGGCGAAGCAAAGAAAAGATAGTAGCTGTCGGTCTACCACCGACCTGTGAACGATGAGATTGTTTAGAAGCGAAAATTTGGATAAAAATAGATGATTTTTTTGCGAATGATTGGCTAATCCCGCATTTGCAAAAAACCTAATCACTCGACTTACCGAAAATCGCTGCCTCGCATTCTCTAGGTTTGCTGGTCGGGTGTGGCCCGACAGCCAATTACCTTTTTTGCTTCGTCAAAAAAGGTAATCCAAAAAAGACGACCGTAGACTCGCCCTGCGGGTGCTTACGCTACGCTTCAGCATAATTTGTGCATCACAAAAAATGGGAAAGTGTTGAAACTCGCTACGCTCAAACACAACACTTTCTTATCCATTTTCTGTGACGCACAAATTACATCGTCTCGAACTGGAGTAGGTCAACAACAAAGTCAAAAACAACGACTTATAAAGCTATTAGAAAAATGAATGCCCGTTGCTACTGATTGTTTTGCTGTTGCTGTTGCTGTTGCTTTTGACTTTCACCCACTTCTGACACTGCCAATTGTGCGGGACAGAAAATGGATAAAGAAAGCCTTGCTGTTTGAGCCGAAGGCGAGTTTCAAGGCTTTCCCATTTTTCGTCCTGCACAATTGGGAAGCCGAAGGCCAGTGGCAGCGTGGTCGCCTTTCTTTTGCTATCTTTTCTTTGGCGAAGCAAAGAAAAGATAGTAGCTGTCGGTCTACCACCGACCTGTGAACGATGAGATTGTTTAGAAGCGAAAATTTGGATAAAAATAGGTGACTTGTTTGCGAAAAAGATTGGCGTTTTTCGCGTAGGCAAAAAAAAACTGCCCACACTACCGAGCTGAAATGATTTCTAGCTTCAAATTACCATCGCGATATTTTCAAAGTTTTAGCGGCGCGGGTTTCACCCGCCCTACATGGCTACGCGTGCATAATTGTAAAAACTAATGGAATATGGTCGCTAAACTTTAACCACTCATCCGGTGAAAATAATTCAACTTCATTCACATTGCATTCAAACATTTCATTGGTCGCAAATGCGTAATCGATGTGATATGGCTTTGTTAGTTTTTTCTGGAGGAAAAAGCTTGGTCTCGTTTCTTCACCTTGAAGTTCACCGGTAGAACGGTGGTAGAGGCTACTCATATTGACATGTTCCAACTCACGAACCACATCACTATGATTCCACCACCTGTCCCAGACATCCCAAATTTTATTACTGTTAAAGTCACCACAAAGAATTGTTGGTTCAGCAAATTTTGACTTATGCAATGTCAGATATTTCCAAAGCTGCCCAATATATCAAAATGTTGGCGAATTCGCCTGTTTTGTCCAAACACCTACCAAATTAAATGAATTATTTATTCGAACTGGCAAGAATAATTCCAAATTTTCACTCATCCAATCTAAGCTTTCCAAATAGGTTTGTTCGTTAGCAAAAATCGCTATGCCTCGATTCTTGTTTGTGCCAATCCATCGATAATTCGTTGCCCATTCTTTAAATTCACCGATGGCGAACTCTGGGTTTTCACATTCTTGAATAACGTAAATATCGGCACGAAGTTTTTCGATCTCTCGAAATTTCTTTCTAAATGCACCATTACAATTCCATGTCACGATTTTCATATTACGTCCGATATCGTCATTGTTGATAGCTTGTGAATTTCTCCAGCCCCCCCCAAAAAAACCTACCGCAACAAACTCTCCCAAACCTTCTGCAACCTCTTAACCGACACCGGCATAGGCGTCTTCAATTCCTGTGCAAATAAAGACACACGCAACTCTTCTAACAGCCAGCGGAACTCGATCAACTTAGGATCGGCATCGACACCCGATTTACGTGGCGTGCGTTGCCACGGCTGGGCGACGATGTTCCACTCAGCCATTAACTTTGCATCGCGAGCAGGATCGGCGCGCAGTTTATCCATGCGTACCGTAATCGCTTTAAGATAACGCGGATAATGCGCTAACTGCGCGAAATCGACTTCTGCGATGAAACGTTTGGTGACTAGATTTTGTAGTTGTTGTTGCATATCGGCTGCGGCTTGCGCGTGGGCTTTGAGGCCTTGTAGTTTCTTTGGCAGGCTGTAGTATTCGGCCAAAATTAAGCCTGCTAAACGCGCGATTTCGTTGGCTAATAAATTGAGTCTGGCCTTGCCTTCGTCGCGGCGTTTGTTGAATTCGCCGGAATTTTTCGGCAAGGGCGATTGCATGAAAGCACGGTCTAAGGCTGTCGTGACGATTTGCTCGCGTAACTCTTCTTGCGAACCTAGCGACATAAATTGCATGCCCATTTGCTGTAAGCCAGGGATGTTTTTTTCTAAGAACTTGACTTGTTCTTTCATCTGCAAAGCGAACAGACGGCGTAAGCCTGAGTGATGAACGCGTGCCGCTTCATCGGGGTCGTCGAAGACTTCGATGTGGCAGTGGGTTTGTTTATCGACTAAGGCTGGGTAGCCGATTAAGGTTTGTTTTCCTTGCTGGACTTCTAGTAGTTCCGGGAGTTCGTCGAAGGTCCAGGCAGTTAAGTTTTCCTTTAGGTTTTCTTGCTGGATGGCTGGTGCTGCTGGATTCCCCCTTGCAGGGCGCGATTGCGCTTGCAAGCGCAATCCGGTTTGCGAGCGGGCAGCATGCTGCCCAAATTCCTCGCCAACCCTTTCGCGGGAATGACGGTCAATATTGTTCGTTGTTCCTGCTTGTTTTGAGTTATCTAGCAGAGCCAATTTATCGGCGCTGGCGATTTTCTGAAAACTTTCGCGCGCTTGCGAGCCGAATTCGGCGCGTAGTGTGGCGAGGTTGCGGCCCATTTCTAGTTGGCGACCGTGTTCATCGATGATTTTGAAATTCATCGTGAGATGGGCCGGAAGCAGTTCGAATTTAAAATCGGTGCTCAGGCATTGCAAGCCTTTTTGCTCGCGGATATCGGCGATCAAGGTTTCTAAGAAATTACCTCTGCCGAATTCGTTGCGCTCACAAAATCCCGCAGCGTAATCGGGTAATGGCACGCAATGACGACGGATTTTTTGTGGCAACGATTTAATCAGCAACTGCACTTTTTCTTTGATCATGCCCGGTACTAACCATTCGCAGCGATCACTCGATACTTGATTCAGTGAGAATAAAGGTATCCACAGAGTAACGCCATCACGCGGACTGCCCGGTTCAAAATGATACGAGAGTTGCAAGCCCACACCCGAGACTTGCATGGTCTTAGGGAAGACATCGGTGGTAATTCCGGCAGCTTCGTGGCGCATTAACTCATCTTTGTTTAGATAAAGTAATTTAGGATTGCCCTTGGTCGCTTCTTTGTGCCATTGTTCAAACAAGACCGCATTGTAGACGTCGGCTGGTAGATGCTTGTCGTAGAAAGCGGCGATTAAATGATCGTCGACCAGCACGTCTTGGCGGCGTGATTTGTGTTCTATGTTTTCAATTTCACGTATCAGTTTTTGATTGAAAGCTAAAAACGGTGCGCGGGTATCGAAGTCACCTTCGACCAGTGCATCACGTATAAATATCTCGCGTGCTTCTTTAGGATGCGTTAGGCCATACTGTATGCGTCTTTGGCTGTACACGACTAGGCCGTATAGAGTTGCTCGTTCAAAGCCCGACACTTGACCCGTGCGCTTTTCCCAACGTGGTTCGCCGTAGGATTTTTTGAGTAAATGTCCGCCGACTTTTTCTAGCCATTCTGGTTGTATCTGGGCTAGACAGCGACCGTATAAACGCGAGGTATCAACCAGCTCGGCGGCCATAATCCATTTACCGGCTTTCTTCGCCATGTAAGAACCGGGCCAGATATAAAACTTGATGCCGCGTGCGCCTAAGTAATGTGCATCTTCTTCGGATTTAAAACCGATATTGCCAAGTAAACCCGTCAATAATGAAAGATGCAATTGCTCGTAAGTGGCGGGTGTGTCATTCACACGCCAGCCCTGCTCTTTGACGATAGTCAGCAACTGCGAATGCACTTCGCGCCATTCGCGTAGACGCATTTGACTTAAGAAATTACTGCGGCAATTATCTTGTAACTGACGATTGGTTTTTTTGTGCTCTATCGCGTCTTCAAACCATTTCCAAATTTTAAGATACGACGTGAATTCGGATTTTTCATCGGCGAATTTTTTATGCGCTAAATCGGCGGCAGTTTGCGCGTCCATAGGTCGATCACGGGGATCTTGTACCGACAATGCGGCGGCGATAATCAAGACTTCGCTTAAGGCTTGATTGTCGCGTGCGGCCAAAATCATACGGCCTACACGTGGGTCTAGAGGCAACTTCGCAAGTTCTTTACCGACGGCAGTCAATTGATTGCTGTCATCCATCGCGCCCAACTCTTGCAAGAGTTGGTAACCATCGGCAATCGCGCGACCGGGTGGTGGTTCGATGAAAGGGAAACTTTCGACATCCGTCAGACGCAAAGACTTCATCCGCAAAATAACAGCGGCTAAAGACGAGCGCAGAATCTCAGGTTCGGTAAATGCCGTGCGTTGTTTGAATTCTTGTTCCTCATACAGACGAATACACACACCAGCCGCGACACGACCGCAACGACCCGCGCGTTGATTCGCTGCAGATTGAGCGATCGCTTCGACTTGTAATTGTTCGACTTTATTACGATAACTATAGCGCTTCACGCGAGCCAAACCAGCATCGACAACGTAGCGGATGCCGGGAACCGTCAGAGAAGTTTCAGCGACATTGGTCGCTAATACAATGCGACGTGCATTCGATATTTTGAAAACACGTTCCTGTTCTTGTGCCGACAGACGAGCGAACAAAGGCAGGATTTCTACATGCGGTGGATGATGCTTACGCAGAGCTTCTGCCGCATCACGAATCTCACGTTCACCGGGCAAAAACACTAGCACATCGCCAGAACCAATGCGACACAATTCATCGACGGCATCGGTGATCGCCACCATCAGATCACGTTCTTTGTCTTTTTCATCCGCTTGAATTGGACGATAACGCACTTCGACCGGATACAAACGACCTGAAACTTCGATTACGGGCGCAGCTTTACCGTTTTCACCAAAGTGATTGGCAAAGCGTTGCGCATCTATCGTCGCGGAAGTGATGATCACTTTCAAATCACGACGCTTAGGCAAAATTTGCTTGAGGTAGCCGAGCAAGAAGTCAATATTGAGACTGCGTTCATGCGCCTCATCGATGATGATGGTGTCATATTGACGTAAGAGCGGATCGGTCTGTGTTTCCGCCAACAAGATACCGTCGGTCATCAGCTTGACCGAGGCACCTTTGGTCAATGTATCAGTAAAGCGAACCTTAAAACCGACATGCTCGCCCAATGGAGAATTCAGTTCTTGCGCAATACGCTTCGCCGTCGATGAGGCGGCAATACGACGCGGTTGCGTATGACCAATCAAGCCTTTTTGACCGCGCCCTAGTTCCAAACAAATTTTGGGTAATTGTGTGGTTTTACCTGAACCAGTTTCGCCACAGACGATGATGACCTGATTTTTTTGCAGCGCCTCGGCGATTTCATCACGCCTGCCGGAAACCGGCAATTCTTCAGGATAAGTAATGACAGGCGGTGGATTACGAAATGGCAGCGCTGGCTCTGGTCGGGTCTCTGGCTTTTTCGCTTGTAGCGGTCTGGCTTGTACAGGCTTCTGCTTATTCAGAGGTAGCGGTTTATTTCCTGACTGGCTAGCATTTTCAGCACGACTATGCGCTAATGCAGGCTTGACTTGCTTATCCTTTTTAGGAAATCCGGTGGGTTTGACTTGTTGTTGTGCCGCTTGACGCAGGCTATCACGCAAAGCCTTCAAGTCAGCAGGCGTTTTTTTTGGTGATTTTTGGGGAGTTTTATTATCAGACATAGCGGACGCGATTATAATCCGTCCATGGAAAATTCTGTTCAATTCGTTCATTGGTTGCGCTCGGTCGCACCGTATATTCATGCCTTCCGTGGAAAGACCTTTGTGGTCGCGTTTCCGGGGGAACTCGTAGTGGCTGGCGCCCTGCCCGTTTTGGCGCAGGATTTGTCGCTACTCCATGCCCTCGGAATCAAAATCGTAATTGTGCATGGTTCACGTCCACAAGTTGCCGAGCAACTTGCGCTGCGTAATGTCGAAGGTCGTTTTCATAATGGCATACGCATTACCGATACTGCCGCGCTCGAATGCTCAAAAGAAGCGGCGGGTGAATTGCGCTTGGATATTGAAGCGGCATTCAGTCAAGGTTTACCAAATACGCCGATGGCACATGCTGCGATCAGGATTATTTCTGGCAACTTCGTCACTGCCAAGCCTATCGGCATCGTCGATGGTGTTGATTTCCAATTGACAGGAACCACGCGCAAAGTAGCCTATGACACCATCGATAGAATTTTAGATGCGGGCAGCTTAGTTTTATTGAGCCCATTAGGTTTTTCACCGACTGGTGAGGCATTTAATTTGACCATGGAAGACGTGGCGGTGTCTGCTGCAAGTGCCCTACGCGCCGACAAATTAATTTTCATTTCCGAAACCCCGATGTTGGTCGATCAAGATGGTGATGAAATACGTGAGCTATCTTACAAACAGGCTGAGGTGGAATTAAGCAAAGCTTACTTGCCATCTGACTCCGCTTTTTATCTCGAACATGCGGTCAAAGCGTCGCGCGGTGGAGTGCCACGTATCCATATCGTGCCCTATAAAATTGACGGTTCCGCTTTATTAGAGTTATTTACCCATGATGGCGTAGGCACCATGATTTCGACAGAAAATCTGGAAAGCTTGCGTGAAGCAACGGTCGAAGATGTCGGCGGCATTATTAAATTGATTGAGCCTTTAGAGGCGGATGGCACCTTAGTCAAACGCGGTCGCGAATTGATAGAGCGTGAGATCAACTACTTCTCGGTGATTGAGCATGATGGCGTCATCTTTGGTTGCGCAGCGCTTTATCCTTTCCCTTTTGATAAAATGGGCGAGATGGCATGTTTGACGGTTAACCCTGATGTACAGAGCCAGGGTGATGGCGAGCGCATACTGAAGCATATGGAAAAACGCGCACGTCGTGCCGGATTTCACTCCCTGTTTGTCCTCACCACTCGTACCGCACATTGGTTCTTAAAGCGCGGCTTTGTGCAGGCAACGGTCGATGATTTACCGAAAGACAGACAAAAAATGTACAACTGGCAGCGTAAATCCTTGGTCTTAATCAAGCAGCTTTGACTGCAATCGACGACTGAATTTAAGAATCAAACGTATAATCTCAGCCTGATCACCCTAGAATTTGAATTATTGAAGGAGTAAGTATTATGGCCCGCATGGTCCACTGTATAAAATTAGATAAAGACGCCGAAGGTTTAGATTTTCCAACTTACCCTGGCGAATTGGGTAAAAAGATTTATGAAAACGTGTCCAAAGAAGCCTGGGCGGCCTGGTTAAAACATCAAACCATGCTGGTCAATGAAAATCGTTTGAATCTGGCGGATACCCGTGCCCGTAAATATTTGGCGACCCAGATGGAAAAACATTTCTTCGGTGATGGTGCCGATGCTGCACAAGGTTATGTACCGCCTGCTGAATAAGGATTTAGATGTCAGCACGAACAAAAAAGCGAGCCTTTTGAGCTCGCTTTTTTTCTACAATAACAAATGCTTGATTTGTTTTGTCATTTAATTGCACCCGCGAATAGAGAAAATTCATTATCAGAATCTTACTCGGAATCTTACTCAAAAAGATCTCGCAGATGCGGTCTCCTCATGTCACCACTTAAATCTCTTCGTACAAAGCTAAAGTCAAAAACTCAGCAAAATCAGCGGACGTCGACATCTGCTCAAAAATCTGCGCTGCCCTGTCGTACGTTGCGCCGTCACCGACGGATTGTTTGACCTTGACTAACTCTTCCTTCGTCATCGCACGCACCATTTCTGCGGTAATTTTGCGACCATCTTCCAACTTGCCTTTTGCCGAGCGTATCCATTGCCAGACTTGTGAACGACTGATTTCAGCCGTGGCCGCGTCTTCCATCAAATTATGGATTGGTACGCAGCCATTTCCAGCCAACCAAGCGCCTAAATAGTGAATACCAACGTTAATGTTGTAACGCAATCCCGCTTCGGTGATCGGTGTCTCTGGTTGGAAGTTAAGCAAGTCCCTGGCCGTGACTTCTATGTCGGGACGTTTCTTGCTGATTTGATTGGGCGCCTCTCCTAACACTTTTGTAAATTCTGTCATCGCCAGATCAACTAATCCCGGATGCGCGACCCACCCCCCGTCATAGCCATCAGTCGCGTCACGGGCTTTGTCATTACGCACGCCGCCCATCGCGATTTCATTTTTTTCTGTATCGTTTTTGATCGGAATTAAAGCGGCCATACCACCAATAGCAGGTGCATTTCTGTGGTGACACGTCTTCAGTAACAAGAGTGCATACGAGCGCATAAATGGCGCAGTCATTGTGACCTTAGCGCGGTCTGCTAAACAGAAGTCCTCATCATTTTTGAACTTTTTGATACATGAAAATATGTAATCCCAACGCCCCGCATTGAGTCCAGAACTATGTTCACGCAATTCATACAAAATCTCATCCATCTCGAATGCGGCAAGTATGGTTTCTATCAATACGGTCGCTTTGATGGTGCCTTGCGGTAAGCCCAATTCGTTTTGAGTCATGACGAATATCTCATTCCACAAACGTGCTTCCAGATGCGATTCCATCTTTGGCAAATAGAAGAAAGGTCCAGCACCACGGGCTAATTGTTCTTTCGCGTTGTGAAACATGAATAAGGCGAAATCAAATATCCCGCCAGAAATACGTTTGCCATCGACCAACACGTGTTTTTCATCCAAATGCCAGCCGCGCGGACGCACTACCAAAGTCGCGACCTTGTCATTGAGCTGATAGTGTTTGCCATTTTGTTCAAGGCTAATCGTACGCCGTACAGCATCGCGCAGGTTGATCTGGCCAGTGATTTGATTATCCCAGTTTGGCGTATTGGAATCTTCAAAATCCGTCATATAACTATCAGCGCCAGAATTTAAGGCATTAATAATCATCTTGCGCTCTACCGGCCCTGTGATTTCTACCCGACGACATTCGAGTGCTTTGGGGATAGGTGCAATGCTCCAGTCGCCGTCGCGGATATGCGCAGTCTCAGCCAAAAAATCAGGACGCTCTCCGGCATCCATGCGTGCGGCCCGAGCGAGCCTAACTTCAAGCAATTCTTGACGACGGTTTTCAAAATGACGACTTAATTTCGCGACTAAATTCAAAGCATCTGTCGTCAAAATTTGTTCGAAACCCGGTTTCATTGCACCGGTGATTTGCATGCCTTCAGGTAATGTGATTTGTGTCATTGCAGCCTCACTCATAAAAATTATCAAAAAATAAGTAAAAAACAGGTTCAATCATTGCACTGCACAATTTATTCTTACTTGTTGATTTTTAGCAGTAGTAATGACTAATTTATTCATTTTCTAAAACAATATTTAGAAAAATAAAAAAAACAGAGCTAATAAAGAATAAATTGAATACTTGAATCAAAGTATATTCAACATTCTTGTATACATAATGCCTCGTTTTATCACAGTATTCTTGCATTTTAGTTTCAAGTGAACGATTTTATGTAAATATATAGTTACTATTTATCAAAAGATGACCAGCACTTCAAACTCATTTGAAGTAAGTGCGGTGAGCTGAAGCGAAACATAGGCTTCGTTCAAACCAATATGAATTAGCGAAATTGATCAAAAATAACGCAAAAAAAGCGCGAAAAATCACTCTGGCGGAGATAAAGCATGGACCAATTTAAACAAATTTCGACTTTTGCAGAAGTCGCCACGCGCGGTAGCTTATCTGCTGCCGCCCGTGCTGAAGGCGTTGCGCCTGCCATGATAGGCCGACGACTCGATGCTTTAGAGGAAAGGCTCGACGTTAAACTTTTACAACGTACGACCCGTAAAATTGCCCTGACTATAGAAGGCGCTGCTTTTTTGGAAGACTGCCAAAGAATTTTGGCAGAATTGGAAGAGGCGGAAACCTCGGTCTCAGAACGCAGCGCCAAAGCCAGCGGTCAACTAACGATCTCAGCACCTGCCGGTTTTGGCCGGCAACATGTGGCACCTCTCATTCCCAACTTTCTGGCCGAGCATAAAGAAGTCAAGTTGACCTTAAATTTAAATGACCGTGTGGTCGATTTAATTGGTGAAGGCGTAGACGTGGCGATACGGATTGCCGCTTTGACTGATTCCAATTTAATCGGCGTCAAATTGGCGGACAATAAGCGGGTGGTGGTGGCCTCACCTGACTACATTAAACGCCACGGCCGCCCCGTCACCTTGGATGATTTGCATCATCACAATTGCCTCACTTTCAGTAGTGACGGTAGTCAGCGTGGCTGGACTTTCCGTGACAATGGTAAGAATGTTTTGCGCAAAGTCGAAGGCAATATGGTATGCAACGATGGTGCCGTTTTGCATGATTGGGCCTTGTCCGGCAAAGGACTGGCGTGGCGCTCTATGTGGGAGGTGGGGACGGAGATTGAAGCAGGTAAACTTGTTACGGTGCTCGACGAATTCAACGCGCCAGGCAATGACATCTATGCGATTTTTGCACAACGTCGTCATTTGCCTTTACGGATTCGCGCTTTTGTCGACTTTTTACGTGCATCGTATAGCAAACCGAATTACTGGCAACCGAAGGTTTGAGTCAAACACAGCGAACTTTGTCGCAATAAAAAAGCAGGCATTTTTTTGCCTGCTTTTTTACATCCTAAGCTTATGAACAACTTATGTCGAAATCAGAATTCTTCCCAATCTTGATCGGGTGCGGTTTGCTTACTCGCCTTAGAAGAGCCCGTAGTCTCATCTGCTATAGATCTTAGGGGTGCTTTCTTTGCTGCAGATTTACGCGCAGCTGCTGGTTTCGCAACGCTTACTGCAACGGGTGCTGAAACCCGTTGTTGAGCGCCATCATTCGCGTTCAATTTGAAAATACTCACTGCTTGATTCAAATTATTTGCCTGATCTTGCATACTGCCTGCCGCCGCCGCCGCTTCCTCTACCAAGGCAGCATTTTGTTGAACCGCTTCATCCATTTTCGAAATGGCGATATTGACCTGAGCAATACCATCACTTTGTTCAACACTGGCCGCGGTAATTTCAGCCATGATATCGGCCACGCCCTTGATCGACACCACAATTTCATCCATGGTTTGTCCGGCATCATCAACTAAACGTGATCCCGTATCAACTTTGCTCACGGAATCATTAATCAGCTCTTTAATTTCTTTGGCTGCGCTGGCGGAACGTTGTGCCAAACTTCTAACCTCAGAAGCTACCACCGCAAAACCGCGACCTTGCTCACCTGCACGTGCCGCTTCGACGGCCGCGTTCAATGCCAAAATATTGGTTTGAAAAGCGATGCCATCAATCACACCGATGATGTCAACGATTTTCTTCGAGCTATCTTTAATCGAATTCATGGTGTGCACCACATCACCGACTACTTGACCACCTTTAGTTGCTACCGTCGATGCCTTCAATGCCAAGGTATTTGCCTGTCGAGCATTGTCTGCATTTTGCTGTACCGTGGAAGTTAATTCCTCCATCGATGACGCTGTTTCTTCTAAGCTAGCCGCTTGATTTTCGGTACGCGAAGAAAGATCCATATTGCCGCTAGCGATTTCTTCTGAAGACACTGCAATAGAGGAACTACCTTGGCGCACAATCGTGACGGTTTGCACCAGATTTTGTCGCATATTTTCCAATCCAGTCAGTAACTGTCCCATTTCATCATTTGATTTGGCTTTAATTTGCATTGATAAGTCGCCATTACCAATCGCCTCGAACTGTTGCAACACGAATTGCAAAGGATGAGAAATTGCGGCCAGCAAAAAGTAAGCCGACACCGCAACCGCCAGCAATCCTGCTAAAACGCCGAGAATATCGACCCACATAAAGATCTTAAACGCAGCCTGATTATCTTTTAGCATTCGCTCGGCGAGCTTGAACTGGTAATCGTTAAGCACAGTCATTTTGTCCGAATAGATACGAAATAATGGTGGCAGTTTTTCCATATTTATTCGATCTGCTTCATCCTTATTTCCCGCTTTCAAAGCTTCAAACATGGGCGTAAACGCTTCTTTCAGAAACTTATCGCGGGCTACCTGCACCTCATCACTCAATTTTTTTTCTTCGTCTTGTGCGGGCAAAGCCATATAGGCTTTCCAACGATCTTCTGATTCTTTAAGAAATCCTTCAACCCTCTTGGTATTCTCTGCATTGTCACTAGCATCAGGGTGGGCAATTGAGCGGTCAATTGCAGTCCGCGCACGCAATAATGAAACACGTGAATCGCTCAAAGCATCAAGCGACGGCATTTGGTTGGTGAATAACTCATTAATTGTCGAATTACTATTTCTAACACCAATGATACCCATGGCACCACCGATGGCGAGCATGAGGCCCATGAACATCATGGTTGCAATCAACCTAAACTTGATTGTGACATTAAACATAAATTGGTCTCCGACTGGATTTTTTGATTAAATGAGTTTGAGTTACTTGGCCAACGCGTAAAAATAAGTCAGTTGCCTCAAATCAATATTGATTTAACACAAAACAAGTATAGTTATCTTTCACGAGCTAGTGAAGGTAAATTCATCACTTACCAAAAGAAATATCCTTTGAGCAACAATAACTCTTAGTTGACAAAATAATGGGCGAAAAAAAACCCAACCGAAGGTTGGGTTTTTTTTCAGCGACTTTTACAAGCCATCAAAACTATCAAATTAGATAGCTTGGATGTTAGATGCTTGTTTGCCTTTAGGGCCTGTAGTCACGTCGAAAGAAACACGTTGGTTTTCTTTCAAAGACTTGAAACCTGCTGATACGATTGCTGAGAAATGTGCGAACAAATCTTCGCCGCCTTCGTCAGGTGTAATGAAACCAAAACCTTTAGAATCATTGAACCATTTTACAATACCTGTTGCCATTACAATTTCCTATTTCAGTTAATGTGGGCATGTGCCCGATAGATCGTTTCAACCAAGCAAGAAATGACAGACTGATACTGCACTGCTACCTAGAATCTCAACGATGGGCTCGATTATACGCACAATTTCTTAATAAAGTAAATTTTAAACTGAAAGTTCAAAAAATCGTTGCATTTTGGCATTTTTTACCATTTTTATGCCTAGCAATTAAACAATTCTTGGCCGCTCTATCTACCTACCTCATTTTTTTCGAGGATATTCGCACAAACACAAACTGCTTGCTAGGATTTTTAACTCATCAACACTACACTAGCGGCTCACTTTCTTCTCGTCAAAAAAATGAATGACAATTTTATCCCCAGCAGCTACACCCAGCTGTTTCCAAGCGCACTAGTGGTATTGCTTTGCGCAGCCGGACTCGTGCAAGAAGCAAACGCAACGAATTCACCAATATTACGTTGCGCTGTCACCTATGCGGGAAGCACGCATACCATTGAATCGAAACTTAGCAAAGATCCCTATCAAGCAACGATGCACGACATCGGAGGACGCTTTAGTTTTAAGGCAGTCATGATAGGCGAACGAAATAACATCGAATACATCAAACTCTATGCCTATCTGCAAGGACGCGATATCGACACAATCATTCATCAGGCCACTTATCATCCGCCATTCTTCCCCGCAAAGAAGATGCGAGTATTGACCCCCTATAATCACTTATATGCGGGCGAAGTCGAAAGAGAAATGCAATATCAATGCAGTTTGGGATGGGTCAATAAATGAAAAAAATAATACCGCTGATGCTTGTTGCATTTAGTTTAAACACACTGTTACCTGATTTTTCACTGGCTCAAAAACCGACTAAGCAAGTCAGCATCGTCTTTGTCGGCGATATGGTGTTAGACGATTTGCCTGGCAAAGCTATAGAGCAAGGGCAAGATCCGTTTATTGCTTTTTCTAACATTCTTAATAGCGCAGATTTACGCATAGCCAACTTAGAATGTGTGATTGCTACTACCGGAAAAGCCGCCGAAAAGAACTTTACCTTCCGAGCTCATCCACGGGTAATTCCTTTATTGAAAAAACATTTCGATGCCATCTCACTAGCAAACAATCATTCGGGTGACTACGGCCCGCAAGCATTCACCGAAATGCTTAGCTTACTGAAAGAACAGCAAATGCCACATTTTGGTGGTGGCAACAATCTAAGCGAAGCACATCGTCCCCATATCATAGAAAAAAATGGTCTACGAATTGCCCTACTTGGCTATGACGAATTCATGCCGCGCAGCTTTGAAGCGAATATCAACAAAGCCGGTGTTGCCTGGAGCGAAGATGAACAGGTGGTCGCCGACATTAAATATGCACGTCAACACTATCGCGCAGACATCGTCATTCCATTTATGCACTGGGGTTGGGAAAATGAAATGAAGGCGAATAAGCGGCAGCGCGAGCTCGCCAGAATCATGATCGATGCAGGTGCAGATGCGGTGATCGGCGGTCATCCGCATGTCATTCAAGATACCGAAAGCTATAAAGGGAAGCCAATTATTTACAGCATAGGTAATTTCATGATGGATGCGCTAGACAATGAGGCACAAACTCTAGGCTGGGCGGTTCGATTACACTTAGACCAAAACGGTGTACAAGCCTGGGATACAAGGATGGCGAAGATTAATAGTGATGGTATTCCCAGCCCCATGCCAGAAGCCAGTAGCCCTTGCTGGAATAAAAAAAATGATCAATTAAAGTCGTGCAAGAATGCTGACCTGAAATAGACTGACTTCAAAGCAAAAAAAGATCATGCGCTGGACATGATCTTTTAAAATTGAAGTGAATTAGTTTCTGCTTGTCTGCAGGCTGGATTTCACCAGCAGCAGGCAAGTCAGATCAAGCTATAGCGCACTACTTAGCACTAAATTCGTTAAAATCAAATTGCTTAATGGTTTGGCGACGCATGGCAAAATACTTCCTTCTGACTTTTCATCAAAACTCAAACTTGGCCATTCCACGATATATTCAACTTCACCACTTTGCATTTGACATAAACATGTCCGGCAACTGCCATTTCGACAAGAATTAACCAGCACCAAGCCTTGTTTCAATGCTGCTGCAAACACTGTTTCGCTAGCATCACAAAGAAATTCTCTATCGTATTTAGGTAAATAAATCTTAAACATTGTGCTCTACAAACCGCTGAAACTTCCCATGGAGATTACACGACTTTTTGCAAACGCATAGCAATGCTCATATCGCCCGCGAGTTTCAATTTGCCACTCATAAATCCATTCACAGGCTTGAGCTGCCCGGCCAGCAAAGCAGTTAAGTCTTCCAGTGACAAACTCACTGTACAGTCCGCTTCTCTGTCTTGATTGTCGACCACATGTGGATTGATCAAAGCGTCCACAAAAATAACGCCCTCAGTTCCGCAATCAAATTTCAAGCACGCATTTAAACTGCTATTTTGACCCAATTTATTGCGAATTTTTTCTGTACAAGTCTGTAAATCCATCGTCATTCATTCATCAAAAATTTATTTTAATACGCAAGTCAACATCCAAAAGAACTCATTGCGACTCACCCGAATATCACGTGCAATTGTCGCAAACTTCTTTTTCAAATAACTATCAGTAGGAAAATTTTTAATGACTTCGACGCGGCTACCATCAGGCAGTTCTCGAATTTGATAAGTGTTACCATCACTATCTGTTCGTGCTGTCGGCCGCGTGAAATCTTCAACCACATTGTCATCGATCAAAACCAACAAACCACCCGATCCTAAAGCTTTACGAATATTCGCCATCGCGGAATTATATTCGTCGCGACGTATATGCGACCACATACCACCAGCAAAGCAGGCGCTGAATTTTCTACCTTCTGGCAATGTAAGGTCATGCCAATCAGCGATCGCAAACTCAACTTTGCCCTCAGGATAATCATGATCCTGCGCCAAATCCAACATAATTTCATTGATATCTGTCGCCAATACCGATTTCGCGGCGTCAGCAAAATGTTGAGTCCAATAACCTGAGCCACAAGCTAGCTCCAACACATCATGATTGGCCAAAGCTTCACTGATATGTTCTGCTGCCGCATATGCATCTTCTTCTAGATCTGGCTCCTGATATTTTTCATCAAAGCTCTCAGCGCATTGCGCATAATAATTGGCTAGGGCTTCACGCTTCATTTCATTCTTTCTCTTAATGATTTCAGTTTTACTGAAATCTTCATTTCTAAATTTTTCGTCTGCCGTGATTCAACTCGACATCGAATCACAAATCGTAATTATCTTTTCCGCCCTGCATCACTTGATCGATCAACTTACGATTCATCGTCGGTGACAGCATCTCGATAAAGGTGTACATGTAAGTACGTAAGTAAGCACCCTGTCTGACCGCGACCCGCGACACATTCATGCCAAACAACTGTCCAACAGGGATCGCGCGCAAATTCACATCACGCTCAGCATCAAACGCCATACCAGCAATAATGCCGACGCCCATGCCTAGTTCGACATAAGTCTTAATTACGTCAGCGTCTATCGCTTCCAATAAGACATCTGGCTTTAATTGGCGTACCTCAAAAGCATGGTCAATTTTGCTGCGACCTGCAAATGCAGCGTCGTAGGTAATCAAAGGATAACGGGCAATGTCTTCTAAGGTGATGCCTTTCAATTTCAGGAGAGGATGATCAGGTGCGACCACCACCACATGCTCCCACTGATAACAAGGCATAGACACCAAACCATCAACGCTGGTAATCGCCTCCGTCGCAATCGCAAGATCTGCCTGATCACGCATGACCATTTCTGCAATTTGTTTCGGGCTACCTTGCAATAGCGATAAACGCACTTTAGGATATTTCTGCATGAAAGCCTGCACGATCTTAGGCAAGGCGTAACGTGCTTGCGTGTGTGTGGTTGCAATCGTAAAACTGCCGCTATCTTGCGCTGCAAATTCTTTACCGATGCGCTTTAAGCCATCAATCTCTTGCATGATCATTTCAACCGATTTCAACACTGCACGTCCAGGTTCGGTCAAACCACGAATACGCTTGCCGTGACGGGCGAAAATATCGACCCCCAATTCTTCCTCAAGTTCGATGATCGCTTTAGAAACACCAGGTTGCGAAGTGAATAGCGCCTTCGCCGCCTCTGTAAGATTGAAATTTTGTCTGACCGCTTCGCGAACGAAACGCAATTGATGAAGATTCATGCAGGATCCTAGAGTCAGGGTAAAGTTGGCTTATCGATGCGATTGTTCATCGAGCTACTTATTTATCGGTATAAAGCAGCATTTCTTTATACGATAAAAATTAACTTTACCCAGTTTATATAACTGCAGCAGTATATAGACTCAGGCTATGAATTTCTAGAAAAAATCAAAATTCATCGCCAAAACCCGCGAATCTTTAGTTTTTAAGGTATTCGACCACGCTTTGTTCAATTGCTCCAAATATTGATTTACCGTTTTTATCCAGCATCTCAATCCGAATCTTATCGCCAAATTTCATATATTCAGTGCTGGCTTCGCCATTGGCTATCATTTCCAAGGCACGTTTTTCTGCGATGCAGCTATAACCTTTTTTGGGATCTTTATTTGAAACCGTACCTGATCCAATAATAGTTCCAGCTCGAGCATTCCTCGTTTTACACAAATGGGTAATCAATTGTGGGAAAGAAAATACCATATCCACGCCCGCGTTCGGTTGCCCTACCAGCGTGTCATTCCAGGTTGAACGCAGCGCTAAATGCACTTTGCCATCTTTCCAAGCTTCACCTAATTCATCTGGCGTAATCGCCACTGGCGAGAAACTCGACGCAGGTTTGGATTGAAAAAAGCCGAATCCTTTTGCCAGTTCGGCAGGAATTAAGTTGCGTAAAGAGACATCATTCACCAACATCAATAAGCGGATATGTTCTTGCGCATGCTGCACCTTAACACCCATAGGCACCTCCCCCGTCACCACGGCAATTTCACTTTCAAAATCGATGCCCCACTCTTCCGACATTAAAGCGATATCGTCCATAGGTCCGATAAAATCATCGCTCCCGCCTTGATACATTAAAGGATCATGCCAAAAACTTTCTGGCATGTCGGCATTACGTGCTTTTCTCACTAACTCCACATGATTGACGTAGGAAGAACCATCCGCCCATTGGTAAGCTCTTGGTAATGGCGCCATGCATTTTTGCGCATCGAAATCGAAACTATTAATGCCTCTTCCAGCGTTCAGGCGTTCATATACTTCATTGAGTTGCGGTGCAATGAAATTCCAGTCATCCAGAGCATGCTGCATAGTAGCCGCGATTCCGTCGGCAATCTGGGCTGTTTTCAAATCACGGGAAACCACAATCAACTGTCCATCACGCGTGCCATCTTTAATTGTCGCTAATTTCATATTTTTTTGCTATTGAGTCAAACGTTAATAAATTACCCACCGAATCGGCGATACAAAACGCTAAGGTCACATTGTACCGCGCAGCTACTGTTGGATTTTCATGTGCGCTGCAATAATTTATTTCTAGAGATAAATAAGTCTGTGTATTATTGAGCAGATGTGCGATTTTGCGATCGTCGTAAACAGTAGATCAGTATGGGCGCTCGCCTGCATAGAGTGTGACGTTTTTAAATTTTGCTCAGTATAAGGAGTAAGGAAATGCATTTAAATTCCATCATGATTCGGACTCGACTGTGGCTAGGCTTCGGCAGCTTATTGGTGATTATGCTGTTAATGGCGATGTTTAATGCGACCCGGCTAAATGCGATTGCCAATCAAAACGAACAAATGCTAGATCAAAATGTCAGCAGCCTCGAAAGCGTCTTGGAAGTCGCACGTCTTATGCAGGAGAATGGACGACGCGTTTCGGCCTTGTTTCTCACACGCGACCAAAATTTGCGCAAGGAGCACTACCAGGCAATTGATGTCAATAAAAAGAACATAGGCCAGCTTCTCGAAAAACTCGCTAAACAAGACAGCACGCCAGAAAAGAAAAAGCTCATAGAAACCGCGACCAAATCAAGAGGCGCTTTTGTTGCGTCATTTATGAAGGCAGCAGACTCCTTGGAGTTAGATGACATTGAAGCCGCCGAAAATCAAATGAACACCGTCGTTTTCCCTGCACTAACTAAAGCGACAGCTGACATGAAAGCATTGGTTGATTTCGAGAGAAATCAAATGAATCAAGAAAGAACTGCGATCAAAAGTGATGTCAGTTTCTCCATTAAACTTATGATTGTATCTGGTCTGATCGCGACCGCGATCTGCGCCTTATTGGCCTATTGGATCACACACTCAATTACGACACCTCTGAACGAAGCAATTCAAGTGGCGACCAAAGTCGCCAATGGCGATTTAACTGCAAACATAGAACACAAAGCGCAAGACGAAACTGGCATATTATTGGATGCCCTGGCTCACATGAATCAAAATTTAGTGCAGACGATACAGCAGGTCAACTTTAGCGCAGAAACCATTGCGACCGCCTCTGGTCAAATTGCCGCTGGCAATGCCGACTTATCATCGCGCACCGAATCACAGGCAAGCTCACTCGAAGAGACCGCCTCTTCGATGGAAGAATTAACCTCGACCGTTAAACAAAATGCAGATAACGCACGTCAAGCCAATTCACTTGCCTTGAAGGCATCCGATGTAGCAAGCAGAGGTGGCGAGGTCGTCGGTAACGTTGTGCACACCATGAATTCCATTAAAGATAGTTCGAAGAAAATCGTCGATATCATTGGTGTCATTGATGGTATCGCATTTCAAACCAATATATTGGCACTCAATGCTGCAGTGGAAGCGGCACGAGCCGGTGAACAAGGTCGAGGCTTTGCCGTAGTCGCCTCTGAAGTTCGTAGTCTGGCGCAGCGTTCTGCCGGTGCTGCCAAGGAAATTAAGGAACTCATCAATGACTCTGTATCCAAAGTCGATGTGGGCGCTCAATTAGTTGACGATGCGGGAAAAACCATGGGCGAAATAGTCGCCTCGGTGAAATACGTTGCCGACATCATGGCGGAAATTACGGCCGCCAGCCAAGAGCAAAGTGCCGGTATTGAAGAAGTCAATCTGGCAATCACCCACATTGATGAGATGACACAGCAAAATGCGGCATTGGTAGAACAAGCAGCAGCCGCCGCCGAAAGCATGCAAGAACAAGCCCATTCTTTATCGCAAGCCGTTGCCTTTTTTCAGTTACATCCAGCACAATCTAAAACTGCAAAATCAGCTCGAAGTCTGTTGTCACATCAGGCCTAGGAGCCGCTCAATTGTCTACTGAAATTATATTCAACACCGCACGCCTAAATCTCAGAACTTTGGATTCAGGCGATGCCGAATTCTATCTGGAACTGGTCAACGATCCTGGCTTTATCAAAAACATTCGTGACAAAGGTATACGTAGTATCGAGGAAGCTGAACAGGCAATACACACAGCACATCGTGAAGTACAAGAAAGATTAGGCTTTAGCTTATATCTCGTGGAACGCAAAACAGATAAAGCCGCTATCGGCTTATGCGGTTTAGTACAACGGGAAGATTTGCCGGGAATTGATATCGGCTATGCCTACTTGCCACAATACGCTCGCCAGGCATATGCGCTAGAAGCCAATATAGGCTTATTGAATTACGCGAAAAACACTCTGAAATTGGAACAGCTGTTAGCGATCGTCTCTCCGCATAACCTGGCATCGTCTAATCTTCTTGAAAAACTAGGTTTTCAATTACAAGAAACGATGCCCTGGAAAGAAGGTGGCGAAGTCAAATTATTCAAACGCTCACTTTTAGAGCCATTGCCTGATTTTAAAATTTAGGGGCAGCCTCTATCATAAAAACCGATCCAGAATTTTGCGGCTATGTTTATCAATCTCAAACATATCCCGGATCAAGAAATGTATGCCGTGATTGTCTGCAATTAACAAAGATTCTTTACCGATACGGCGAATATCTTCATCGCCTTTCAAAACAAAATTGGTATCGCCCCTATCGGTCTTCACATACCAAGTGCAAGGCGTTGCAAAGCTCGTGACACTAACAATTTTCGAGATTTCGGGCATAAACTCACGCCCTTCTAACTCCTCGGCAATCAACTCACGAACGGCAGTTGGCAAGTCAGCCAAGTGATCTATCCACGCCACTTCAGCACCATTTTCTTTAACTAAAGAAATTCCCGCATCCGGCGATTGAATCGGAAAAGCACGTACCGGACGCACATCCACATGATCTGCACCATCGACATCGGTCAATACCAATTGACGAAAATTATTGCGTCGTAACTGAAACGTCGTCGTCATTTTATTCACCTCCCACAGCAAGCGCTGCAGCATTACGAGCCTGCGCTTCATACAATTTAAAATACGCGCCCCGTTTGGCCATCAAGTCGTCGTGACTACCAACCTCTACCACTTCGCCCCGATCTAAGACAACCAGACGATCCGCTTTATGCAAGGTGGAAAGGCGATGCGCGATCGCTATCGTGGTACGACCTTTGACCAGATTATCCAGCGCTTTTTGGATTTCTTTTTCAGTTTCCGAGTCCACTGATGAAGTTGCTTCATCCATGATTAAAATTCGTGGATCAATCAATAAGGCACGCGCAATTGAAATTCTTTGCCGTTCACCACCGGACAAACCTTGACCACGTTCACCGACCATAGAGTCGTACCCCTGCGGCAAACGCAAAATAAATTCATGCGCGTGTGCTGCGCGCGCTGAAGCGATAATTTCTTCACGCGTAGCGTTCGGCTTGCCATAAGCAATATTGTCTGCAATCGTTCCAAAAAATAAGAAGGGTTCTTGCAATACCAGACCAATATTGCTGCGATAGTCAGCGACCGCAAAAGAACGAATATCGACACCATCAAGCAAAATCGCGCCCTCTGCCACATCGTAAAAACGGCAAATCAAGTTCACCAAAGTACTCTTACCTGAGCCACTGTGTCCAACCAAACCTATCATTTCACCTGGCTGAATATTCAAACTCACACCACGATTAACGGCACGATTACCATAACGGAAACCGACTTCGCGCAACTCAATCTGGCCTTTGACTTCTTTGATTTTGACCGGGTTTTGTGGTTCCGGCACACTGGAAACATGGTCAAGAATATCGAAAATACGTTTTGCCGCCGAAGCCGATTTCTGAGTCACGGAGACGATGCGACTCATGGAATCGATACGACCATAAAAATTACTAATAAAAGCGACGGCGGACACCAAAGCACCTACGGTAATTTCATTATGTGACACTTGCCAGATACCAAAACCCCAAACGACTAAAATACCAATATCGGTCAAAAAAGAAACGATAGGTGAAAATAGAGACCAGACTTTATTTAACTTATCGTTGACGGCCAAGTTATGTTTATTCGCATCACGGAAACGCGTTGCTTCGCGCTGTTCTTGCGCAAAAGCTTTAACCACACGAATACCAGGTATTGTGTCAGCGAGTACATTGGTGACTTCGCCCCAGACTCTATCAATTTTTTCAAAACCTGTGCGCAGACGATCACGTACCAAATGAATCGCCCAGGCAATCAAAGGCAAGGGCAAGAGAGTCACCAAGGCCAACTTCGTATTAATCTGCAATAAAAATGCAGCGGTCATAATAAACATCAAAACATCAGTAGCAAAATCTAATAAGTGCAAGGATAAATAAACACAAATCCTATCGCTTTCACTACCAATACGCGACATCAAATCGCCGGTGCGCTTGCTGCCAAAATACTCCAAAGAGAGTTTTAGCAAATGCTCATAGGTGGCAGTACGCAAATCCGCGCCAATGCGCTCGGACACCAAGGCCAAAATATAAGTTTTACCCCAGCTCAATAACCATGCCAACACTGCTGCACCAAATAATCCACCGATATACGTCGCGACTAAAGCCGGATCCACGTGTTGACCATTTTGGTAAGGGATTAAGACTTCGTCCGTGAGCGGTTTGGTTAAATAACGCGGGATCATATGCGCTGCAGTACCCAACAGCATCAAGGTAAAACCTATTGCCAGTGACACTTTGTAGGGACGAGCAAAACGCCACAATCGGAACAAAGTCCAAGTCGAAGGCGGCGTATGAATGACTTTAGTACAAACCGGACATTCCTCTTGCTCTGGTTCCAGGATTGCTTTGCAACTTGGACAGATATTTTGTTCAACATGCTCTGGAATTTTGCCCGTGATATGTACTTCTAATTGCTCACGGAAGCTATCCATCAGACGGATGACTAATAGATTTTGGCCCAAAGTAAAACGCCAATGCGCCAACAATTGTGCCTCATCTGATAATTCCAAATGTCCTACGCCCGCGTGATCATGATGATGCATTTGCAAACCTTGGGCATACGACCACGACGCCCAGTTTTGAGCTTTGGGCGTTTTTGACAACAGGCGTTGATTGGTAACCACGATCAAACCTTGTTCAAACCTGAGCTTGGCGTCAAGATCGGTTTCAACTGCATTCAATATTATTTCATCTTGCCTTAATTGCAAACTCAATTCTTGTACCCAAGCCTGCGGTAAATTGGTCACTGAATTCGCAATAGTCAATGTTGCTGTTGCTGATGTTGTCATCGTCAAACAAACTCCCGGGAGACGTTTTCTGGCACAAATGGAAAACGCGAGAAAAATTAAAAAAACCGTATTTTTTTGTTATTCACACATAAATTGGCAGGCAAATCATAGGCAAAATCCAATAAAACTTTAGGAGAATGCATCATGCAGTATGACTGAAACGACAAATTACGGTATTCTGTCGAAAGGGAAACAAGATCATGCACAACCCATGCACAATACCTACTTTCGTGTTTGGTAAGAAGTATACCAGCAAGCTTTAGAGAGATAATTTCAAATTTGCTTAATTTAACACCGCCTGTCGGCTGAAATGACTTAATTAGCGTTATTACCTGATCTTGAAACGATTGACTTCCAAGAAAAATTAAAGCGAATAGCGACTTCTCTATTCAATAATAAATTGACATTCATGACTACAAAAAAGAAAGACATTACTCCGCTGCGTACTTCTCATTTGCGCGGACCGAATATTTGGACTTATCGTCCCGTCATCGAAGTTTGGTTAGATATTGGGGAATTCGAAGAACTCCCTTCCAATAAACTCCCCGGCTTATACGAACGTCTGACCGAGCGACTGCCAGGCCTGCGACAACATCGCTGTGGCGTCGGTGAGGTCGGTGGTTTTCTGGAGCGCCTCAAAGAAGGTACTTGGGTTGGTCATATTCTCGAGCATGTCGTGTTGGAACTACAAAACATGGCGGGTATGCGCACTGGATTTGGTCAAACCCGCTCAACCCATGTCGAAGGCGTGTACAAAATGGCCTTCCGCACACGGCAAGAACAAGTAGGTCGGGCAGCGCTTAGTATGGGGCGCAATCTCTTAATGGCTTTAATCGAAAATCAAAACTACGATTTTGATGCCGAACTACTCAAATTACGCGACATGGTCGATGATTTATGTTTAGGCCCCAGTACCGCACATATCGTCGATGCCGCTACCGAGCGCAATATCCCCTCTATCCGTTTAACTGAAGGTAATCTGGTGCAACTGGGTCACGGTGCTGCACAGCGCCGCATCTGGACAGCAGAAACTGACCGTACCAGCGCGATTGCAGAAAGCATCGCCAGTGACAAGGACATGACGAAGTCGCTTTTAAAAGCTTGCGGCGTCCCGGTACCAGATGGCAGCTTGGTACGTAGTGCGCAAGAAGCTTGGGAAGAAGCTCAGGATATTGGCTTACCAGTCGTAATCAAACCTTATGATGGCAATCATGGTCGTGGCGTGACTTTAAATTTAATGACAGAACCTGAAGTCATCGCAGCTTATGAGTTAGCCGCTCGCAAAGGTGATAGCAAGAGCGTCATAGTTGAACGTTACATCACAGGCAACGAACATCGCTTATTGGTGGTTGGTAATCAGCTAGTTGCTGCGGCTAAAGGTGAATCGCTTTGGATTATCGGCGATGGTCGGTCCAACATCAATGAATTGGTTGCACAACAAATCAATATCGATCCACGTCGTGGCGAAACTGAAGAATTTCCCTTAGGCTTGATCAAACCTGATGTCAGTGCAGAAATCATTTTGGAACTTAAGCGCCAAGGCATGGATGCCCAATCAGTGCCTGCTGATAAGCAAAAAGTTTTGATACAGCACAATGGCAATGTCGCGATTGACGTAACGGATGAAGTTCATCCAGAAATCGCCCGCATTGCTGCTTTAGCGACCCGTATCATAGGACTCGACATTGCTGGCATCGATTTAGTCTGTGAAGATATTTCTCAACCGTTAGAACAACAAGGCGGTGCGATTATTGAAGTCAATGCGAGCCCAGGCTTGTTATCACACTTAAAACCAGCCGTAGGCAAACCACGCGATATAGGCTCTGCCATCATCAAACACTTATTTGGTCCGGTTGATAATGGTCGCATTCCTATTGTCGGCGTGGCTGGCAGCAAAGGAACTAGTTTAATTTCGCGCTTGGTATCGAGTATGTTGAGTATGAGTGGTAAATACTCAGGTGTTGCCTGCGCAGATGGTCTCTACTTAGATCAACGTCAAGTTGTTAAAACCGACTGTACTTCTTGGGATGCGGGTCAGCGCCTATTACTCAATCGCAATGTACAAACGGCGGTGTTCGAAACCAATGCTAAACGTATTTTAGTTGATGGTTTAGCTTATGATAAATGCACAGTGGGCGTTGTGACTGATTTGGACGGTATAGAGAATTTATCAGATTTCTACCTAACCGAAGCAGAACAGATGTTTAAGGTCATGCGCGCCCAAATTGACGTGATACTGCCGCATGGTTGCGCTGTGATTAACGCCGACATCAGCCAAGCTGAAGCGCTGGCGAAATTGTCGGATGGCGATGTCATTTACTATGCCAACTCTAGTCAAAATGCAGCTATAAGCACTCATTTAACAAACGGAAAACGCGCAGTATTCTTACGTGACGAGTGCATCGTGTTGGCGACTGGTAAAGAAGAACTTAGTTTACTCGCACTTTCTTCACTCAAAACCAGCAAGGCGGAACAACCGGAAGCCATCATGGCTGCCATTGCAGCTGCTTGGGCTTTAGATATTGCACCCGATTTGATCGTTGCCGCTTTACGTAATTTCGATTCGAATCCGCCGAAAAAACAATATTAAGACCATGATGGCGTAGACGTCGTCGGCGTTAATGCGACGGCGTTACCAAACTAATATAGTAGACATTTTGGCGTTTGCGCCGTAGATAGGATAAAGGTTTATGGAAGTTTCACGAATCAGGGCTTTACGTGGCCCTAACCTCTGGAGTCACCACACCGCGGTTGAAGCGATCGTACGCTGCACGCCGGAGGAATTATCGATCAATGAACTACCCGAATTTGAAACACGCCTGCGTGCCCTATTCCCAGAAATTGGCCCACTGCAAGCGACGGGTCATGATGACGCGATTCCTTTGGCGCGCGTCTTTGAATTAGCGGCCTTGGCATTACAAGCACAAGCAGGTTGTCCGGTGACGTTTAGTCGTTGCACACAAACTTTGGAAGACGGTATTTTTCAAGTGGTAGTAGAATATTCAGAAGAAGACGTAGGTCGCCTGGCATTCGAACTGGCTGAGCAATTGTGCAAAGCTGCCCTTGAAAATACAAGTTTTGACTTAACGTCCGCCTTAAACCAATTACGCGATCTGGATGAAGACTTACGCTTAGGGCCATCGACTGGCTCTATCGTTTATGCAGCAGTCGCTCGCAATATCCCTTATCGTCGCCTTACCAGCGGTAGTTTGGTGACTTTTGGTTGGGGCAGTAAGCAACGCAAAATTCAAGCCGCCGAAATGGATGGCACCAGCGCCATTGCCGAGGCCATCGCGCAAGACAAAGAACTGACAAAAAAATTACTTGATGCGGCTGGTGTACCGGTGCCTTTAGGGCGAACCGCGATAGATATGGAAGATGCGTGGAACATCGCGCAAGAAATTGGTTTACCGGTTGTCGTTAAGCCTAAAGACGGCAATCAAGGTAAAGGCGTTACCGTCAATGTCACCACACGCGAACAATTAGAAGCTGGTTATATCGCGGCAAGTGAATTCCGTGATGATATTTTGGTAGAACGCTATTTGCCTGGCAATGATTTCCGCTTACTCGTCATCGGTAATAAATTAGTTGCCGCCGCTCGTCGTGATCCGCCACAAGTGGTTGGCGATGGCACACATTCTGTTCGTGAATTAGTTGAACAAGTGAATAAAGATCCACGTCGCGGTAGTGGTCATGCGACATCACTGACTAAAATCCGTTTCGACGACATCGCGCTGGCAAGCTTGGCAAAACAAGGTTATACGGCAGACACGGTGCCTTCCAAAGGCACGCGCGTTGTTTTACGCAATAACGCCAATCTTTCAACTGGCGGTTCCGCCACCGACGTCACTGACGACGTGCACCCAGAAGTTGCGGCACGTGCCGTCGCCGCAGCACAAATGGTGGGCTTGGATATCTGTGGCGTAGACGTGGTCTGCGATAGCGTTCTAAAGCCGATAGAAGATCAGAATGGTGGCGTAGTCGAAGTCAACGCGGCACCTGGTTTGCGCATGCACCTATCACCCTCCTTCGGTAAAGGTCGCGCAGTCGGCGAAGCTATCGTTTCCGCCATGTTTGCAGATGGCGATGATGGTCGAATTCCAATTATTGCGGTTACAGGTACTAACGGCAAAACCACCACGGTACGCTTAATCGCCCACTTATTGACGACCAGCGGCTTACGTACTGGAATGACGAATACGGATGGCGTGTATGTAGAAGGTCGCCAAATCGATAGCGGCGATTGCAGCGGCCCACGAAGTGCGCGCAATGTGTTGTCCCACCCCGATGTAGACGCAGCCGTATTTGAAACAGCACGTGGCGGTGTCTTGCGCGAAGGTCTTGCCTATGATCGTTGTAAAGTCGCAGTCGTCACTAATATCGGCTCAGGTGATCATTTAGGTTTAAATTACATCACAACTGTTGAGGATTTGGCGGTACTAAAGCGCGTGATCGTACAAAACGTGGCGGATAACGGCGTTGCCGTTCTAAATGCAGCGGATCCTATCGTCGCGGGCATGGCCAGCAATTGTACCGGTGCCGTCACCTTCTTCGCTACTGATAGCCAATTGGCGATCATGGCCGCACATAGAGTTCAAGGACATCGCGTCGTATTTATAGAAAACGGTGATCTGGTTGCAGTAGAAGGTAAACTCGTGCAAAGAATTCCACTGTCAGAAATCCCGATTACCCGTAACGGCACAATAGGTTTCCAAGTCGAAAACGTTATGGCATCGGTGGCAGCAGCGTGGGCAACCAATATTAGTTGGGACTCGATTCGCAAAGGCTTAAAAACCTTTATGAATGATAGCGACAATGCGCCAGGACGCTTCAATGTATTCAATTATCGCGGTGCGACTTTGATCGCCGACTACGGTCACAATCCCGATGCGATTACTGCTTTGGTACAAGCCGTAGAAAGTATGCCTGGCAAACGCCGCTCGGTAGTTATTAGTGGTGCGGGTGATCGTCGTGATCAAGATATTCGTCAACAAACTGAAATTCTAGGCAATGCTTTTGATCAAGTGATTTTGTACCAGGATCAATGCCAGCGTGGTCGTGCCGATGGTGAAGTCGTTGCCCTTTTGCGCTCTGGCTTGGCAAATGCGAAACGTACCACCGACATCCAAGAAATCAATGGTGAATTCATCGCGATTGATACTGCACTATCAACATTAGGCGAAGGTGATTTGTGTCTGATTTTGATTGATCAGGTAGAAGAGGCGTTGGCACACATTGCAAAACGGATTGCTGAAGCTTAAGACTTTTCAGACTTAATTTTCGGAAATGATAAAAAAAAGCCGGAGCGATCCGGCTTTTTTATTGTCGTTGAATTTTAACGTCCCAGAATAGACGCTACGTTGTCATGTCCACCTGCACCGAATAATTGTTCCTTCAACACCGCCAACTGATCGCGCACTTTGGCAGCCTGCTCAAACTCGAGATTTTTGGCATGATCGAGCATTAATTTCTCTAAGCGCTTAATTTCTTTACTGATCTGTTTCTCACTCATCGCTTCGTACTTCGCTTGCTCCTGCGCGACCATTAAATCATCGCGCGCTACTTGAGGGTTGTACACGCCGTCGATGATGTCCTTAATCTTCTTATTAATACCGATAGGTGTAATATTGTTGGCAGTGTTAAATGCTATCTGTTTAGCGCGACGGCGTTCGGTCTCATCGATTGCACGACGCATAGAATCCGTCACTCGGTCTGCATACAAAATCGCCGTGCCGTTCAAATTACGTGCTGCACGACCTATGGTTTGAATCAGACTACGCTCTGAACGCAAAAAGCCTTCTTTATCCGCATCCAAAATCGCCACCAATGACACCTCAGGCAAATCCAAACCTTCGCGCAGTAGGTTAATCCCGACCAGGACATCAAAAGCGCCAAGACGTAAATCACGCAAAATTTCGACACGTTCAACAGTATCGATATCACTATGCAGATAGCGAACCTTGACACCGTTATCACCTAAAAATTCGGTCAGTTGCTCTGACATGCGCTTGGTCAAAGTCGTCACCAAAACCCGTTCATTGAGTTTCACGCGCAAGGTAATTTCATTCATCAAATCATCGACTTGCGTTAACGCTGGACGCACTTCTATACGTGGATCAACCAATCCGGTCGGACGCACCACTTGCTCAACCACCTGATCAGCGTGTTGCTTTTCATAGTCAGCAGGCGTAGCCGAGACAAATACCGTCTGCCGCATTTTGCTCTCAAACTCTTCAAATTTCAGCGGCCGATTATCGAGTGCAGACGGCAGACGAAATCCATAATCCACCAAATTGGTTTTACGTGAACGGTCGCCGTTGTACATCGCATTGAGTTGCCCCGTCAGCACATGTGATTCATCGAGGAACATGAGAGCATCTGCCGGCAAATAATCGACCAAAGTCGGTGGCGGCTCACCCGGTTTTGCACCGCTCAAATGGCGCGAATAGTTTTCAATGCCTTTAGTAAAACCGATCTCCGCCATCATTTCCAGATCAAAGCGCGTACGTTGCTCTATGCGCTGCTCTTCTATCAATTTATTTTCGCGACGATAAAATTCTAAACGCTCGCGCAATTCTTCTTTAATCGTTTCTATCGCCCGCAAAACCGTTTCACGCGGCGTCACATAATGCGATCCCGGATAGACAGTAAAGCGTGGGATCTTTTGCTTAACTCGTCCAGTCAATGGATCGAACAAAGCAATACTTTCAACTTCATCATCGAACATTTCCAAACGCACCGCGAGTTCAGCGTGTTCTGCAGGAAAAATATCAATCGTATCGCCGCGCACGCGGAAGGTACCACGTCCGAAATCGACTTCATTACGCGTGTACTGCATCTGTATCAAACGCGCGATCACATCACGCTGACTCAATTTGTCCTTGGCACGCAAGGTCAGAATCATTTTATGATATTCGTTAGGATTACCAATGCCGTAGATTGCCGACACCGTCGCCACAATAATGACATCACGGCGCTCCATCAAGGATTTGGTACACGACAATCGCATTTGCTCTATATGTTCATTGATTGCAGAATCCTTCTCAATAAACAAGTCGCGCTGAGGCACGTAGGCTTCTGGCTGGTAATAATCGTAGTAACTGACGAAGTACTCGACGGCATTGCGTGGGAAGAATTCTTTAAACTCACTATAAAGCTGTGCGGCCAAAGTTTTATTCGGTGCAAATATAATCGCAGGCCTACCAGTACGGGCGATCACATTCGCCATCGTGTAGGTCTTACCTGAACCTGTTACTCCCAGCAAAGTTTGAAAAAATAGACCGTCATTGATCCCCTCCACCAATTGCGCAATGGCAGTTGGCTGATCACCCGCAGGTTCAAATATTTGACAGAGTTGGAATGGCGAATCAGGAAAAGTGACGAATTTCGCCTCACCATCTTCCTGAACTACAGAGAGTAAATCACTCATGGAAAAAACCTTAGAAAAAGGCAATAGGGCCGATATGCCTATAGCCAATTATCTTAACACGAGCCCGAATTAAGAGCTTTCGGGCGGAATTAGTGGCGAGCTGGAAGCTTGAACAAAAGCGATAACAAGCCCGCGTCAGCACCATTATACTGTACATTCAATCAGTTATTAAATTAGTCTAATTAATTGACTGCACTATTCTGCTAACAATTCCGCCACAAACTCCAAACCCTCCAGACGCTCTGCTATCACCTTCAAAATCACAATCATAGGCACACCAAGCAACATCCCCCAGACACCCCATAACCATGCCCCAAATAAGAGACTAACAAATACCGCGACAGAATTCATTTTGGCAATACGACCTGTCATCCATGTCGTAACCACAGTGCCTATCAAGCTGGCAATTCCTATGGTCAAACCTGCGACTAACAAGAGCATTTGCAAAGACTCAAACTGCAAAAATGCGGCTAGACCTATTACTGCCGTTGCGATTAGAGAGCCGAAGTAAGGCATGATATGAAGCAAACCTGCAGCAACCGCCCAAGCACCGGCATTTTCCACGCCGATTAAGTGCAACATCAGCCACATACAAAGAGCCAACATGACATTGGTTACCAAAAGCATGAACATATAATTTTGAATCGAGGTATTAATCTCATCCAAAATATGTACGGTAATCTTTTTTTGATGCAAAGAAGGACCGGTCAGCTTCACTAACTTACGTTTGAATGTATCACCGGATAACAAGAGAAAAAACACCAAGAAGATCACCATTGTCGCTTGTCCGACAAACCCCAACATACCAAGCGATCCTGCCCACACCCAATCAATTACCTTAAAACCAGCAATCTCAGCGGCAACCACTTTCTTTGCGGGACGAACAGAGCTTGAACCAGAATTTGCGGCACGAACGATTTCGGTGGCGGCACTTTGCATTTGCTCTATTGCACCGGGTTGCCCATTGGGCGTCGTTTCGATCAGGCGAGATAACTTGTGACTAGCTTCAGGTAAGGCTTCAATAATCGATACAAACTGACCTTGCAAAGCAATAGCGATACCGATTCCACTCGATAACAATGCTAGAGTCACCAATACCGTACTCAACATGCGCGGCATTTTCAGTGCTTGCAAGGCCCTCACTAATGGGTTAATCGTATAGGCTATAAAAATTGCCAAAATGAGCGGAACCAAAAATTTCTGCGCCCATTGCAGAGCAAATACGAACGTAATACTCGCGATTAGACCCAATGCCAATCCACGCGCATTCACATGAATTGGTAAAGTCGCAGGTGTTTTTTCCGAAGTCAAAGCCGTGCTAGCTTTCTCAGCATCTGAAACCGAATTACCATTTTCACTGATTACGGCCTCTACCGCTAATATGGGTAACATAAGCTTTTCATCTATTTCTGTTTACACGTTGTGATTGGCTTCGCACCTAGATACGCCCCATCAACAACAAAATCAACAAAATGATAAAAACCAAACCCAATCCACCACTAGGACCATAGCCCCAGCTACGACTATGCGGCCATCTTGGAAATGCACCGACCAACATTAGGATCAAAACAATTAATAAAATAGTGACAATACTCACGGTAATTTCCTTCACAAAAGTAAATACAGCCACATTAAAACTGGAATAGAGATTGTGGTCAGTGCCTTACCGCACACAAGGCTTGCATTCAAGCGTATTTGATATTTAGCAGCCAAGCTGCACCGATTCACTGACTCAAGATTCAAGAGAAAATGGCCATTTTCCGCAAAAACTTTTGACAAGTTTAGGAAAGCTCCCTATAATGTTTGTCTCTGTTCCTTGATAGCTCAGTTGGTAGAGCGACGGACTGTTAATCCGCAGGTCCCTGGTTCGAGTCCAGGTCGAGGAGCCACAGAATTTTGTAGCTCTAGAAATAGAGATGTAGTGCAATAAAAGTTTAGAAGCGAACCTTCTATTCCTTGATAGCTCAGTTGGTAGAGCGACGGACTGTTAATCCGCAGGTCCCTGGTTCGAGTCCAGGTCGAGGAGCCAATTTAAAAAGCCTTGTAGAAATACAAGGCTTTTTTCGTTTCCGCAGAATCATTACACAATCACCGCACACGCTCTTTCACAAAGCCCTCAAAGCGGTTTTATGTTAAAGTCTCGCCTTCGCTAGGGGTCCTGCGCATTTAATCGCGGGTGAGATAGTCCCTTGAACCTGATCTGGATAATGCCAGCGAAGGGAAGCGCAAGATGACTCCACTCATCCGCCCTCTTTTGCTTGGCTCGCCCAGACACAACCAAGTAGAAGAGCACATCATGTCAAATTCACGTTTTCGCTTAAGCCTAATTGTCATCGCAATTGCACAGGCATTTACTATTTCCTCAGTGGCCTACGCCCAAAGCAAACAGCAAGCTTTACAAGAAGTAGTAGTCAGCGGCAGTCGCAGCGGAAAAACCGAAACAAGTAAAGTCGGCGGCTTTATTGAAACTGCTTTGCAAGATACTCCACTCTCAATCACCACTTTCTCCGCAAGTCAATTGCAAGATTTGCGAATCCGCCAAACCACCGATGCAATGAAATTTGATGCCAGCGTGAATGAGGCTTACAACGCCATCGGTTATGCGGAACAATTTTCAATTCGCGGCTTTGCGCTCGACAATTCATCCAGCTATCGCAAAGATGGCTTTGCAATTCCGGGTGATGCCTCCATTCCCCTGGAAAACAAAGAACGCCTGGAAATCTTAAAAGGCATCAGCGGCTTGCAAGCAGGCTTCACCACACCTGGTGGCATCTTAAATTATGTAACGAAACGCCCTAGCAATACTGTATTACGCACTATCACTTTAGAAGCGAGCGAACGCGGCACTTTATATGGCGCAATCGATCTCGGCGGCAAATCCGATGACAAACAATTTGGTTATCGCATCAACGCGGCTGGTGAAAAATTACGCTCTTACGTCAAAGGCGCAGACGGTGAGCGTCAATTCGTATCCGCTGCATTTGACTGGCAAATCAGTCCACAAGCTCTATTCCAGATTGATCTCGACCATCAACACAAATCGCAATTATCCGTGCCGGGATTTCAATTATTTAATGGCACCGATCTGCCACGCGACATCGCTGCCGACTTGATGCTGAACGACCAAAAATGGGCAAAGCCCGTTGACACAACCAACCGCAACATCGGCCTGCGCTTTGAATATCAACTAGACAGCAATTGGACGGCAAGCATCTCCAGTAACCATCATGAATTCAAGCGCGATGATTACACCGCGTTTCCCTATGGTTGTGGCGCGCAAGATCTATATCCAGGCTATTGCGTCAATGGCGATTACGATGTGTACGACTATCGCAGCCTGAACGAGTCCAAATCATTACGTGGCGCACAAGCCCTACTCAATGGCAAATTCAGCACTGGCGATGTGCAACATAAACTAGCTATAGGCTTGAGCAACTCTCAACGCCGCGACTACTTTGGTGACTATGTGTACGATTACGCGGGCAGCAGTAACTTGTTTCGCCCAGTCGCAGTATCTCCATCAAGCAAGAAGACAGGATCGGTTTCTTTACGCCGCACCGATAAAGAAACTTCACTCTTCGCACAAGACATTATTAGCTTAAATAGTCAACTCGACCTGCACGCAGGCTTACGCCATCTGAAGGTAGACCGCATGCAAGCAGGCAGCCCCGAATTTGAACAAAGCTACAATCTGCCGAACCTGGCATTGGTATTTAAGCTTGACAATGCCATCAGCACCTATGTCAGCGCCAGCGAAGGCTTGGAACACGGCGGCGTAGCACCATTTGGCACCAAGAATGAAAACCGCATGCTCGACGCAGGGAAATCCAAGCAAGTGGAAGTTGGCTTCAAAGCTGCACTAGACCGTGACTTCAATGTTTCTGGCGCACTATTCCGCATCACCAAACCGCTCGAGTACACCAATGCAGCAAACATGTTCGTCAGTGCGGGTGAAGCAGAACATCGCGGACTGGAGTTATCAGCGCAAGGCAATTTAAGCAAAGACTGGACACTTGGCGCCAGCGCTACAGCAATTAATGCGGTTCAAAATAATACAGGTGATACGACAATTGAAGGCAAACGTGTGACGAATGTGCCGAATTTTAAATCCACGATCTACTTTGACTACACCCCAATATTGCTGCATGCAATTCAGCATGGATTTCATATCACTGGTTCCTGGCAATACTCAGGCAGCAAATCGTTTAGCCCAGACAATAAAATCACCGTACCAAGTTATAACGTGATAAATCTTGGTACACGTTATACGACACAACTGAATGGCGTCGTCAGCACCTTCCGATTCGATATCAACAATGCTTTCAATAAATTCTATTGGCGTGATGTAACGCAAAGTTTGGGTGGCTATTTGTTCCCAGGCGCACCGCGTACTTATAAAATCTCGGCACAATTCGACTTCTAAGCGATATTTCTCATAGAGGCGAGCCAACAAGTTCGCCTCCCCCTCCCGCACAGCCCTTCACTTTTGCAAAAACAGGCAGTACCTGACAAGATTACTCAAGTTTGCTATACTTGAGTCAAATGCTCAGGATTAAAGTTTATTCATGACTTTTGCCCCGCATCACTAAACAAGTTTGGAGTATTGACTCATGCGTCTAACCACTAAAGGCCGATTTGCTGTTACAGCCATGATCGATCTTGCCTTACGTCAAGACAATGGACCGGTCACGCTGGCGGGCATTAGCCAACGCCAGGATATTTCCTTATCGTATCTTGAACAGTTATTCGGCAAGCTGCGTCGCCATGAAATCGTCGAATCCGTACGCGGGCCCGGCGGTGGTTATAATCTAGCCCGCAAAGCGCAAAATGTAACGGTGGCTGACATTATCATCGCAGTCGACGAACCACTCGATGCGACTCAATGCGGCAGCAAAGGCAATTGCCATGGCAGTGACCATGACAATGGCATTCACTGTATGACACATGATTTGTGGGCCACGCTGAACGCCAAAATGGTCGATTATTTAGACTCTGTTTCTCTGCAAGACTTGGTCAATCAACAAAAACAAAAAGCCCAAGATAAACCTATTGTTATCGTTCGTCACGGACACGCCGAACGCACTATTTCCTAAAATTTGGAGTTTTGAATGACTGCCGCAACTACAACTGTACCATTGACAAAAACTTTGATCGACACGCTGAAAGCACCGCATTTTCCGATTTACATGGATTATTCAGCGACGACTCCAGTTGATCCGCGCGTTGCCGACGTGATGATTCCTTATTTGCGCTCGCAGTTTGGCAATCCAGCTTCACGTAGTCATGCGTATGGCTGGGATGCCGAAGCAGCGGTCGAAGCAGCACGTGGTCATGTTGCAGCCTTAGTCAATGCAGATTCCCGTGAAATCATCTGGACTTCCGGCGCGACAGAAAGTAACAACCTCGCCTTAAAAGGTGCTGCCCAGTTTTACAAAGGCAAAGGCAAACACATCATTACGGTCAAGACTGAACACAAGGCAGTGTTAGACACTGTACGTGAATTGGAGCGTCAAGGTTTTGAAGCAACTTACTTGCAACCGCAAGACAATGGTTTGATCACGCTCGATCAATTAAAAGAAGCGATCCGCCCTGATACGATATTAGTCTCCGTCATGTGGGTGAATAATGAAATCGGCGTGATTCAACCTATCGCCGAAATCGGTGAATTGTGCCGTGAAAAAGGCATCATTTTCCATTCAGATGCGGCACAAGCAACAGGCAAAGTGGAGATCGATCTGGAAAAAGTCAAAGTTGATTTAGTCTCTTTCTCCGCGCATAAATCCTATGGTCCAAAAGGCGTGGGCGCCTTGTATGTACGTCGCAAACCACGCGTGCGTTTAGAAGCGCAAATGCACGGTGGTGGTCATGAGCGCGGCTTGCGCTCAGGTACTTTGGCAACACATCAAATCGCTGGCATGGGAGAAGCCTTCCGTATCGCGAAAGAAGAAATGGCTAACGAATTGGCACACATTCGTACTATGCGTGATCGTCTTGCAAAAGGTTTAAACGAGATCGAAGAAACGTACATCAATGGCGATATGGATCACCGCGTTCCACATAATTTGAATGTGAGTTTTAACTATGTCGAAGGCGAATCTTTAATCATGGCGATTAAAGATATTGCAGTATCTTCGGGCTCAGCTTGTACGTCTGCAAGTTTGGAACCGTCTTACGTTTTACGTGCTTTGGGTCGCAGTGATGAATTAGCGCATAGCTCGATTCGTTTCACCATCGGTCGCTTTACTACCGAAGAAGATATTGATTTCACCATAGAACTCTTGAAATCCAAAGTCGGCAAATTGCGCGAATTGTCTCCGCTTTGGGACATGTACAAAGACGGTATCGACATCTCAACCATACAATGGGCAGCACATTAATGAACGCCACTACAAATCCAATTTTTGGGCGCATATCTGCGTTGCAAATCCTCGCAATACCGACTTATTGCTGCGGTTTGCGCCTTGATCTGCATCCCAACAATTGAATTTTTAGCGGATTCATCTTGAACTCAAAATGAAGTAAAGAATTAGCTTCGCTTACAAAAGGAATTTTTATCATGGCATATTCAGAAAAAGTATTGGATCACTACGAGAATCCACGTAACGTTGGCGCGTTTGAAAAAGGTGATGACTCTGTCGGTACTGGCATGGTCGGCGCACCTGCTTGCGGCGACGTCATGAAATTGCAAATCAAAGTTGGTGCTGATGGCGTAATTCAAGATGCCAAGTTTAAAACTTATGGCTGCGGCTCTGCGATTGCGTCATCTTCTTTGGTCACTGAGTGGGTTAAAGGTAAAACTTTAGATCAAGCTTTGAGCATCAAGAACACAGAAATTGCGGAAGAATTGGCGCTGCCACCGGTCAAAATCCACTGCTCAATTTTGGCAGAAGATGCGATCAAAGCGGCTGTACTTGATTACAAAAACAAGCATAGCGCTGAATAATTTTATTCAACTTATTTTTCGCGCAGTTTTAGCGCAATTTGGATAGATCATGGCGATTACTCTGACAGAAAAAGCAGCAAAACACGTGATCCGTTATATGGAACGTCGCGGCAAAGGCATAGGCTTGCGCTTCGGCGTCCGTACAACGGGTTGCTCTGGCATGGCGTATAAATTGGAATATGTGGACGAAGTCGGCGCCGAAGATCAAATCTTCGAAACCCACGGCGTAAAAGTGTTCGTCGATCCTAAGAGCCTGCCTTACATTGATGGCACAGAGCTGGACTTCGCACGTGAAGGCTTGAACGAAGGCTTTAAATTCTACAACCCAAACGTCAAAGACGAGTGCGGCTGTGGCGAGAGCTTCCGTATTTAAGGCACTATCTTCACATTCATGACTATGCAGAATCATTTCGCTCTGTTCAATTTACCAACCAGCTTCGAACTAGACCGTGCGCAACTCGATACCGCGTATCGCGAAGTGCAGTCTACCGTTCATCCGGATAAATTCGTACAAGCGGGCGATGCAGAAAAGCGGGTGGCGATGCAATGGGCGACGCAGGCCAATGAAGCGTATCAGACCTTAAAAGATCCACTCAAACGTGCGACCTATCTGTGTCATTTGAACGGCGTTGATTTGCAGACTGAATCAAACACCAGCATGCCTGCGAGTTTCTTAATGCAGCAAATGGAATGGCGCGAAGCTTTTGACGATGCTCGGCACAGCAACAATATGACAGTGATGCTCCAGCTAGAAAAAGAAGTACAAGCGGGTTTAAAAGCACAAACGGCAAATGCCGGTGTTGCGATTGCTAGCGGTAATTTTCAAGCAGCTGCGCAAGATATTCGCGCTTGTTTATTTTTAGAAAAATTTCTGGCTGATATTGCTGCCTTTGATGATTAAATAATTCATCGCTGATTCTTTGTAATTCTTTCGTAAGCTTCAGCCCAATAGCAACCAACTAATAATAACCGACGACCTACAGCGTCACCCTCACGACAAAATTATGGCATTACTGCAAATTTCAGAACCCGGCATGTCCACTGCCCCGCACCAACATCGTTTGGCGGTCGGCATTGATTTAGGAACGACCAATTCCTTAGTTGCCACCGTGCGCAATAGTATTCCTGAAATTCTCAATGATGAGGAAGGCCGCTCATTACTACCGTCGGTAGTAAGATATTTACCGAATGGTCATGCGCATATCGGTTTCAAAGCACAAGCAGAGCAAACAACAGATCCGAAAAACACCATCGTTTCTGTTAAGCGTTTTATGGGACGCGGATTAAAAGATATCGCGCATGCTGAAAACTTGCCTTACGATTTTCACGATGAACCTGGCATGGTGCAATTAAAGACCGTTGCTGGCATCAAAAGTCCAGTAGAAGTGTCCGCACAAATTCTCGCAAGCTTACGCCAACAAGCTGAAGATGCTTTGGGTGACGATTTGGTCGGTGCGGTTATTACCGTTCCCGCGTACTTTGATGACGCACAACGTCAAGCAACCAAGGATGCAGCGAAACTGGCTGGTTTAAATGTATTGCGTTTGCTAAACGAACCCACCGCAGCGGCGATTGCCTATGGTCTGGATAATGGTTCTGAGGGTGTGTACGCAGTCTACGATTTGGGCGGTGGCACTTTCGATATTTCGATATTACGCATGAGCAAAGGTGTATTCGAAGTTTTGTCGACTGGTGGTGACTCAGCACTTGGTGGCGATGACTTTGACCATCGTCTGTTCTGTTGGATTTTGCAGGAAGCCGGTCTATCTTTACTAAATGATGCTGATACCAGTGTGTTGATGGTAAAAGCGCGTGAAGCCAAAGAAATTTTATCGACCCAAACTTCCACTTACATCGATGCCAAACTCTCCAATGGCGAAGTCGTACATTTGCAAATTACCAAGAGCATTTTTACCGAAATTACAGAAAACCTGGTCATCAAAACGATCACACCTTGTCGCAAGGTTTTACGAGATGCAAAACTAACTGTCGATGATATTGATGGTGTTGTCTTGGTTGGTGGTGCGACACGCATGCCACATGTACGCAAAGCCGTCGGTGAATTTTTCCAAACTACGCCATTAGCAAATATCGACCCCGATAAAGTCGTTGCACTCGGTGCCGCAATTCAAGCGAATCTTTTGGCCGGAAATCGCGCTGCGGGTGACGATTGGTTACTCTTAGATGTCATTCCTTTGTCTTTGGGTATCGAGACTATGGGTGGATTATCTGAAAAAGTCATTCCGCGTAACTCCACCATTCCTTGCGCCCGTGCACAAGAATTTACAACGTTTAAAGATGGTCAAACTGCACTAGCGATTCATGTAGTCCAAGGTGAACGCGAACTCGTCAGTGACTGCCGTTCTCTGGCTAGATTTGAATTGCGCGGCATTCCACCTATGGCGGCTGGTGCAGCCCGCATACGCATCACCTACCAAGTCGATGCGGATGGTCTGCTATCAGTATCAGCGCGCGAAATGCGTTCAGGGGTTGAATCTTCTATCGTGGTCAAACCGTCGTATGGTCTGGCCGACGATGAAATAGCACGCATGTTGCAGGACTCATTTAGTTCTTCTGATAGCGATATGCAAGCTCGTGCTTTGCGTGAAGAACAGGTAGAAGCTGATCGCTTACTGTTAGCCATTGAATCAGCCCTAGCCAGCGATAAACAATTACTAAGCGCAGAAGAATTACAAAAAATCGAAACACTGATTGAAAATTTGCGCCAAACCAAGCAAGTTAGCGATCATGACACCATTAAAGCCAGTATTACAGCACTGGCAGATGGCACAGAAGAATTTGCAGCGCGCCGCATGGATCAAAGTGTACGCAGTGCTCTCGCAGGTAAGAACCTGAACGAGTTTGAATAATTTTCCCAATAAAGAACATCATGCCTATCATCACTATATTGCCGCACGCTCAACTCTGCCCTAATGGCAAAACAATCGAAGTTGAAGAAGGCAAATCTTTGTGCGAAGCCCTGGTAGAGAATGCAGTAGAAATCGAGCATGCCTGCGAAATGTCGTGCGCGTGCACGACTTGCCACGTTGTGGTTCGTCAAGGATTTAATTCTTTAAATGAATCAAGTGATGATGAAGAAGATTTACTCGATGCTGCATGGGGTTTAGAAGCGACTTCGCGTCTGTCCTGCCAAGTCAAATTAGGCGAACAAGATATCACTATAGAAATTCCTAAATACACAATTAATCACGCACGTGAAAATCACTAGAAATCGACATATTGTTTTCATTTAATTAAATATCGCAGACACAAATTATTAATACTTTGTAGTTTTTGCGATAAGTAGGAATTGAATGGGCCTAACTTCGGTAGCTTCGCTTGTGTAAAGTACTAAAACCTTTTACCATCAGCAACAACTTCTTCTAAAAAATACGAGCAAGAAGTTGCACCGCCTTCCAGTAACCACTACCGACTCGTGCCGCAAGAGTAAAGCACAAAGTCTGTAAAATCGAAAGACGACGTATGCTGCTGGCCTTTTACGAAAAAAAGAACGTGGTGAATCAATGAAAACGCCCACATTCATTTCCTCAATTATCAGTCGTATTACTTTACGTTTGGCTGTGGTTCTGGCCGTATTCTTTGGCTTATTGGTTACATCTGCCGTTTTGATTCCTACTCAATTAAGTACGATCAGAGCAGATAGCCTAAGAAAATTGGAAGATGATCACAAACGATCAGCCGCCATTCTCGCTGTTATTTTAAGCGAGCCTGTTTGGCAAATCACGCCAGAAATTGCCAATTTATCCAGTGAAGTCGTCTTCTCTAACCCCAACGTTTCAGAGATCAACGTCATCACGTTGCCGGACAAAAAAACCTTTATTACTACCTCACGTAAAGCCAGTCAAAAAGGACCCTTTCGCACCAAATCCGAACCGATTATGCATGGCGAACAAGTCATTGGCGAAGTTCAATTAACTTTCGCCGAAGATATTATGCTTGCAGAGATCACAGCGAATGTTTACCGCGCTATTTTTGTGACCGCTACTTCCTTCCTCCTGTCCGTGCTCTGCATTTTTGTTGTATTGCAGTGGCGCTTAGTGCTACCAATTAAGCAGCTGATTGAAAAATCGGACATGCTCGCCAATGGCGAACTCAATGAAGTTATTGCATTTGATCGTAAGGACGAAATCGGCCATCTCGCAGTCAGCTTAGAGGCTACCCGCCAGGCTTTACAGCGCTCGTTTAGAGAGCTCGAAATCAAAAACCAACAATTACTCGAGTACTCTGGCACATTGGAATCAAAAGTTCGACAACGAACACAGGAATTAGAAAATGCCAATCATCACTTAGAAGCCGCTCTGGCCAGTGTCAATAGCGCTCAAAACGAATTGGCCAGAATTGAACGCATGGCCGCGTTAGGCTCTATGGTTGCTGGTGTCGCCCACGAACTCAATACCCCGCTAGGCAATTGCTTATTGGTTGCCAGCACTTTAAGCGACGAAACCCGCCAGATCGGTAAAGCGATGACAGATGGCACCATGCGTCGTTCCGATTTATCGCATTATGTTGATGCAGCCACAGAGTCGAGTAAATTATTGATGCGCGGTTTACAACAAGCAGCTCAGTTGGTCGGCGATTTCAAGCAAGTCGCAGTTGATCAATCGAGTGCGCAACGTCGTAAATTTACCTTGGTCGTCGTATTCCAGGAACTGGCAGCTCTGCTTCATTCCAGCCTGCGCAAAACACCGTTTAATCTTGAACTGGATATTCCCGACGATATCGAGCTTGATAGCTATCCCGGGCCACTAGGTCAAGTGTTTAGTAACCTCGTCAACAATGCCGTAGTACATGGTTTGGATGGCATGAACCAAGGTTACATGCGCTGTATGGCACGACGTCAGGGTGATCAGGTATTAATTGTTTTTGAAGACTCTGGTAAAGGTATTCCGCCTAGCATCATCAAACGAATCTTCGAACCATTTTTCACGACGAAGTTCGGTAAAGGTGGTAGTGGGCTTGGTCTTAGCATCACCTTTAATATCATTACCAATGTATTAGGTGGCGACATCCGTGTGACCAGCGAACCAAATCAAGGCGCACGCTTTGAAATGACAATTCCTTTGGTCGCTCCAGGCAATCAAGATGGTCACGACGATAGTATGCGTGCATAAGCTACTGCACTGAGCTGTTATACTAAGCATCAACTCTGAAATTATCCAGCCTTGCCATTTCGAGTGACAAGGCTTTTTTGTTCTTGCAATGCATGTTTAAAGATGCAGAAAGTAGCAATTTCTTAGGCGGCATTTCAACTATTTTAACTATTTCAACGATATTTTAAAGCTAAACAAATGCAACAGTATCTCGATTTTATGCGTCACGTACAGCAGCATGGGAATGTCAAAACTGACCGTACTGGCACCGGCACGCTTTCAGTCTTTGGTTATCAAATGCGTTTTGATTTAAGTCAGGGCTTTCCCTTAGTAACCACGAAAAAACTGCACTTAAGATCGATTATTCACGAATTAATCTGGTTTTTGGCAGGCTCGACTAATACCAAATATTTAAAGGACAACGGCGTCTCGATCTGGGATGAGTGGGCCGATGAAAACGGCAATCTAGGCCCAGTGTATGGCTCGCAGTGGCGCAGTTGGCCTTTGCCCGACGGTGGCCATGTCGACCAAATCGCACAATTGATGGAGCAAATCAAAAGCAATCCAGATTCTCGCCGATTGATCGTGTCGGCTTGGAATGTAGCCGATATTCCACAGATGAAATTACCGCCCTGCCATGCTTTCTTTCAATTTTATGTTGCAAATGGTCGTCTTTCCTGTCAGCTATATCAACGTAGTGCCGATATTTTCTTAGGTGTGCCATTCAATATTGCTTCGTATGCGTTATTGACCCACATGGTGGCCCAACAAACTGGATTAGAAGTTGGCGATTTCATCTGGACGGGTGGCGATTGTCACTTATATAGCAATCATTTAGACCAAGTCAAAGAACAACTTTCACGCCAGACTTTCACTTTGCCAAGTCTGAAAATCTTGCGCAAACCCGATTCCATTTTTGATTACAAATTTGAAGACTTTGAAATTGAAAATTATCAATTTCATCCACATATCAAAGCACCAGTGGCCGTATAAAAAAGATTGTTAACCATGTCTGACTCCGTACCAAACGTAAGCATTATCGTTGCGACTGATAAAAACCATGGCATAGGAATCAATAACCAACTGCCATGGCATTTACCCGAAGATTTAGCACACTTCAAACGCACCACCTCAGGCCATCCTATTTTGATGGGGCGCAAAACCTTTGACTCTATCGGCAGGCCACTTCCAAAACGTCAAAATATCGTCATTACCCGAAATACGAATTGGGTACATGACGGCGTTGACACGGTCACGTCTATACAAGATGCCTTGTCCTTGGTCAGAGGTCAAACCGCCTTTGTGATTGGTGGTGCAGAAATTTACCAACAAGCTTTAGCTTTTGCACAACAATTGATTGTGACTGAAATCCAACAGACCTATCAATGTGATGCCTTCTTTCCAAAAATTGATCCTGCGGTCTGGCAAGAAGAGCGGCGCGAGTATTTCATCGCCGAATCGAATCAGTTACACTATGCAATTGTTACTTACATAAGAAAATAGGATAAAAATGTCAGGACACGGATTCCACGTTCATGGACCACATGATCATGAACTCGAACATGCAGCTCACAGCAACGATGATTTTTCCAGCAAAATCGCCGTTATGACCGCCATTATGGCCACGGTTGGTGCCTTAATCGGCTACAAAGGCGGTGCCACGCAAAATGAAGCCGCCATGTTAAAGAACAGTGCAGCGATCACAAAAACCGATGCTGCTAATAGCTGGAGTCATTATCAATCAAAATCAAATAAACAGAACTTAGCAGAACTCGCCTTGTCTATTCCCGGTGTTGATGGTGAAAAATACAAATTAGACATAGAACGTTACAAAAAAGAAAAAGAACAAATCAAAAAAGAAGCAGAAGCATTTGAGAAACAGGTAGTAGAATTAGAAGCATCGTCTGAAGCTGCCTTGCACCAACATCATCGTTGGGCACAGTCTATGACTGCAGTTCAAATTGCAATATCATTAGCCGCAATAGCACTACTGACCAAGAAAAAATGGCTGCAATACGCTTCTTATGCAGTAGCGACAGCTGGTCTCGGTATTGCTGCCTTAGCTTGGATGCATATTTAGAGAGTCACAGTTATGAAAAAAATGATTTGTTTCACAATTTTGTGTGGGTCGCTCAGCGCTTCATTGAGTGTGTCTGCGCAAAATTTTGGTGTCGATCAATTTTCATCGATCAAGAACGTTGATGGCACTCAACAATTAGTGGGTATCACTACACTCAAATCGGTCGGCATGAGCAATTTATTTGATGGTGCCAGCAAGAACAAACGAGGATTGCAACTTAGCAATAACAGCTTAACGAGCCTGAACTTTTCTAATTCAGACAAGCTCGAATATGGCGTCCATTTCAATATAGAAAATCCGCAAGATTATCTTGAATTGAATCGTAAAGATTTCAATCGCGACAGCTTCAGCAGTCCTAAACTGGCCAGCTCAACACTGACTTCAGGTGCTCATTTAAACTATCGCATTACTCCCAACTACGCCCTGACTTCATCACTAAGCTTTAGCAATGGGAACGAGCGTGGAGCACAATTGAGTGTAGGCGCAAAAGCGACCAGTATCTTCAATAAAAAACACCGTTTAACTACGGCCTTCAGTATTAACTGGGGCAGTCAAAATTATGTCGGTGGTAATTTATGGAATCAGATCGATAGCAAATACATACAGAATACAAATAGTTTGAATCTCATAAATTACTCGCCTCGTGCTGAGCTACGTTTGGGTACCAGTTGGAATTGGAATATTGACCCTAGTTGGTCTTTGTCCACTGGCGTATCCGCGCGTCATATGTTGGGAGATAGCAGCAAGAATCCTTTCCTGCAACAAAGAACGCCAGTGACGATCTTCTCGGTTATCACCTATCGCTTCTAAAAAAATGGCCCAAGCAAGTTGGGCCATTTTTCTATCATCTATTGACGCCTGTTCAACAGGAAAAATCGCTACATCAATCGTCCAGCTGCGATAGATAAAGTTCGTCCGCAACGTGCGGCAATCGATAAATCATGCGTCACCAGTACCAGGGTAGAACCGCGCTCGCGGTTCAGTTCAAACATTAACTGAATTACAGACTCGCCAGTGGCGGCATCGAGACTTCCGGTCGGTTCATCGGCGAATAACAAAGGTGGTTCAGTCACAAACGCCCTGGCTAACGCCACCCTTTGTTGTTCACCGCCAGAAAGAAACTTAGGATAATGTTTCAGTCGGCTACCAAGGCCGACTTTTTTTAACATTTCTTCAGCTTTTGTTTTAGCATCTTTGTCACCGCGCAACTCCAATGGCAACATCACATTTTCGAGTGCATTTAAATGCATCAATAATTGGAAGGATTGAAAAACAAATCCCAGCTGATTTTTACGCAGCAATGCACGACCATCTTCATCTAAAGAAAAAATGTCAGTGCCTCCTAGAAAGACTGTACCCTCTGTCGGGGTATCAAGACCAGCCAGAATACCCAGCAGTGTCGACTTTCCTGAGCCGGAAGCGCCGACTATTGCTAAGGTCTCCCCCGCTTCCGCAGTAAACTCGATATTATGTAGAATAGTGAGCTCGCCAGTTGCATCGGCCACCCGCTTACTCAAATTTTTTACCTGTATGGCGAACTTGCTTACCGGCATAGTTGCGGAAACTGTCGCTGAAATATTGTCATTGCTAGAAAGGTTCATGTTGAATTTATGCGCTTAAATTTTATAAAAAAACTGAAAGTCTTCAGTTTAATAATGTCTCTATTTTTACTGAATTTATTTTCTGCCCATGCGCATTCTGCACCAAAAACATTACTCGTGCTCGGTGATAGTTTATCTGCCGAATATGGGCTGGCTCGCAATACGGGCTGGGTTGCGCTGTTAGAAAAACGACTGCAAGAAAAGAAAATTCCCCTACAAGTGGTGAATGCCAGTACTAGTGGAGAAACCAGCAGTGGCGGCAAGACCCGATTAGGCGCCTTACTCAAAATTCATCAGCCGTCCATAGTAATTATCGAGCTCGGCGGCAACGATGCGCTGCGTGGTTTAGACTTAAATGCATCAGAACAAAATTTCCGTGACATGCTGCTGATGGTCAAAAACAGCAAAGCGAAGCCACTACTGGTGGCGATGCAAATCCCACCCAACTATGGAAAAGCCTATACCGAGAAGTTTTTTTCTATGTATGCCAAATTAGCTAAAGAAACCAATTCTGCGCTGGTACCTTTTTTCCTAAAAGGTGTGGCCGACAAAACCGAACTATTTCAAGCAGATCGCATACATCTCACAGCGCAAGCGCATCCGACCATGATGGAAAACGTCTGGCAACCACTACAGAAACTAATTAAGTAATGAAGCCTTCGCTATTAATCAGCTTTGAACAAGCCCATTCTCGTTTATCCGATTTTGACTGCATTATCGATGTCCGTAGTCCCGGCGAATTTGCTGAAGATCATATCCCTGGCGCCATTAATTGCCCTGTGCTCAACGATGAGGAAAGAATTCGGGTCGGCACCTTGTACAAACAAGTCGGTCCTTTTGAAGCAAAAAAAATCGGCGCTGCGCTAGTAGCCAAAAATATCGGACTTCATATTGAAAAACTATTTTTAGATAAGCCAAAAGAATGGCAACCTCTAATTTATTGTTGGCGCGGTGGCAATCGCAGTGGTTCTATGACACATGTACTAGCGAAAATAGGTTGGCACGCACAGCAACTAGATGGTGGTTATAAAAATTTCCGACGCTTTGTCAATCAAAGTTTGCCTGAATTGGCAGCGCGAGCAAATTGGCGCGTTCTTTGTGGTGAGACAGGCACTGGAAAAAGTCGCCTGATTCAAGCTTTACAAGCACAGGGTGCGCAAGTGATCGACCTTGAACAACTAGCACAGCACAGAGGATCCGTATTAGGTAAGTTGCCATCGAACGGACAGCCTTCGCAAAAATTTTTTGAAACGCAGATTTGGCGTGCTCTTTCTAACTTTGACTTTCGAAAACCTGTTTATGTCGAAGCTGAAAGCAAAAAAGTAGGTAACTTAAGAGTACCTGATGCCATGATGGACAGTATTCGTCAGGCAGCTTGCATTAAATTGGAACTATCGCTTACTGACAGGATAGAACTACTAACTGAAGACTATCAACACTTCGTTCACGATACCCAATTACTCAACGAACAGCTAGCCTGCCTGATCAGTATCCACGGCAAGGATCAGATCCGACATTGGTCTGAACTAAGTCAACAAAATAAAATACCGGAACTCATAGAAGAACTACTTTTGAGACATTACGATCCAGCATACCACCGCGCCATAACACGAAATTTTGGTCAGGCCGAAAACGCTAAAAAAATTCAGCTTTTAAATGGCAGTGATGAGACTTATCGCGAGCTTGCGCGTTGCATACAATTAGATGAAAATGAGAAAAATTAGTGATAGGACTTACGCAAAATTGCGCTGACTTGAACCCGCCCTCGAATGATTGAATCGGGGGGCGTGGAGCCGAGAACCGTGCGATTGCAAAGCGAGACGAACAGCACGAGGCAAGCGTCTGTTTTGCTTAAGTCCTAACTAAGTTCAGCCTTCTTTATCATCTATGATGCTACGACCAAGTTCATCGAGATCTTCAAATTGCCGGTGATGCAAAGCCCACCAAAATATCGCGCCAATAGCAAAAACCAGAATTACGCTTAACGGTACCAATAAATACAAAATCTCCATAATATTTTACTTTCATTCCAGCCATTTCAATCAAGCCAGCAGATGCAAATCATAATCTGGCGGCTTCATAGTCAACAATCGTAAACCATTTAAAACCACCAACAAAGAACTCAACGACATACCGAGTGCAGCATGCCATGGTTCTAGGTAACCAAAGACTGCGGCCGGCACGGCGACAAGGTTATAAAGTAATGCCCAGGCCAGATTTTGCCGAATCAAGCGATATGATTGATTCGCCAGTTTAATACCAAAACACAAGTCACTCAAACGGTTCGACATCAGCAAACAATCACTACGTGTTTGCGATATCGGCGCCCCCTGCCCCATCGCAACGGATACGTTCGCTAATGACAAGGCGGGTCCATCATTCATTCCATCCCCCACCATCGCCACCACAGCGCCCTGCTTTTGCAAGTCGAGGATATACGCATGTTTTTGAGCTGGATTCAAGCCAGCACGATATTCAGCGATATGACATTGCTCGGCAATATCAACGACCACCTGTTGCCTATCACCGGAAAGTAAAATAATTTCTTTACCAAGATTTTGTAAATCTGCAATCGCATTGACAGCCTCATCACGCAATTTATCTTCTAAAACAAAACACGCTATTAGCTTTTCAGTGTCACCAAAAACCGTCACTGTTTTACTTTGATAAGCAACAGGAATAGTCCAATCGCTATCACTCAACTCCCGCACATATTTGAGCTGACCTAAGCGATAAGTTCGTCCATCCAATTGCACCTCGACACCTGAACCAGCGAGCTCAATATGTTTATCTATCCGCAACTCATTCTGCCGCGTCTGTACGCCGGCTAAGTGCTCTGCAATGGCCTTAGACACTGGATGCAGTGACATTGCAGCCATCACGCTGATTATCTTTTTATATTCTGCGAGTTTTTCGCTATTAAGCTCAACGAGGAAATCTGCTTGCAACACTTTCAATTTACCAAAAGTCAGCGTTCCTGTTTTATCGAAAATGATGTGCGTCACATTCGCCAAGTTTTCGATGGCACTACCGCGCGTCACCAACAATCCAAATTTTGCTAACTGTCCAATTGCTGCCGACATCACGCCCGGTGTCGCTAAAGACAAAGCACAAGGGCAAGTCACAACGATCACGCTCACGGCAATCCACAATGCACGATCAGGATCAATGTAGGCCCACACGATTCCAGAAACCAATGCAACAATTAAGATCACCAACAAGAATCGACTAGCATGCTTATCCGCCAACTGAACCAGACGTGGTTTTTCCACTGATGCCGACTCCATCATCGCAATCAAACTGGCCAATAGGGTTTGGCTACCAACACCTTCTGCCTGCACAACTAAAGCACTATGCAAATTCACCGAGCCCGCTATAACTTTGCTGCCCGCTGACTTATTGACGGGATGAGCTTCACCGGTCATCAAAGCTTCATCACATGCACTAAGACCTTCTAGCACAATGCCGTCGCAAGGAATTTGCTCGCCAGGAGGCACCAATAAATAATCACCGATTCCAATTTCATCAGCACGACATTCTTGCGTGCGTTCACGAGAGGGATAGTCCAAAATTTTTCGGCCTAAAGTCGGATGGATTTGGATCAATACAGATAATGCAGCCGAGGTTTTTCGCTTAACGTTTTCCTCGATAAAGCGCGCGCCAAGTAGCAAGAAAACGAACATAATCGCAGAATCGAAATACACAGCGCCACCCCAAAAAGTGGCCCAGCAGCTAGCAACAAAGGTCAATAAAATACCCAAGGCCACTGGCACATCCATGCCTATATGGCGATATGCTAAATCACGCCATGCGCCTTTAAAAAAGGGCAAGGCAGAAAATCCTACCACTGGCAATGCAATGATCAAACTGGCGATCTTTAATAAACGATCTAAGTCGGGTGTTAAGTCGCCGTCGAGCGAAGGAACGGGAACCAAATAAGCAGGAAAGGCATACATCATGACTTGCATCATCGCGAAACCAGCGACAAACAAGCGCCATAAGGCGAGTTTTTTTTCTTTCGATTGAAATTCGCTTAATGATTGATTTGCAGGAAACGCGGCATAGCCCACATCAACAATCGCCTGCAAGATTTTTTTCAATTCAATTTGTGTTGGGTACCAGCGCAATTGCGCTTTTTGAGAAATGGGATTAATACGAAAGGATTCGACACCATTGAGCTGAGAAACACGAAATTCAATCAACTGTATGCAAGCAGCACAACGGATCCCGGCGACGCTTAACAATTCAGTTTCCAGCTGATCGATATCCGCAGGTAATACGGGTGATTGTAAATCAATACTATTTTGACTCATGCGAAGTCTTTACCGTCTTTACTATCACGCTTTGAACGTAAATAATCTTCGACTAAATTATTCTTCTCGATTGCATGTAATACGGCAAGACAACCATGACAGCAAACCGGATATTGCTGTTGCTGAAATGTCGCCATCAGGGCATGTTCTTTGTGCATACTTTCCCCACAGTGAAAGCAAAGACATTTTTCTCGTTTAAAGAAACGAGACAAGCGGGAAAAATGTACATCACAAAAATGGGCCAAAGCTAATTGCATGGATAATCCGTACGCAGGGCAAGCATCAGAAAAGTAAAAAAACATGATAGCGGACATCCGGATAATTTTCTTGATTTCACGCAAGAAAATTTAAGAAAACACCATTACCAAGATAAAGGCGAAGGCAGAAATGAAAAACGATGGCCGAAACCATCGTTTTTATCACTTGGGGGCTTATTAGAAGCCTCTAAACCGAGGTATGTTCACCCCGCGCTTGATCGTATTAGAAGGACTTTCTACTTCACACATAACCGGTAAAGAATAAACACCGGAGCTCAAATTCCATTCGTCTGAAATACAAAAATATTTATGTATATTGACCTCCTCTTTTGAACCAGTTACGACTCTAATATAGGCTAGTCACTCACGATTACAAAGAAAATTTTAACTATCTAAACGATTTTGAAGATTAAAAAAATTAAAATTATCAGATCAACTAGGAAGTGCTGCACTCGCAACTGGAGCGGCTAAGTAATCATCTGGCTGCCAATAAATTTTGCCATCGACTTCAGTCACTATCATTTTACGTAGTCGCCCACCACGGCAAGGGCCACCAGTACAATGTCCGGTTTCTGGCACATAAATCGCTCCATGCGTCGCGCACATAATGTACAGACCGCTGCCTTCGAAGAACTCACCTGGGGTCCAATCCAACTCAACTGGCACATGAGCGCAACGGTTCAGATAACCATGAGCAGTACCATCGTAACGAACAACAAATCCAGTAGCCTCGTCGCCACCGGCTTTCAAGGGAAAGCGAATCCCCTTTCCGCCTTCTTCCAATTCTTCAGAGTTACATATGAAAATTTCAGCCATCATTTCCTCAAGCATTTTCGGTGAGCCACTGATGCAGCTCGAAGACATTTTTTGCAGAATACAAAGGTGCCAGACTTGCTAAAGAACGAGCATCATGTGCACCGTACTCAACTGCTACTGACGCAGCCCCGGCATTGGCTGCCATTAGCAAGTCATGAGTAGTATCGCCTATCATCAAGGTACGCTGCATGTCCTGCCCTAATTCTCGGGTCAATTCTTGCAACATGGCAGGATGGGGCTTAGAAAAAGTTTCATCAGCACAGCGAGTCGCATCAAACATGGCGAGAACATTTGCACTATTCATTGCCCGATTCAGTCCTACCCGCCCCTTGCCAGTCGCCACCGCCAAGAAATATCCTTGCTGCGCCAGATCGGTGAGCATGTCACGCACCCCTGGAAACAAAGGCAATTCATGATCACGCAATAAATAATGATAGCGATAACGCTCTGCCATCTTAGGATAATACTTAGGATCAACATCCGGCATAACGGCTTGCATAGCATCGCCTAAGGACAAACCGATTACATGGGCTGCTGCACCTGCATCCGGGATGGGCAAGGAAAGATCTTTTGCTGCAGCCTGGATACACTTCACAATCGTGGTCGTGCTATCCATTAGAGTGCCATCCCAATCAAACACAATGAAATCAAATAATTTTTTTGCCATATTTCCCTAATTTTTTCTAAAACAAACTCAAGAGGTTTAGTCGAACTTTTGGCTCAAATCAGCTCAGAGTTTGCAAAAATTTCTCACATTCTTTTGGCAAAGGTGCATTCAAAGTCATTTGCTTACCGCTTTCTGGATGGGTAAACGTGATTTGATGCGCATGCAAAAACATGCGTTTTAAGGCTCCACGGCGATCCGTCGCTTTTAACAAAGCACGATTTAAGGCAAAGTCACCATATTTATCATCCCCTGCAATCGCAAAGCCACTGGATGATAAATGTACGCGGATCTGATGGGTGCGACCGGTTTTTAGTTCCGCTTCTAATAAAGCGAAATCGGCATATTTTTTCTTCAAGGTAAAAACCGTGTGAGACTCCATCCCATCGGCTTGCACACGCACGCGGCGTTCACCATCTGCCGTCGTATATTTGTGTAATGGTAGTTTGATGTGCTGACGTTGATTCTTCCAATCACCTGCAACCAAAGTCAGATAACGCTTATCGGTTTCGCCATCACGCATTTGTTCATGTAAATTGACTAAAGCCGAACGTTTTTTTGCTAACAACAGTATTCCTGAAGTTTCTCGGTCTAATCTATGTACCAATTCTAAAAATTTGGCTTCAGGTCGAGAGGCACGCAATTGCTCGATAACACCAAAGCTGACACCGGACCCACCGTGCACAGCAACGCCGGCAGGCTTATCAATAATTAACAAATGACTATCTTCAAACACAATCGCAAATTCCGCTCCCGGGACATGGGTCGTCTCTTTTTCAGCAATTCGTGTCGGTGGAACCCGTACAACATCACCCTCTTTTAAGCGATACAACTGATCAATGCGCCCTTTATTCACGCGTACTTCGCCCGACCGCAAAATCCGATAAACATGACTTTTCGGCACACCTTTGCAAATACGCAACAAAAAGTTATCAATTCGCTGACCTGCATCCTCTTCAGTGATAGTAATGAGTTGCACCTGTGCAAAAGTTTGCGAGGCAGTCTGCCCTTCAGCTATTTTGGATGGTTTTTGAGATATTCCACCCATATTTATCGCTAAGTCCTTCATTTTGAATATATAATCCCTGAGGCTAGAGCTAACAAAGCTTCAGCATGTGTAAGAAAGACGACTATTCTACACAGGGGCGTGTCTATCGGCCTCGCCATTTTGCAAATTCGATAGAAAAGATGTGTATGCACATCGTTTTTCGCAGGTCAAGGTTGCAACCAATTGTGGCAATCGGGCTCATGCAAAGCGATTTGGATCAGAAAGTTTGAAATATAAGGATAAGTCTGGCAAGAGATGCGAATTGACATAAATTCGCTGGCTTGCCGGTTGATGGTTTTAGAAATACCGGTCGATTTCGTCATACGTAGAGTAGTTAATTTGAACTGCCAACGCTTTGACACTATTTATTTTAGTAAGTTGCGCATCGCCTGAGTAATTATTAGCTTGATGTAACTCTGTTTCGCCTCCAAGGCTCAAAGGACGGTGGAATGCAAGCCAGAATTCTTGGAGACATGTGCACTCGCCCCAGGTAAAAACCATCCGCGCCAAGCGCACAAGAGATTTAATGAACACCTTTGAATGATTCCAGCACTATGCTGATCGCTCGCGGGACTATTTTTTAGATTTCTTTGTGTCAGTGGCATTTCCCGCCCCCTCAAACTCTCCGCTCTCGCATACATCCAATGTAAGCACGCCACTATCGCCCAGCATTGCTGGCGCTAGTGATATATGGCCTTGATGCCATGGAGAAAAATATGAAACGTATGCTGTTTAATGCTACGCAGCAAGAAGAGTTGCGCGTAGCGATTGTCAATGGGCAAAAACTGATTGACATCGATATCGAAACCACCGGACGCGAACTCCGCAAATCGAATATCTACAAAGGGGTTATCACCCGTATCGAACCTTCCTTAGAAGCCTGTTTCGTCAATTACGGCGAAGAACGTCATGGCTTTTTACCATTTAAAGAAGTCGCTCGTAGCTATTTCAAAGAAGGTATCGACGTTCGCAATTCATCGATCAAAGATGCTCTGCGCGAAGGTCAAGAAATCATCGTTCAAGTAGAAAAAGAAGAACGCGGCAACAAAGGCGCGGCTTTGACTTCCTTCATTTCTTTGGCTGGCCGTTACTTAGTCTTGATGCCAAACAACCCGCGTGGTGGTGGTGTTTCCCGCCGTGTTGAGGGCGAAGACCGTCAAGAATTGCGCGAAACCATGGACAAGTTAGACTTGCCACAAGGCATGTCCGTGATTGCTCGTACCGCTGGTATAGGTCGCAATGTTGACGAATTGCAATGGGATCTGAACTATCTGATGCAACTCTGGCGCGCAATTGATGGCGCTGGCAAGTCAGCCCAAGGCGCTTTCCTGATTTATCAAGAATCTTCTTTAGTGATCCGTGCGATCCGTGATTATTTCCAACCAGATATCGGCGAAATTCTGATCGACACTGACGATATCTACGAACAGGCACAACAGTTTATGAGCCACGTGATGCCCGATATGGTGCACCGTGTAAAACGCTATAGCGACGACGTGCCTTTGTTCTCACGCTTCCAAATCGAACACCAGATCGAAACTGCCTACTCACGCACCGTGCCTTTGCCATCTGGCGGCGCGATTGTGATTGACCATACCGAAGCACTGGTTTCTGTTGACGTTAACTCTGCCCGCTCGACTCGCGGTGGTGACATCGAAACCACGGCATTCAATACCAACTGTGAAGCAGCTGAAGAAGTTGCGCGTCAATTGCGTTTGCGTGACTTGGGTGGCCTGATCGTGATCGATTTTATCGACATGGAAAACGCCAAGAACCAACGCGAAGTGGAAACTCGCTTGAAAGACGCATTGCGCTATGATCGCGCTCGCGTCCAAATGGGCAAGATCTCCCGTTTTGGCTTGATGGAATTATCCCGTCAGCGTCTGCGCCCTTCTCTGTCCGAAGGTAGTCATGTAACTTGCCCACGTTGTAATGGCACCGGCCACATCCGCGATACTGAATCTTCTGCTCTGCAAGTCTTGCGTATTATCCAAGAAGAAGCAATGAAGGAAAATTCAGCAGCGATCCACGTCCAAGTTCCGGTCGATGTCGCAGCCTTCTTATTGAATGAGAAGCGTGGCGAAATCCTGAAAATTGAGAACCGTCATCGTGTCACAGCGATTTTGATTCCAAACAAGCACTTGGAAACACCGCATTACAAACTCGATCGCTTAAAGCATGACGATCCACGTCTGGAAGAAGCGCATGTCAGCTATGCCATGGCTGAACAAGCAGATACCGACATTGGTTACAGCAAACGTCAAAAAGATGATGTCAAACCACGTCAAGAAGCTGTAGTAAAGAGCATCACACCAGAAACCGCACCTATCGTTGAGCGCAAGCCTGCACCAGTTGCCGTCGCTGCAAAAGAAACTAGTAGCGGTGGTTTGTTTGCTGGCATTGCGAAGTTTTTCAGTTCTATTTTTGGCAGTGCAGAAACAAAGACGCCGGTCGCAGAAGAAAAACCAAAACACAGCCGTGACAAACAAGGCGATCGTAACCGCCAACGCAATCGTGGTCGCAATGGAAATGGACGAAATGGTCGCAACACAAATGGAGGTGAAACAGAAGACCGTCCAGCAAATGCAAACAATGTTGCGAAAGATACCAACAAACCAGTAGCAAACGAACCTAGCGCCCAATCACGTCAGGCAAAACAAGCTCGCCCGCCACGCGAAGAAAAAGAGGCACAAGAGCCACGTCGTGAACGTCAGCAACGTCAGCGCGACAATCGTAAAGAAAATGCGAACCAGGAATCAAAAGCAGAGGAATTGAGCAATGCGGTCGATCCAATGCCAACGACGGTGGCGCCAGCATTAAATAAGGCAAAAATTGCAGAGACGAATGAAACTGCAAACTTAGCTAGCGCAGGTCTTAGCGCTGAGCAAAATGATCAGGGCGCGCAAGGAGAAGAAAGCCGTCGTCGTCGTCGTGGTGGTCGCAATCGTAATCGTCGCGATCGTACAGGCACGGACAATAATGATGCGGCGTCTGGCAGCGGCGAAAACAATGGTGAAACAAAGGTGGAAGCGGCTCCCGCGTTTATCCCGGTAGTGGATTTACTGAATAGTGCTACGGCCGAGACAGTCACCTCCTCCAATTTTGAAACTAAGCTTGAAACTCAGCTTGAAACTAAGTTGGAAACTAATGCCGCAACTGAACCTGCAACGACAGTCGCAACGGTAGAAATAACGCCAGTACAAGCCAGCTTTGACTTAGCACCAGCCGTACCTGAAGCACCAATAACTGCGGTGCTTGCAACTGAAGCCGCAGCTATAGATGCAGCAACAACGGATGCAGTAACAACGGGCAGCACAGTTATTGCTGCGTCTGCTAGTCAAGTAGAGGCAATCGACGCTGTAGCCGAAACGGTGCAAGCTGAAGTAAGCACAGCACCAGTTATTGCACCAGACACGTCAGTAGCTGAAGTACATGCTACGACTGTCGCGCCAACAGTTGCGGAAGTGACTGCACCAGTTAGCACTGAAATAGAGGCCACGGCTACGAAGACGGAACTAGCAGCTGAAACCACGGACTCCTCGAGTCCAGCGCCAGCCGCAACACCGGCGGTTGAAGTTGCTTCACAAGCTATCGAAGTACCAGCCTCAGCACCTGTCCAAGTCACCACCAAGCCTACATTGCCTGTTGAAGACTTAACGACAGTCTTGGCCAGTGCAGGTTTAGTATTAGCTGGCACTGACCCAGCCAAATTGAAAGCGGCTCAAGAAGCGGCTGCCAATGTGGCACCTGTCGCACGGGTAGGTCGCGAACGTAAGCCTTCTGCGCCTGTCGTAGAAGAGCCTTTGGTCATGGTGGAAACCAAGCACTAATCGGCAAATAAAAAGACGCTATCGGTAGTATATTTTTAGCGTCTAATCAAAAGAAGAGCCCATTGATTCAATTCACTGGGCTTTTTTTTTGCAGCTAATGATTTTTGATACTGGCTATGATTCAGTCCGAATTCATCTGCGGTATTGGGCGGGAAGTGGCGATTTGTAGTAGGATCAAATCTGCTCTCCATCCCACGCACATGCCTCAACCCAGAATAAACAAAGAATGATGTCGAAAAAAATTATTCCAATTATTCAAACAGCAAAACATTCGCATAACTGGTTTGCCGAGACACCGATACAAGCGGCGACGGGCAACTTACTGGATACTCGCCAACGCCCTTTGCAAGACTTACGCATTTCAGTTACAGACAGATGCAATTTCCGCTGTACCTATTGCATGCCTAAGGAAATTTTCAATAAGGATTATCCGTATCTGCCGCACAGCGACTTGTTAAGCTTTGAAGAAATTCTGCGCATTGCACAGCTATTTGTCGCACATGGTGTGCGTAAAATACGTTTAACTGGGGGCGAACCACTACTTAGAAAAAATATCGAAGACTTAGTAGCGATGCTCAGTGCGCTGCGCACGGTGGACGGCGAAGCAATCGATCTGACCCTGACGACCAACGGCGCCTTATTAGCGCGCAAGGCGCAAGCCTTAAAAGAGGCTGGTTTAAGCCGCATCACAGTATCGCTTGATGCCTTAGATGATGCGATGTTCAAACGCATGAACGATGTCGACTTTCCGGTCAGCGATGTGTTAGAAGGCATACAGGCGGCGAGCATAGCAGGATTTAAAAACATTAAAATCAATATGGTAGTAAAGGGTGGCACCAACAATCAGGAAATCATTCCCATGGCTCGCTATTTCAAATCTAGCGGACACATTTTGCGTTTTATCGAATATATGGATGTCGGTGCATCGAATGGCTGGAAGCTTGATGAAGTGGTACCGAGCGCCGAGATCATCGAGCAACTAAAGCGAGCTGGTATGTCATTACTTCCGCTCGAATCGCACAGCGCTAGCGAAACCGCAGCACGCTGGCAACATAGCGATGGGCAAGGTGAAATAGGCTTTATCTCTAGTGTCAGTCAGGCATTCTGCCATAGCTGCAGCCGCGCACGCCTATCGACACAAGGCAAACTTTACACTTGCTTGTTTGCGAGCGAAGGACATGATTTACGTGCGCTACTTCGCGACCCGCAAGAAGATCAGGTCGATCAGAAATTAAGTCATGCAATTGCCCAAGTCTGGCAATCAAGGAGCGACCATTATTCAGAATTACGCCATCAACAAACTGATCTTACGCAAAGAAAAAAGATTGAGATGTCTTATATTGGCGGTTAATCGCTTTCAACATTCGCAGGTTCAAATATGATCCCCGCACAACAAATCACAGGTTTAATTCTCGCTGGCGGGCGCGCTACACGTATGGGGCAAGTCCAAAAAGGCCTGCAAATGCTGAAAGGTGAAACCATGCTCAGTCACGTACTGCGTCGTCTGCAACCACAAGTGGGCGATATCCTCATCAACGCCAATCAAGACCTCGATCGATATAGCGAGTACGGATATCCCGTCGTCGACGATAAAATTAGCGATTACGCAGGGCCCTTAGCGGGTCTGCATGCAGGCTTATTGCAATGCAAGACCACTTATCTGGTCAGCGCACCATGTGACTCTCCATTCTTGCCGGACAACTTAGTAGAAAATTTAGCGCAGGCGCTGATCAAAAATCAGGCTCAACTTGCCGTGGTGACCGCGCTCGATAGCGAATCAGAACCTGCACAAATGCGCGCGCAACCCGTGTTCTCTTTGATGGAACGTGGGCTGGCATCACATCTGCAGTCCTTCTTAGAAAATGGCGGCCGAAAAATCACTTCCTGGTATGCCAGCTTGCGTGTTATCGAAGTGCCGTTTGAGGACGCAGCAAGCTTTAGGAATATCAATACGCTGGCTGAATTGCAGCACTACAATCAAACCTTCGTCGATTAAAAACTTCATCATGCTGACACCACACCAGGCCACAAATCAAGAGCCAACTTCGCTCCAGGAAATTCTGCAACAGCACCAAGATTACCAAGCGCATGCACTAAGCGTCACGGCTGCTCAACAGATTATTCAAGCATTTGTCCATGAAGTTCAAGAAACGGAAGCAGTCAATTTATTCTCAGCGTTTGAACGAGTCTTAGCACACGATATCGCTTCTCCTATTGACGTTCCGGCGCATGATAATTCGGCCATGGATGGATTTGCCTTTGATGGTACAGCTTTGCAAGCGGGTGGCGATCTCGAATTGAAAATAGTGGGACATGCGCTTGCTGGTCACCCATTTCGAGGACAAGTACTCGCAGGTGAATGCATACGCATTATGACAGGCGCTGTCATGCCGACGAACTGCAATACCGTCGTGCCACAAGAATTCACTGAGAGTGTAGGTCAGGATCAAATCCGCTTCCCAAAGAGCAAAGTGCAATTGGGGGACAACCGTCGGTTTCGCGGTGAAGACTTAAGTAAAGGCAAAGTCGCTTTAAGCAAGGGCAAGCGCATCACGCCCGCCGACCTCGGTTTATTAGCATCGCTGGGTTTGGCTCAAGTTGAAGTCAAACGAAAAATCAAAGTCGCTTATTTTTCAACTGGTGACGAGATACGTTCGCTAGGCGAATCACTCGATGCAGGCAGCGTTTATGATAGTAATCGTTACACTATTTATGGCATGCTGCAGCGACTCGGATGCGAGATGTTAGATATGGGTGTAGTTGCAGACAATCCCGAGCAATTGGAACAGGCTTTGCGATATGCATGTGAACATGCCGACGCGATTATTACCTCGGGCGGCGTTTCGGTTGGCGCAGCGGACTACACTAAACAAATCATGGCAAAATTGGGCGAAGTCGAATTCTGGACTATAGGTATGCGCCCCGGCCGACCTATGGCTTTCGGCAAGATTCAATCAAATCGGCATAGCGCCTATTTATTCGGTTTACCTGGCAATCCGGTTGCCGTAATGGTGACTTTCTATTTCTTCGCACGACAAGCTTTACACACATTAATGGGAGCGACTGCATCCCCTTTAATGACAGTAGCCGCCATTTCTAGCAAGGCGATACGCAAGCGCCAAGGTCGAACGGAATATCAACGTGGCTTGGCGACAAAGAATGCGCAAGGACAATTAGAAGTTGAAGTGACCGGCTCACAAGGTTCTGGTATTTTGCGTTCGATGTCAGAGGCTAATTGTATGATCATCTTGCACGATGCCTGCAAGGACATCGCAGCAGGTGATTTTGTAGAAGTATTACTTTTTGATGGTTTAATATGAAAACAACCACAGCTTTTGTAACAAAATTAAAGTAAATCTTAGTAAGCTGCCATCCTTATGCAATAAGCTTTTCATTTAAGGAAGCGATGCCACTATAATTGAGCTACGGAAACAAAATTGAATAGCCAAGTCTAATGGGACAACCAGAACAACTAAACAAGCACCCATCAAGCGCTTACCCTACTTTACGCGTGAGCAATTTACTTCAGGTGATACGACAGCTTAACTTGAATTGCTTATTTTTCTGCCTCAGTTTCTGCCTGCTGCTGACGCACAGCGCGCCCTTACTCGCTCAAACCAAGGTACCGCTCTTATTTGGTGAAAATAAAAACGAAAAAGGCGAATTGATTCCTTTAGGCGATCGATTTACAAAAGTTTTTTCGGCGATTGAAAAAGATGTGGGAATCAAGTTTGATCTGCAAATGTATCCGTGGAACCGCGCAGTCAAATTAGCAGGTAGCGGTCATGCACTCATTTTTGGTTTAAGTCGCACGCCGGAAAGGGAAGAAATTTTTACTTTCTCTGAACCCGCGATGTACCAGTATTTGTGGTTGGTTACTCGTAGCGATAGACAATTCTCCTTCAATAAATTAGACGACTTGAAGGGTAAAACCATAGGCGTCGTCCGTGGTTCAAAATATGGCGGTGAATTCGACGCACAAAAAAACAAATTATTTAAGACTGATGATGATATTGACGCTTACGCGCCACGTCTGAAAAAAGTCTTGAGTCAGCGTATTGATGCAATGATTTTCGCCAGCGGTTTAACCGACGCTAAAGAAGTAGAAAGAATTGTAAACAGCATAAAACTTTATAAAGATGCTGAACTACAAACCACATCCGACGTTCAATTTAGTGTCTTACCTATTCCAGTCTTAAAAGACGGTATTTGCTTTGCTATCTTAAAAGGCAAAAACGACACTCTCATCAAGAACATCAACAAGTCTCTGCAAAGATTTCACGCTATGGAAAACGCCAACTCCCGCAAAAAGAACTTAGCTCCTCCGAAGTCCTGATACAAATACATACAACTTGCTACAAAATTAGGACAGGAAAACCTTATCTTTCCTGCCCTTGATCTCTATACTCTGCTTTTCGATATTAAGCTTGGAGTACCATTTGAAACTACCACTCATTCTAGCTGGTTCCATCATTCTACTTTCTGCTTGCGGCGGCGGGTCAGGTTCTGACACGACGACACCAGTCAAAAAAGCTAGTGTATCTGAGGTAACTACGGATCAATTAGTCTATCGCAAAATCAGCACCATTACGGTGAAAGGGCAGAACTTAGATGTGGGTATCAATTTCTCCCATCAAGGCTGCTTAAAAATTACCGAATTGACAGGCAGTACAGCGACACAAAAAGTCTTCAGCTGCAAAATAGTAGGTGCAGGTACAGTGCCTGTTGTAATCACAGATGGCTCGGGTAACTCACTCTATGCCAATAACGTTATTATTCCGCTGGCGGTTCAGCCGCAAGTTACTATGGTGACAAATCAAGGCACCGTAGTATTGGAATTAAACCCTGCGAAAGCACCGGTTACAGTCGATAATTTCCTCAATTATGTGGAATCCGGTTTCTATGTAAATAAAATATTTCATCGGGTCATTAAGGATTTCATGATCCAAGGTGGTGGCTTTACTGCTGATTTGGTGCAAGCAACAACACAGGCACCAATCAAATTGGAAGCGGGCAATGGTCTAAGTAATATACGCGGCAGCATCGCAATGGCGCGTACCAGTGTATTAGACTCAGCAACATCACAATTTTTTATCAATGTTGTCGATAATATTACCCTGGATGCCAGTGCCGGCGGATACGCCGTTTTTGGCAAGGTTCTCAGTGGCTTAGACGTAGTTGATAAAATCAAAGTAGTTCCAACCAGTACTCGTGGCGGAATGGCAGACGTACCTGATACGGCTGTCGTCATCAATAGCATGCTACAAACGAAGTAGTTTTCTGCTTTTAGCACTCCCTCCTCCCTCTTCGGGCTGGCTTTTTAGCCAGCCTTTTTTTATTTCACGGCTAGCCTATGATAAATTGTATGCCGTGCAAATCGAATGCCACCCATTGAAAGAAAAATACACATGGTCAAACTAAAAAATGCATCACGATTCTTCCAATCAGGATCAAACCTCCTACTTGCGAGCGTAGCTGTCATTGCCTGTTTTCTGACAGCCTGCAATGAAAATTACGCAGCCATGGAAACGGTCAAACAAGTCGACTTGAATCGATATCTGGGAAAATGGTACCAAGTCGCGTTTATTCCGAATAGTTTTCAATCCATGTGTGTCGCGGACACTCAGGCTGAATACCAACTAGACGATAAAGATGTTCGTGTTATCAATCGCTGCCGTACCAAGGATGGCAGCATAGAACAGGCAAATGGCATTGCAAAACTGGTCGACAACAGCAATAACGCCAAACTCCGGGTCAGCTTTTTTCGACCATTTTATGGCAATTATTGGGTGCTCGATTTGGATCCCAATTATCAATGGGTTTTGGTTGGCGAGCCTGGTCGAAAATATGGCTGGATACTCGCACGTACACCACAGCTTGATCCAGCGATTCAAAAATCAATTTTAGATAAAGCAGAAACACTGGGCTATCAACGTAGCCAATTTCAAGTTAGTCCACAAATTAATCCACTCAACTAATTTGTGTTCATTGCAAACTAAAACGCCCTGAGTAAATTTTTACATCAGGGCGTTTTTTCATCTCACCAACTAAACTGACAAGCGATGGCCAGCATCAACAAAGCTAAGACAAAATAAATCAATTGCAGTGGAATCATCCATTTCGCCCACGTCACCCAAGGGATACGCGCTAAGGCCAATACACCCACGGTGATGCCTGAAGTCGGAATCATGGGTGTAGTGAATTCGCCAAATTGAAACGCCAACACTGCGGTTTGACGTGATACGCCGACCAGATCTGATAGGGGCGCCATGATAGGCATAGTTAAAGCCGCCTGCCCGCTACCTGAGTGAATGAAGAAATTAATCACCGATTGAATCACGAACATTTTATGTGCCGCGAATACCGGATTAGCGGATTGCACCAAGGGCATCAAGTGAAACAACATCGTGTCGATGATATTGGCATCACGCGCCAGTATCATCGTGCCACGCGCTAAGGCTATGACCAATGCGGTCGTAATCAGATCTTTTGCTCCTTGGATAAAAGCATCGACGAATTCATCGGTGCTAAGTCTGCCGACCACACCAACCGCAATGGCCATCACCAAAAACAAAGCGGCAATTTCATTGATGAACCACTCATATTTCACCACACCAAACACCATCACGCCCAAGGTCGCGACAAACATCCACAGCACTAATTTATGGGTCTTTGTCATGCCCACAAACTCAGATAAATGATCGCCAGTTTGTTCTTGCCGTCTTGCCTGATCAATTGCATAAGTCGGGCTTAACAGCGGATTCTTCTTAATACGCCCCGCGTACCACATCAAAAATGCAATGGTACAGGCTGTCGCAATCACCCAAACTACTAAGCGAAAACCTATACCAGAAAACACCGGCACACCTGCAATCCCCTGCGCTATACCGACATTGAAGGGATTCAAAAAAGCCGCGGCAAATCCGACTTGTGAGCCGACGAAAGGAATCGCGACACCCACTATCGAGTCATAACCCAAGGCCAGCGCTAACGGGATAAAGATCATCACAAAAGGAATCGCCTCCTCCGCCATGCCAAAACTCGCGCCGCCTAAAGAAAAGAGTGTGACAAAAACGGGAATGATCATGACCCGCACAAAGGCAGAACGGGTATGTGCCTGTGCCACTGACTTAATCATGGAATCGATGGCTTCCGTTTTTTGTAAGACGGCGAAAGCACCGCCAACAATCAACACAAAACCAATAATCAAAGCGGCTTCAACAAAGCCTTTAATCGGTGCCATCATGAGTGCAACGGGACCTTGTGGATTACTCGCAACGTAATGAAACGAAGCTGGATCAATCAGAGTTTTTCCATTCACAAGATGGGTATCATATTTACCACCAGGCACAAACCAAGTGGAGATTGCCAATATCGCCAATAAGGCAAATAGCAGCACAAAGGTATTCGGCATTCTGATTTTTTTTAACATACTAGTCTCTCTTAGCTGGTCTCTTATTTTGTCAGTCTCGCCGATTTACATGGACAGCAAATTACCGCTGCGGTAAGCAATCGCGCCAGCCACTTTCGCAACGCGCATGCCGTGCTGCGCATAACGCCGTGCAACACGTGCATACAAGATGCCAGCCACGCTAGAAATCATCGGTGTCACTTGGCCAGAAATCGGATCAATCAAATCGCCTATCGATTCACCTGCGGCAAGCACATCACCGACATTCTTTGTGAAAACTAAAATACCTGCATGCGAGGCGATGATAGGCTCAGAACCTTCCAGAGGGGTAGGCTGGCACAAAGCGTCTGGCATAGGTTCTGCTGCCGCTTGTATATGCCCCGCATGCATTAGAAACTGTACAATGGCATGCGCATCTTGCCGGGCGTAATCGTGTGCAACATCACTCTCACCCCGCAACTCTATCGTCACCGACTGGCAGCCCAAAGCGATCGGTGTGTCTGCACCAAATTCCTCGGCAAGTTCCCACCAATGCCGCGAACATGATTCATCAAATGGATCATCACCGGATAAGACTGACAGCAACAAAGCACGTCCCCCCAAATAGCGCACTAAAGGCATGGTCGCTTCTGCCAAAGGTGTGCCAGTGTACAAGTGCATCACAGCTTGATTATCACAATGCAAATCCAGCACGATGTCAGCATCAATCGCGAGCGTTTGCACTATTTTTTTAAGTGCGGCTGCTTCGCTGCTAGGTTGCCACTCAGCCATGAGCGCCAATGCCTGCTCACGAATTAAGATCGTATTGGCTCGAACATCGGCACTGAGTTTTCCTGTTAATCGCTGTTTCAGTGCAGGCGTTAAATATTGATAGCCACGATTGAAATTGATACCTGTCGCCATATCAAAGCGTCCGAAAGCACTGCCCTGTATGTCCTGTGCCAGGCCAATCGGGTTCGCCACTGGCACCAGAACAATCTCACCAGCAATCGCAGCTGCTTGTTCTAAGGCGGTCAGGCTCTGGCGCAAATAATGGCTGACCAACATGCCAGGAATTTCGTCGGCATGCAGCGACGACTGGATATACACTTTTTTACCATCACTGCCCTGACCAAAATGGTAGCTGGTAATGTCTCTATGGGTTCCCGCACTCAGCGTCGGCAGAGCATGTTTCACTATACGCATAACAATACTTTCTAAAAAAATTACAAATTCATCTTATAGACAAAGTTAAGCATCTACCCATAACTATGCCTACCAATCCTGTAGCTGCCTTCACTCCACTGCATTATCGATCTCTTTTTTACGACTGCAAACAATAATCAAAACAAAACTTTGTTCCAAAAAGGTTTTTTGATTAATTTATTTTTGTCTGATTTTTTACACATTCTATCTTTATGAAAAAAATCTGACAATAACTATTGAAATTTATTTTGATTCGTTCTAAAGTGCAGCCATCGACATTGTTTAATTTTTTTCAGAAATCGAGAAAATGAAAAAAAGCTTAATTTCCACTGAATCACACTCGCCTGACCTGGTATTTGCCAAATCCAGCCTAGGTGAAAGCTTGATGCAGCAACTCCAGGAAGGCTCCTCTTCTTACAAGCGGATTGCTGATTACCTGTTGCGTAATCAAGTCAAAGTCACTGCACTGGGAATAGAAGACATGGCAGAACAATGCGAAGTCTCTACCGCAACGATCAGCCGCTTTGCCCGCGATTTGGGATTTACCAATTACGCAGCACTGAAAAACAAAATTGCAGAAACCGTGCAAGAAATTTTTTCACCGGTAGAAAAATTGCGTAACACCATAGAAGCACGCAAAGGGAATTCATCACCTGCCAACGCCAGTCTGCAATCAGCAACCGCCAATATCAACGCTGCCAGTCAAGGCATAGAAGACGAGCAGATGAATCAGATCGTGAGTCGTCTTAGCAAAGCTGGCACTGTGTATATCATGGGCTTTGGCATCAGCTCACATTTGGCTGGCATGCTCGCGCTGCATTTACAACCATATTGCAATCGCGTGGTTGAAGTGGTGGCTTATGGCGGCACCGAAGTCGCTGCCGGCAATCTGGCAAATATCACCGACAAAGACGTACTGATCGTGATTTCATTTCCACGTTACGCCTTAGACGTGATTCGCCTCACACAATTTGCACGCAACCATGCGACTTGCATTGTTGCCATTACCGATTCATCCGCATCACCGATCGCGCAACTTGGAGATTACTTATTATTAGCACCGAGTACCCATGCAGTTCTATCGAGTAGCTCGACTGCGGCCACTGCCGTGATCGAAGCCTTGGTTAGCAACATCATGGTTTCAAATAAGAAAAACGTCGAGAAAGCGATTCGTTTAACGGAAGCGCTCTCAGGCTATTTACACAATAACGATAACACCACAAGAACCTCGCAACTGGAAAGTCGCAAGCCGAAGAAATAAGTTCCCGCCCCTACCTATTATTTACAACAAGCACTTTGAAAAGTGCTTGAACGGGATCCCTTTTTCGCAAAATTTTTGCTGCATTATTTTTAAAACCTGAGGAGTCAATCAAGATGAGTAACTACAAAGCAGGCACACAGCGCTTCCCATCTGTGCCGAAGAAAATCACATCAGCAACCTGGTCCGCACTGAGCGTGATGGCCATGCTGAGTATTTCTGCGAATACCACGTTCGCACAAGAAAAAACAGCCGAACCTGCTATACAGAAAATTGAAATCACAGGCTCATCCATCAAACGTATCAATGCAGAAACTGCGCTGCCGGTACAAGTGATCAGCCGTGTTGAAATCGCCAAAACTGGCGCGACAACGGCAGAACAATTACTGACCACCTTGAGTGCCAATACCGGTTACACCCAAGAATCTGCAAGTATCAGCGACAAACCAGGTTCCAGCGGTATGTCGGGTGCCAACTTGCGCGGTTTAGGTGTTTCCTCAACTTTGGTACTGCTCAATGGTCGTCGTATGGCGGCGTTTGCTTTCGGTGGTGAAGGTACGGATTTGAATTCGATCCCATTGTCAGCCATTGATCGCGTCGAAGTTTTGAAAGATGGCGCCTCCGCTGTCTACGGTGCGGATGCCGTTGGTGGCGTCATTAATTTTATTACGCGCAAAGATTTTAAAGGTTTTGAAGCTAGCGTGAGCGGCATGCGCACGGACGAAGGTGGCGGTGGCGATAAGTCGGTGAGTTTGTTAGGTGGTTTTGGTAATCTCGCGAATGATGGCTACAATTTTTTCGCTAGCCTGCAACACAAAAAGAATGATCAATTACGCACAGCGCAACGCGATTTCGCTGTCAGTGCCTGGCGTCCATTAGAAGCACGCGGCTATCCTGACAACTTCACTTCCGCCAATACCTTCCCAGCTGGAATGTATGCTGTCTCTGGCAAGAAATATCTGGGTAATCCTAGTGCACCAGATTGCGCACCACCGTCCAGCATCTTGATCAATGGCGCTTGCCGCTTTGATTATCAGGCAGCCGCTGACGTCTATCCAGAATCACAAAAAACCAATTTAATCACCCGCGGCACTTTGGCGATTAATGCCGATCACACGATCTTTGCAGAATTTACAGCATCCAAAAATGAAGCGAAGTATCGCTTATCTCCCACTGGTGTGAACGGTAATCAAGGCACCAGCGGCAGTGCCTGGACTTACCCAGCGGGCGGCCCATTCTATCCAAAATCCTATGTCAACTCCGCCGGACAAACAGTTGCAACGGACGGTAAACCATTCAACGTTCGTATGCGTATGACACCAGGCGGCGCACGTACCAATGGTCAAGAATCTGAGCAACAACGTTTCTTATTAGGCGCTGAAGGCGTGATTGCAGGTTGGGATTACAACACGGCGTTTGCTCATTCTGTCTCTGAAAATACGCAGACTTTGACTAACGGTTACTACGATAAAGCAAAACTACTGGCTGCTTTTAAAACCGGGCAAATCAATCCTTTCGGCGCACAATCGCAAGAAGGCCAAGCTTTGTTGGATGCAGCAGAACGTAATATCGATGGTCGCAAAGGCAAATCCACTACCGATGTATTCGATGCGCGCTTTACCCGCGAAATCGCACAACTTGATGCTGGTCCGGTCGGAATGGCGACAGGTATAGAATTCCGCCGTGAAAAGCTGGAAGACAATTCCTCCGATGAAATTTTGGCAGGAACAATTTACTCCACCTCAAAATCACGCCGCGTTTCTGAATCTCGGGATGTAAAAGCGATCTTTGCCGAATTCGATGTGCCACTCGCCAAAGACTTGAGTGCGCAAATGGCCTTGCGCCATGACTCCTATGGCGGGAATATCGGTAGCTCGACTAATCCTAAAGTGGCCTTGCGTTACCAGCCAAGTAAGGATTTCTTGTTCCGTATATCCTTCGGTACTGGTTTCCGCGCACCGACGATGAAGGACCTTGATCCTTCTGCTGTTGAAACATCCACAGGTGGCTTGTACTTCGACACCATAGGATGTGCGAAATACAATTCACAATGTTATAGCGATCAGATCCCAACGACAGAAGCAGGCAATCCAAATCTGAAACCAGAAAAATCTAAACAATTCTCCGTCGGTTTTGTGTGGGAACCTTTAGCCGCATTCTCTGCCGCAGTCGATTATTGGAGTGTACGTAAAACGGATGTCATTAAATTTGCACCAGAAACTTTAATCGACACAGATCCTGCCTTCGTTGAAAAATCGATCACTCGTGATAGCGATGGCTATATCACCAACTGGGCCTTAACCGCACAAAATCAGGGTAAAGAAACCAAGAGCGGTATCGACTTGAATTTCGCTTATCGCACCAAGTTCGATGACATGGGTAAATTGACGACGCGCTTGTCTGGTACTTTGATGACCAAGAGCGAACAGCAATTTTCCGAGAACTCTAAAGTTTTCGACAATCTCGGCAAATGGGGTTTTGAATACGTGACACCAAAATGGCGTCATCGTTTGAGTGCGGATTGGGATATCGGCAACTGGGGTTTCACGGTCGCGAATAGCTTCCAGTTGCATCATGAAGATCAACAGTTAGATCCTCAAGGTAATCGTCCTACCGTAGCTTCGTATAGTTTGTGGGATTTACAAGCGGGTTATTACGGCTTCAAGGATATCAAAATTACTGGCGGCATTTTGAATGTCTTGAACACGAAACCACCGTTCTCAAATCAAACTTTGACTTACTTTGCGGGCTTCGATTCGACCTATGTTGATCCACGTGGACGCGCATTTTATGTTCGTTTGAACTACGCCTTCAAATAAAAAAATATAGGATAACTAGTACCATTTTCTTGTGCGGCTTTTCTCCCGCATTTGGGGTAGCATCTTAGGATCGCTACCCTTTTTTTTACATAGAATTCAATCGCCATAAATTAGTTCGCCCTAACTGTCCGAACAACATGGCACACATCTATTTTGGATAAATCATGACACTCACAGTGACTTGCGTTTTCTCGCCACTACACCAATATCTAAGTAAGCCGGGTGCAGTGCTGTTACGCCTTACGTTCATCTGCCTAAGCTTACTTTCCGCACCATCGCAAGCCATCACTGACCTTAGCAAAGTACGCGGTTCTCTACTCATTGCTGGCGGCGCTTTACGCAATGACAATGCAGCAGTTTGGGAAAAATTAATTGAGCAAGCCGGTGGCAAAGACAGCAAAATCGCCGTCATCCCGGCGGCATCCGGCAATCCTGATCGGGCTGCTGACTTTGTCGTACAGACCTTAAAAAAATATGGTGGCAATGCTTTTGTCGTTCCGCTTTCCATTAAGTACGAAACTAAAGATGGTCACAAAAAAACTTCACAAATCAATCAAGATTCACATTGGATCACGCAAATTGAACAAGCCAACGGCGTCTACTTCACTGGCGGTGATCAAGCGAAAATTACCCGTGCATTAGTCAATGCAGATGGCAAACCCAGCCCGATGTTAAATGCCATCTGGTCACTCTATCAAAGGGGTGGCGTCATCGCTGGCACCAGCGCTGGTGCAGCGATCATGAGTACTACGATGTTCAACGATGCCAAAGGTGTCTTGGCGACCTTAAAACTGGGAGTCAGCGATGATAAGGAAATCGCTGCTGGTTTAGGTTTTATCGGCAAGGATATTTTCATCGATCAACACCTGATCATTCGTGGTCGTTTTGCTCGCATGCTGCCAGTCATGTTAAAGAAAAATTACAAACTAGGTATAGGCATAGACGAAAATACCGCCTTGCTGGTGCGTCCTCAGCGCGACGTTGAAGTTATAGGCTATAAAGGCGCCATTCTGATTGACTTCGATGCTGTGAAAACCAACTCCTCACTGCCTGAATTCAATCTACAGAATGTGGGCATTTCCTATATGTCGCATGGTGATCGTTTCGAACTTCAAAGTAAGCAGATCATCCCTGGCTCAGACAAGTCTTTGATTAGCAATACGGCATCAGAAGACAGCGATCAGGCTGCTGTTTTTTATCCCAATATTTTGGCTAATACTGCGGTGGTAGAGTTAATGTCTGGCCTTGCGGAAAGCCCGCGCAGTTCAGCCTTAGGCTTGGCATTTGATACCAACAGCAAGATCCAACCTGGCTTAGGTTTTGAATTTATATTTAGCAAAACCCCAGATACCAAGGCCTACTTCTCGAGTAGCTCAGGTGCGGAAGCATTTACGGTGATGCGACTACGCTTAGATGTACGGCCAATCAAGATGGCACAGCCGCTCTATGAGCCCATCAAGTAGTTAGTATTTATTGTGTGGGTCAAATTAGAGGAATTCGTCTGTTGTTTTCTTTGGCAGCAACGCGGCTTTTTATACAAGCATGCACTAAGATGCTTTGATCAATTATTACCTGCCGTCAGAGCAGCTTTGGAGACATGATGGATAGCCAACAATTACCAGCGTCAAATCACGTACACGAAGAACGCAAAGTCTTACTACTACTAAATAAATATGCCGAGAGTCATCGTCATCCACACAATGAAATCATTCATTTCATTTGTGTACCGGTGATTATGTGGACGGTATTAGCCTTATTGTGGGCTGTGCATCCGCTGGTGGCCGTCGCTGGCACTGTCTTAGCCCTACTCTACTACTTCAGTTTATCAGTGGGATTTGCACTTGGAATGTGCTTGATGGCGGCGCTGATGTTGGGTGCGCTTTGGTGGATGCCACAAGAATTAGTGTTGCGGGTCGCTATCATCGTGTTTGTGATCGCCTGGATTTTCCAATTCATTGGACACAAGATCGAGGGTAAAAAACCTTCATTCTTCGAAGATCTGCGCTTTCTTCTGATTGGCCCTTTGTTTGTGATCGGATTTTTGTATCGACGTTGGAAATTACCGTATTGATCACCCAAATTTACGATAAAAAAACGCCAGCCTATTTATTCATAGTGCTGGCGTTTTGTATTTGGTATTGCCTAAAACAGCCTATAGCTGATTATGACAAGCTCCAAACGTGCTCTAATTTTGCCCAAGCTTGTTGTGCTTTTCCATCTTTAGTGGCTGGCTTGAATTTGCATGAAGCGTAAATCTTGACCGCTGCTTTATCCAAAGTCTTAGAGCCACTAGATTGTTCTACCTTAGAATCAACTACGTTACCGTCAGGACCAACCAAAATGGACAACAACACGGTGCCAGTTTCTTCATTCATCAAAGAAGACTTTGGATAAACTGCTTTTTCACATGTTTGTTTTTCAACAACAGGCACTTCCGCCGCGTTTGCAGCCAATACAGAACTCAACAAAGCAACAGCCAATAAGATTTTTTTCATAGTCGGATCACATAAAAGAGATTGAGATAAGCCCATGAGAACGTTATTGCACAAATTTACTTGCAAATTGCCACATGGAAACAGCCGCTATTTTAAAGAATATTTTTCCGTAAGGCAATACTTATGCACAAAATTTAATCAGTTTTTTCGTGAAATGTAAATATATTCTCTTGTCATTGGCACTTTACTCGCGACTTCAATATCACTGCGACAATAAAAAAACCGAACCTGTCTCACGACACGTTCGGCAAAATCATCGGATATCTCATTAGCCAAAAAGCTAATTAATAATCAACGATCTAGGGACATTTATTCATAACTAGCATTGATATTCACACCGCTAAATGGCTGTTTCGCCTTCAACACAATGTAGTACCAGGTATTTGCTGTCGGTGAAGCAAACAACACGTTTTCATTATTCCCTGCTTTCAAAGACGCGGCATCATATGAGCTAGTCGTTGGATAGCTGTTTTTCTTCACATACAGATCAACGTCACCAGTCCCACCGTTGGTGTAAAGCTTCAGATTTTTTGTACCAGCTGGCACCATGATGTAAACATAGGCTTGCGTGTTAGAAGATAAGTTCCTGATTGAGCAATTTTTACCCAATTGCGAAGTAGAGCTGCATGCTGGCAAGGACACGACAGGCGGCGTAGGTAATGGCGGTTCGCCGGTCACGGTCGCACTTTGCACCCAAGCGGCGAACTCGGCATCGTACTTAGTCCCGATATTTGCCATATAGGTTTGATATCCAGCATAATCGCCGACACGGAATTTGGCCACAATCGCATCGACATCACTGCGATGCTTTTCGTTCATAAAGCGCACCGCCATATAGCCCCAACGATAAGCACGCGCGACATAGTCAGACATAGAGTAAGTATTACCGAAAATGGTGCTGAGTTTATAAGTTCCCGTTTTCGCTGCATCAATCGCTTCTTGATAGTTATTTTTATGTGACAGATATTCCGCCACACCTTCTATCCACCACACAGTAGGCTTCTCGACACCGGCACCAAAATCACCAGCCATATCAAAGCGACCATCGAGATAGTGCACGTATTCATGCTCCAGATTCCAAACTGAAAATGCGGGACGTAACCAAGACGCCTCATGAGCGATAAAGCGCGCCTGATTGTTAACATCAGCCGGATTGCCTTCCAGGTACATACCACCATTGTCTGTACTAATACCGTACAACACGCCCGCATATTTACTGTAGTTGGTATAGTCATCAAACACGACCAGTTCCAGAGACTTATTATTGTCGTTGGCAACAGGCTGTTGATTCGATACCAGCATAGTATGGAAATAGCCCTCTTCAGCGCCCAGGATATTGCAAGAGTCTTGCAACTGCGCGGTCGTCATATCTTGCGCACGAATCTTGATTGTGGGGCTGCAAGTGTAGCTGGTTTTTAAGACGATATTGGCGAGCTGGGTTTTGTAATTGCATGTGCCATACTCTGCGCAGTTGGCGCTATCGTAGTAATCAACCGCGGATGCCGCATTCAACCACAAATCGCTATCAACACCGGTCATGCTAGATGTCGCCAGTTGGTTTTTCACCATCGGTTTCACGCTCGGCAGTAAGGCTGGGTATTTCATGAAGCGAAAAGCTTCGTTCTCGGCATCATTCAACTGATAGGCATTGCTGGTATTTAGCAGCGCGGCTTTATTGTTCACCACAAAATTATTCAATGCGGTCGGATAAGACATATCCTGAATTATCGATGCCGCATTCGCACGATCATGTGCATAGAACATCACAGTCAAAGCCCCCGTGACTGCACCCGCCGCCGATGATTGCAGCAAGCCATTTGATGCATTGGGATTGGATGGCATATTCGTAAAACGAACAAACACGTTCTTCACGCTGGGTAAGTAATAAGCTTCGTCATTCAGATTGGTGACTAGCTTAAACACTTCACTGGCGGTATTGCCCCAAGCTGCATTTGAGGCATACAAGGTATTGCCATCAATCAGTTGTTTAATCGGCGCTCGCAGATTGGTCATAATAGAAGCCGATGGTGCTGGAATGGTGCTACCACTTGCCAGGTAATAACCCGCGCGTAAATACAGCGCTAAGTTGACCAACGCAATATTCGTGGCATTGTAGCTAGTCGCTTCTTGTGAGAAACGCGAAGCCACCGCAGTCATATTGCTGGCGGAATAAATTCCAGCACCTTGCGCTGCGGTGAGAGAAAATAAGCCGTAAGTACATTCAGGATCAGGTAAGGACACCAGATAGTTGGCGAGAGCGGCACCACTATAACTCGCCATTGTCGTCATATCTTTACAGGCCACGGTTGGCGCCGCCGCCATCATCGTGCTGGATTTGGCTAAAGCCGTGCTCTTGTTCGGCGTTTGGAATGCTTGCAAATCACGCTTACTGACAGGCAGATTAAATTTGACCTGCTCTGCGCTGGGCGGCAATGCCAGACGTTCATGAGGGCGTGGTGCTTGTTTCACTTGCTTGGACGTGTGCTGATGTCCAGCAATTGGTTCGGCATGCGCTAAGCTCTCCTTCCGGATTGCGCTACTGGCATGCGTCACGCCTGTCACATTGGCAGCGATCAAAGCCGCCACGATCATGGTATTTCGGTTCATAGACATTGATTGTCTCCTCTATTTTAATTATGAGCTAGCGAGCTACCCAAGCAGAAAGCGCAAGCATCAAGCCGCTCTATGGCAACCGCAACTTGCTAAAAACGAGCAATTTGCGGTTCTCTTGTCCTTTGCAATTGATTCCTCATTAGGTAAAAAAGGGTCGCTCCTAACAAAGAAACATCACCAGACCTCTTACCGCCATTACCTCCTCTAATGGCGAACCAAGCTCCAAGGACGAAATCATGGTATTAATATATCTAATAAATATCAATTAAATATTTAAACGTGGTGAGCGATTTTGGGAGGTTTTAGTGAAATACAGAGAAAATTCAGTGGCCAGAAGTCGGCAACAAAATTTAAATATATTAAAAATATATATGAAGAATTAAATTTGGAATACTGTGGTTATTTAATGAATTAATTCCAGCAAGAAACATTCATTACAAGCACTCGGGTTAAAAGAAACAAAAACAATCACCATCGTGAGAAGCTTTATCCATGAGGCTCTTGAGGTACCTCACCTGCATAGCTAAATTCGGCGGCACTTGGAAGCGAGAGGAATTCAAACTAAAAACCGAACTAATCGAAACGAACTGAACAATTTACACAAGGAGGCCCTGCACTTTTTTCTAAGAAAATACCTGAGGCTGAGTTGAAATATCTGCAATAAAGAGACAAAATTTAAGCCACGATGACAAACAAATTATTTCCACCGAGAAACAATTGAGTTATTATTGTGTTTTCTTGCATAGCGACTATAGTCTTGTGTATGGTGTGTTTTGCTGCAACTATAACCCTACAATTATCGTCTGCAGAGCACAGGGTCAGGCTGAGTCTCTACCAGTTTTCATCACTAGTTTGTCGTTGATTTTTATAGGGTCTACGAAACATTATGGCGCTACCAGGATTACAAACTACTTCCGCGATCAGCTTTTCCGACAAGAAAATTCTTGTACTGGATGATATGCCGGACATGCGCACGACCATGCGCAATCAGATGCAGGCGCTTGGCATTACCAATGTCAATCTGGCCTCGAATGTACGCGAAGCGCTCAACTACATTCAACAACGTACTTACGATGTCATCCTATGTGATTATTACTTGGGCGGTTCTACCGACGGCCAACAGTTTCTCGAATATCTGCGCAGTACCAATGCGATTAGCCGCGCCACACTATTCATCATGATTACCGCGGAAACTGGATTTAACAGCGTAATTACCGCGGCTGAGTGTATGCCTGACGATTACCTATTAAAACCATTTACAGGCGAAACACTGAAGATACGTCTTGAACGTTTGTTAGAGCGCAAAGCGCGCCTCGCAACCGTCGACAAATTGCAAGATCTCGGCGATTGGATAGGCATGATCAAAGCCTGCGACGAGATCATCGCCAGCAAAGACAAATATATTGTTGACGCCATGCGTATCAAAGGGAATTCTTTGATGAGCTTAAACCAGTTCGACGCAGCAGTTGTGTTTTATCAGAACGCGCTAAAAATGCGCGAAATGCCTTGGGCGAAATTAGGCCTTGCACGAGCTTTAAAATCCAAAGGACAAGGCGAACAAGCGGGACAAATTTTGGAAACTGTTATCCAAGAAAACCCAAGATTGTTAGCCGCCTACGATTTATTGGGACGTATACATACTGAAGCTGGCGACAGCGTTAAAGCATTACAAATTTTAGATAATGCCTGCAACATAGCACCGCATTCACTGACAAGGCAGCGTTCAATTGCGCAATTGGCGGAAGACTCTGGAGACTATGCTCGTGTCGATAAGGCCTTATCCGTCGTCGTGAAACAAACCAAAAATTCACCACTACGCGATTCCAATGACTATGCAAAACTCTGCAACGCATTGACCGAAACCGGAGAACTAGAACGCGCAATCGGCATTATTAAAGAAGCCAAAGACAATTTCACAGAGTCACATGAATTGAAACTAGTCGCCGCCGTTGAAGCAGTTACTCAACAAAAAGCTGGGAATCGTGATCTAGCACAAAAAGCTTTGGCGATCGCAATGCAAGCCGAAGAAGGTATATCGGAAGCCACCAATCTGGCCATTGCCAAGGCCTGCATGGCACATAACAAAACAGACGAAGCGATGGCAATATTAAAGAATGTGGTGCAAAACAATCCAGACTCACAAAAATTACAAGATCACATAGGCCTTATTTTCAAAGATCATGGTGGCCTCGATGCGGCCAAACAACTGATAGACAATTCCGTCAAAGAGGTCGTCAATCTAAACAATGATGCCGTACAAAAAGCCAAGTCGGGACTCTACGATGAGGCGTCAAAAATGCTGACTGAAGCGGCATTACGCTTACCCAATAATTTGCAAATCGCGTCCAACGCGGCGCTCTCTATTTTGATGGACATTTTAATGAATGGCTACGACGTGGCGAAGTCTATGCAGGCCAAGCAATTTCAAGATACCGTCAGCAAAAAGAATAATCAGCATCCCAAATTATTAGAAATCAATGCGCTGTTGGCAAAGGTTCAGAGCAAGTACAAAACCGAATCAGTAGAGTAAGCACGCAATCGATGGAACACGATAATACTAATCAGGATTTCGCCGATATTGCGGCATTGACGATACACGACGTCAAAAATAAACTGGCACAACTAGCGGCAGAGGCCGAGTCTCGTGGTGATTTTAAAAGCATGCAAGTCGCCTTGGAAGCCTCTGGGACTCTAAGTGGTCTGCTTTGCTATTACAAATCAGAAACCCATAATCTGCATGTGCAAATAGAGCCACAAGATCCCGCAGAATTAGTCGCCGACTTGATCGCGAGTCTTCCTGCTGGCCTAAGCATTGACAATAAAATTGTTGTCACGAGTGATGTCGAGCATGCCCCCGGTTTATGGTTTTACGATAAAACCTTAATTCATATGGTTTTAGCGAATGCGATACAAAACGCCCTGCGCTATGCCCGACATCAAATCAGAATCACAGTAGCGGAGCATTCTGGACAATTATTCATTCGAATACTCGATGATGGCGATGGCTTTCCCCAGACGGTACTCGAGCATCATGGAGATAATAGCCCGGTGACACGACATGGCACGGGCTTAGGATTACGCTTAGCGCAGCGCGTAGTCACCCTACACCAAAACCAGGGCAAGACCGGTCACATACATCTATCCAATAGCAATGGCGCTCAATTCGAACTTGTTTTGCCATAATTTTTTACCCAGGCATTGATCCGAGATTTTCATTAGGCGCGCCGAAGGCGCTATTTGAGCGCCGAGGGCGCATTTTCGGTCATTTTTGTTGCTCTTCGTTGCCAATAGCTCGCTATTGGCGCCTCATTCGCACCAAAACTGCCTCGAAAAGTGCATCCCTCGTCATCTCAAATCCTAATTGAAAATCTCGGTCAAAATTTCAAGAGCATCCATACTGGGCAAGCCGTATGTCCCGTATTGCCCATAGGCTTACAAACATAATCAAAACCCGTTTTTTTATACAGGTTTTGTGCAGCCAACATATTTGGCATAGTCTCAAGATAGCATTGGCTGTAGCCCAACTCCCGGGCAGCTGCAATGCAGCTTTGTATCAAGGCCGTGCCTATACCTTGACCACGCGTCTTGGCCAGCATATACATCTTTTGTAATTCACAGATGGCTGTATCCTCACCCGGCAAACTGCCGATGCCACCACCAGCAATGATTGCACCATCTTGCTCCACCACAAAATAAGCCCCCCGATCATTTTGGTAGTGTTGATACAAATGATCGAGTGAAGGATCGGCATAAGCAGAGCCGACTTTGGGCACTTCCATTTCTATCAAAACAGTGCGGATAACTTCAGCAATAGCAGCGTTATCATTGGCTTGAATAGGGCGAATAGTAAATGACGACATAAGTGTGAAAAATCGAGAAAAATTAAAGCGAAAACGGTGGATTCTGACGACTAGCGATGAAAAAAGGAAGTACATGGATATTCCGTACTTCCTTTTCACTTCATCGTCACAGCTTCATATATTCAGTTTACTTCACAGGTACATAATTGATCGGCATCCAGGCATAGCCCTTAGCTTCACTACGAATATATCCTAAGCCAGGGAACGATATATGCGTCGCACCCACCATATAACCATGTTTAGCCGCATCTGCATAAGCTTTCTGTCTTTGGGCCATCGCCGCTTTGCTGTCGCTATCAAATGCGATAGTGACTGTAGGGTTTTCAAATTGCACGGCAGCGACGTGCATCAGATCGCCCCACAACATTAATTTTTGACCTTTGCTCTCTACCAGATAAATACTATGTCCAGCAGTATGTCCCCGAGCGGCAATAGCTTTCACGCCCGGCACCAAATCAGTGTCGCCATCAAAAGATTTAAATTTTCCTGCTTTCACATATGCATTCAAGGATGCCATCGCACCTTGAAAACTAGCTTTTGCATCGGCTGGCGCTTTATCCAAATTTGCCTGACTCAACCAATAGTCTGCATCGTGTTTATCTGCACGAACGATGGCGTTTGGAAAAGCCATTTGATCACCCTTCATTAAGCCACCGACGTGATCGCCATGCATATGCGTGATATAGATTTCATCGACTTGCTCAGGTGTGTAACCTGCGGCTTTTAAGCTATTTGCCAGACGGCCCAGCGTGGGACCAAATAGACTGGCGGCACCAGTATCGATCAACACTAACTTAGTTCCGGTGTTAATCAGATAGCCATTAACAGAGGTTTGTACTGGCGTATCCAAGTGATATTTTTTCAGAGACTTGATCGTTTTTTCTGGACTTGTATTTGTTAACAACTTATCCATAGGTAAGGCTACAGTACCGTCGGACAAAGCGGTGACTTCAAAATCGCCTAGCATTACGCGGTAGTAGCCGGGAGCCGCTGTCTTAACCATAGGTGCATCTGCATAAGCCGGCGCAATACTTAAGGAAGCAATGGTGGCAGATAATAATGTGAGTGCCAAAGTACCGGCACCTAAGCTGAAACGGGATTTCATCACTTTAGATCTCCTAATATAAATCATGCATACGCAACATAGCGTGGCGTCATTATGACTAAAATTGAATGATCTTGCTGCGACTGAGGATTTCAAACTTAGTAAATTTAAAACTGCTCAAAATATAGGCATATTGCCATTTCAATTTACGGCGATTTGTCAGATGATAGTGACTGTCGATTAAGCGAAATAATTGGTGACGGAACAAACCACATCTCGCAAGGAGTAAGCACCATGGCTATCACACCACTCAGTACCAGTAATTTTCAAACGATAAAAGACTTGAAAACTACTTACGCCACCAATTCAGCTGGCGCGAGTCAAACAAGTTCTGCAAATCAGGTCGAAGCTAATGACCGAGCTAGTAGCAACAACAGTGAATTAAACGCAGCGGTACGCCAAGTGTTAAGCCAAATCAATTCGGCCAAAGATATCAGCGCTTTCTTTTCTTCAGACAATGGTCAGCAGGCAGGATCAGATTTCACCTCTAGTTTACTGTCCAATCTACCCGGATTAAATTCAGCAAATGGTACCGAGAACAAAGTAGCAGGCATCGAACTAGATCAATCAAGTAGCTCGTACAAGCTACAAAACAGCATCCAAAAACTGATTACCCAACTCGATAACAATAAGAGTGAAGATTCTGGCTTGGGCAATTTACAAGAGTCGTTCAATGCCCTTGTGAAAAAAAGCGGAGGCGATCCCAGCGCTGAAAATCTGCAGTCCTTTCTGAAATTAGTCGCAGTGAATATTCAAGGTAGCACTTCAATTGGCAGTTTGTTTAGTACGTCGGCTTGATGAACTTTTGAGCTACCCATCAAGCTATTAAACAAGCTGCCCTGTCTCGGCTTTAGCGCGGCCCTAGCGCGGCATTTGAAGTATACAACTCAATTTCCAAAAAGACTCTTCAACAAATCAGTCGCTTTCGGTTTCTTTTCTTCCTTCTGTGGTTTGGACTTGCCGCCCATATCACCCATGCCACCTAGTATAGAACCATATACTGACTTCACCCGCACTTTGGTTTGCCAATCAGGTTCCCAAGCAATTTTCGGATCTTCGGGGCGTGGTGGGTAAGCGAAATAGGCATCTGAGCCGTAGGCAATCATACGCAACATGCCAGCACCACTTTCACCAAATATGCCTTTGGGTACTGCGCATTGCGTCGCACTGGCAGGCAAAATCACCTGCTCTTTAATCCACTTATCAATGTCTTGATTCGACTGATAATCCATTAAGCCAAATCCAAAATCGGGCAACTCACTCGATGTCCAAACGATCATTTCGCCACTATCGCCACCTGTAGCTTGGCCGCCCATCACCGCCAAAAAATAGCCACGAGCGTGCGCTATGCTTTTCCATTGCAAAGCAACGGCACCTTCTTTTTTGGTTTGTTGCAATTCGATTGCGGGCATCAAATCTTGTGGCGCACCTAAACTCACTTTGAAACTTTCGGGTATGCCATTCCCGACAAATTGATGCTGCCCGACCAAAGAAGCAGTATCGGGAACTTTACGATCGTCAATTTTATTTGGCCATGCCGGATTACCAGCTTGCCAGCGCGCGCCTTTGGTGGTCTTGCCACGCATTACAAAGAACTTCGCATAGTCCTCCATCGAGGCGGTGGCGACATCTAAAGTACGTGGCTGCCCCGGGCGTATCGTTTCACCGCAGCCCCAATACACAGAAATTTTACCTTTGGGTTTTTCGTAGGTCGGCTCAATAGGCGTTTCATCAACTGGCACGTGCGTTGTTTTTTCTGGCACTGGTGCATTCAGTTGCAAGCTTTCACCGAGATTCATCACACTGGGGATCATCTGTTTTGCGTCACTTAAACCCGGGTTTTTCGTGGTGTAGACCGATACATCGACATATTTGCCACTAGAAAATCCCATGGCATGGGTGCTACCGAATACGTTTCCACGATCGCTGTTACCAGCAACAGCCCCTTTCGCCATGCCACTCAAAGCACCCAGAAAGCCACCGCCAGACTGTGCGCCCTGCGCTGCTCCCGTCATCAAATTACCGCCAGGCATATCACTGGCACTGGTAGCTACATCGATAAAGGCCAATGCGATTGGCGGCTTTACCACCTGCACAACCTCTTTCGCCGGTGCTGCGCTCTTTGCTGCTGGCGCTGGCTTGGCCTTAGTTTGCGCCTGCGCGCTCAAGGGAAAATTAAGTAAGCCAGCAGCACTGAGAAGCATGCATGAAGCAGCACTAAGTTTGAAAGCGGAATGTGGCAAAAATCTAAATTTATTCATCGTGGGCTCCTTAAATACAGGCGAATCAACAACGAGAGAATCGAGTAAAAAGCAGTGAACCTAGGGCGTGTTGACATAATATTTAGGCAATGCGTTCTTGACAAAACGCAGGATGGCAAGGCGCATCTCGCCGCTGCGGCTGGCCGCCCCAGCAAGAGATGCAACGCTGTCCATCGTGCGTTTTGACAAGAACCCTTCGGGAATGGCCGAAATGAGCGCATGGCGTTGTTGCAATCTGCTCATAGTGCTCGCACTACCGCGCAGCTTGCGGTGTAGTCAGGGTTTCGGACAGCATGCTGTCCGCTGACGTAACGAAGTTCCCTTGCAAGGGAACTTTCCCATAGCGTTAGCCTAGCCCTGCGCTCATTTCGACTCATTCGCATGCCTAAATATTATGTCAACACGCCCTAATCAATCATAGCTCAAAAAATAGGCAGCTTAGTTAAGTGTATTTCAATTAAAGACGATTTCTATGCACGCAGACCACAATTCATTGACTTAAGACAAAGACGCTGAGCGCCTGTATCGCTAACATCTGGCGCATGAAAACACTCGATCTTGTAGCGCCCGCAGGCAGCTTAGTCGCACTCAAAGCGGCCGTCGACAAAGGTGCCGATGCCGTTTATTTAGGCTTACGCAATGCCACCAATGCCCGTAATTTTGGTGGATTAAATTTCACCGATGCCGACATTCGCCTAGGTGTCGAATACGCCCATCAACGCGGCAAACAAGTGCTGTTCGCGATCAATACTTACCCGCAAGCGCGCATCGCACATGAATGGCACACCGCCGTCGACACCGCCGTATTGCTTGGTGCTGATGCCATCATTTTGGCCGATCCCGGTTTAATGGCATATGCACGTCATCGTTATCCGGATGTTCGTTTGCATCTATCCGTGCAGAGTTCATCGACTACCGTCGATGCGATTGAATTAATGCGCGAGCAATTTGGCATACGCCGTGCAGTGTTACCACGCGTATTGACCTTGACCGAAATTGAAAAAATCATTCGTCAGACGGATGTTGAAATTGAAGTATTTGGCTTTGGCAGTTTGTGCGTCATGGCCGAAGGACGTTGCCTGTTATCGAGTTATGTCACTGGCGATTCGCCCAACAATAGAGGCGTTTGCTCGCCCGCTCATGCCGTCAGCTGGGAAGAAAAAGACAAAGTCTTATCCGCGCGTTTGAGCGGCACCTTGATCGACCGCTATGCACCGAACGAAGCGGCTGGTTATCCCACGCTGTGCAAAGGCCGTTTTGAAGTGGAAGGGCAAATCGATTACGCCATAGAAGAACCGACCAGTTTGAATGCCATAGGCTTACTGCCACAGTTACTCAAAATGGGCGTAAAAGCGATCAAGATTGAGGGGCGTCAACGCAGTCCGAATTACGTATCGCAAGTGGTAGGCACTTTACGAGCCGCGCTCGATTCGGCAGAGCGTGATCCTGAGCGATATACGGCAAAGCCGGATTGGAATGCAACTTTGGCGAAACACGCTGAGGGGGCGCAGGTGACGCAGGGCGCATTTGAGCGGCCCTGGAAATAAGAGCAGTTTATAAATTCAATTTCAGGGCGCATTACGGCGTTGCCAATGCTCGCAATACCGACGTATTGCTGTGCTTGGCGCCTTGTACTGCATCCCTGAAATTGAATTTCTAAACTACTCTTGGTGTGGAGTATGCATTAAATTTCTGAACACGATTAACACGAATTAAAAAGTTCCCTCTCCCGCAAGCGGGAGAGGGTTAGGGTGAGGGAGGTTCAGAAGTGAGGACGGTTCAGAAAATGCACAGTTTAAAGATGCACAAGACAACGTCGGACGGGTAAAACCCCATAGGCGCTAACCAAATTCTAAAACCACTAACCACAGAGGCTCAGAGACACAGAGAAAGCACAGAGGAAATGTCTAGCTGAAGAAAATTGGATAATATTGGCCTTCTCCTGCCTTTCTCTGCGCCTCTGGTGCGCAGCATGCTGCTTACCTGTGTTGAGAGGTTTTGGTTTTGACTTTCTGCTTTTTGGTTAGCGCCTATGAGGTAAAACCAGCCGTGTACTTACATTGATCGCGCGTGCATTACGTTCTGGCGGCGCGGGTTGCACCCGCCCTACAAAACATCGCTATTTAGACACCACGCTTTACCCGTTGCTTGAAAATACAAACTTAAAGAACCTATGAAACTCTCACTCGCACCACTGTCTTATTACTGGTCTAAAGAAGCCACGATGCGCTTTTATGTGGAGGCGATGCACTGGCCAGTGGACATTATTTATCTGGGCGAAGTCGTTTGTTCGCGTCGGCATGTGATGCGTTTACCTGACTGGATTAGTTTGGCAAAAACTTGTCGTGATGCAGGTAAGCAGGTCGTTCTTTCGACCTTAACCTTAATTGATAACGAAGCAGATCGACGTGCCATGCATAAATTAATTGATGCGGCGCTTGCTGAAGATTTGTTGATAGAGGCGAATGATTTTAGTGCCGTGCGCGCGATGCAAGGACGGCCTTTTGTTGCTGGCCCGCATCTCAATGTGTATCACACTGGCACCTTGAATTGGCTGCGTGAATTAGGGGCGATGCGCTTTACGCCACCGATAGAACTCAGTGGTGCGGACTTGGCAGCATTGCAGGCGCAACGACCAGTTGGATTAGAAACAGAAGTGCAAGTCTGGGGACGCATGGCGCTCGCTTTTTCTTCACGCTGCTTCACAGCGCGTCATCATCGCCTGCGCAAAGACAATTGCGAATTTCGCTGCGAACATTATCCCGATGGCTTGGCCCTGCAAACCCGCGAGCACAACGAATTTCTGACGATGAACGGCATACAAACGCAAAGCGCGAATTGCCTGGATTTAAGCCCGCAAATTCCTAGCCTGAAGAATTTGCAAGTCGATGTCATGCGTCTGCAAGTGCAATCTAAACATATGGAACAAATCGTCCACGCCTTCGATACCGCCCGCCAAGGTGAGCAAGCCGCCGTAATTGAACCCGCATTCTTACCGCCGCAAGCGGAGCGCTGCAATGGTTATTGGAATGGCAGCTCTGGCATGCAATGGCAAACCATTCCGATTCAAGCAATTTAAATTCACCTATGATGAACTTCACTGATTTCCGCTTTCCCCAAGTCTTTGGCAAAATCGGCCAACGTCTGCCCTCAGCTGTGGCGGGTGCGCCGCTCATGTTGATGTTGGAACTGGCGCGACAACGCAGCTGGCTGATCGCACCAGAAAATCTCTACGGCAGAACATTTCAAATTCAGGTCGAAGACCTAGGCTTACGCCTATGTTTTCGTTGTGACCATGGCCGCTTTAAAGCCATCCCACTTCAAGCCAGCGACGTCAGCCTGAGCGCCTGTGCCATGGATTTTTTAAAACTGGCAACTGCCTTGGAAGACGCTGATACTTTATTCTTCCGGCGTCGCTTAAAAATCGAAGGCGATACCGAACTGGGCATCGCGGTGAAATATTGGATAGACGCTAATGAGCGCCCTGCCTGGCTCAACAAAATAGCTGAGCACTTGCAATAAGTCTACAAGCCACGGCAATTTGCGCGCTAGCCCAATGCCTTGGTATTTTCGTTATTGCCCGCGTTGCCTGCAACCAGGGCACGCAGACGTGCCCGGTTATTTTTGACCCAGCTTAAGATTTCATTACCGGGCATGGGTTTTGCGATCAAATAGCCTTGCGCCAAATCGCAACCAAGTTTATTCAAGAGCTGCCAATCTTCTTCTTTCTCCACGCCTTCTGCAACAGTCGTAATGCCTAGGCGACGACCCAATTCTATCGAGTTCTCTAAAATGACATGGCGATTCGGTCGCTTGCTGGCACCATCGACAAAAATGCGGTCTATCTTAAGCTCAGTAAATGGGCAGCGCGATAATTGCTGCATGGAAGAATAACCTATGCCATAGTCGTCCATCGCCAAGCCAAAACCCTTCAATCGCAGCCTACCCAAATTGGCTAAAGCCTGGGTCATATTATTCATGATCATGGTTTCGGTCACTTCCCAAATCAAGGCATGTGGCTCTATGCCCTGTGCTTTAACGCGCTCCTCCAGTAAATCCATAAAATGACGGTCGGCCAGATTATCCGCCGACAAATTAACCGATACCGTCATCGAAGGTAAGCCACTCTCTTGCCAGCTCTGTAATTGCTTTAGCACCAGATCGACAATCGCCAGGGTAAATGGCTCCATTAGTGCACTGCCTTCCATCGCCGGAATAAAATGAAAGGGAGAAATAATGCCGCGTTCCGGGTGCTGCCAGCGCGCCAATGCTTCTACACCTTTAATAAAACCAGAACGCATAGAAATCTTGGGCTGGTAATGCAATATGAATTGCCCCTGTTCCAGGGCCTGCTTTAATTCAGTTAAACATGCTGGTTTGTTTTCCAGAGCGATTGCTTTTGATTGCTTAGTTTGTCCGATTTTATCTAATAGCAGCAATAAATCATCACGACGCACAGGTTTTAATAAAGTACCGAGTAAGCCGATAGAGGGATCTTCCGATCCCATGTTTTCTATGATCTCCAACAGACGAGGATCACGCGCACTGACCACGATCAGATTTTGTGTCAAATGCAATTCGGTTAATTGCCGCGTCAATTCTATGCCATCCATGCCCGGCATTTCGAGATCCGTCAGTACTAAGAAAATCGGCGCTTTACCGTGTTGCTCCAACACGCGTAAGGCCTCATTACCATCACTCGCTTCCAATATGGTCTGGAATTGTAGTTGCCGTAACAAGTCAACCAGATGCGCCCTTTGCACTGCACTGTCTTCTACCACCATCACAGTTTGACTTACGAAGGGGTTCATTGCCGCTCCTTGCACAGGAATAATTGTGACTGCACTTGAAGCTTGTTGCGAGGCCTGGCTGACAGTTTCATAGAAATACTCATGCGGTAAAGGAGGACAGTTGCGCCAAAATTTCTTTGTATATCGTATTTAAGGGTACGATTTTTTCTACTCCACCACGCTTAATTGCTTCCTTGGGCATACCAAAAACCACGCAGCTTTGTTCATCCTGAGCGACAGTGCGCGCCCCTAACTTGCGCATTTCCAACAAGCCGGCAGCTCCATCATCGCCCATTCCGGTCATAATCACACCAAGTGCATTGGCTCCCGCACACTTGGCGACGGACCGAAACAAAACATCTACCGATGGACGATGACGATTTACCAGCGGACCATCGACCACCTCAACAAAATATTGCGCACCGTTGCGGCGCAATAACAGATGCTTACCACCCGGTGCAATTAAGGCGCGACCTTGTACAACGCGGTCATTATTTTCTGCTTCTTTCACCGTGATTTGACACAAGGTATTTAAGCGAGCAGCGAAGGCTGCGGTAAACTTCTCAGGCATATGCTGCACGATGACTATGCCGGGAGTCACGCGCGGTAAGGCTGTCAGCACTTCTTCCAGCGCCTGCGTACCACCTGTGGAGGTGCCTATCGCCACCACTCTTTCTGTGGTCTGTATCATGGCGCGAGTATCACTTGGCGCCAGAATGACATCCGCCGTATTTTTCGCTACAGGCACGAGAGGTAATGCGGTACGTTTATGCACCAATTGGTTCACATTTGCCGCGGCAGCATCACGCACGGCAGAGACTAAATCTTCGGTGCTGTCTTTCAAAAACTGTTTCAAATCAAGCTTGGGTTTCGTGATAATGGTGACGGCACCGGAAGCTAAGGCCTCCAGCGAAGTGCTGGCGCCTTTTTCGGTCAAGGTCGAACAAATAACGACGGGAGTCGGGTGTTCAAGCATGATTTTTTTTAGGAAGGTAATGCCATCCATACGCGGCATTTCCACATCGAGCACAATGACATCCGGCCATTGCACTTTCATACGCTCTATTGCCAACAAGGGATCCGCCACCGCATAGATCACTTGGATACCGGGAGCAGCGTTAAGTATGCCGCTCAAAACCTGGCGCACGACAGCAGAATCGTCGACTATCATGACCTTGATTTTTGTCATATGGTTTCCTTCTTCTGTGGCAGAACAATACTAGTCGGACTCACTTGACGACTCCAGACATCACCTGTGTTGACGTCGAAAACGATTTTTCTATGCCCTTCACCAAACAAACTCTCTGACACGACAGTAATCCCGCGTTCTTGCAACAACCAACGCGCCGCATCACCATTCTTTTTGCCCACGTCTGAATCAGGTCGCCCTGGAAACATTTGCCCACCACCAAAAATTTTTGCCTGACACTCTTTACCATTAACACCCAATTTTGCAAGTTGTTCCAACATCAAGTTTAATGCTTCTTCACCATAACGACCGCTCAATTCGTTTTCTGTATTACCAGAACGTTGCGCTAACAAATAATGTGACATAGCACCTATTCGCTTGTGTGGATGCCACAAAGTAATTGAGACACAAGATCCTAATAAAGTACGAATTGTGTATTGATAATTTCCAACGAAAAATTCACCCGGTAACAAAAACACATCAAATTTTTTATGCTCATCCATACATGCTTCTACTTCTACTTTTGATTAAATCTTACAGTAAATCGACGGTGCCAAAGCCTGCACTGAACTATTGATATCATTCAAAGTCTCTGAGTGTCCAATCAAAAGATAGCCGTCTGGTTTAAGATGTTGCAAGACGCGCGCCACGACTTTACGTTTGGTCTCGGGATTAAAATAGATCATGACATTACGCAAAAAAATGACGTCAAACATCCCAATCTGAGGAAAGGCAACATTCAAATTCATGGGCAAAAATTGCACTCTTTGTCGCAGACTGCGCTCTATCAACAAAGTACCCGCTTCTTTATCATGCCCTTTAAGACAGAAACGTTTCAGGTAATTCTGTGGAATTTGCGTAGCACGCTCCATGGGATAATGCCCAAGCTTAGCTCGTTGCAGCACACGCGAACTGATATCCGTACCAAGAATTTCCCAAGGTTTGTCTTCCAATACATCCGCCAACACCATGGCAATACTATAGCTCTCCTCCCCCGTCGAACAAGCCGCACTCCACACCCTAAAACTTGCGTTTTTGCTTCTGGCAGCCAGCGCTAATTCTCGTAGTAAATCAAAATGCTTGGACTCCCGAAAAAAATAGGTCTCATTGGTGGTCAAGAGATCTATCGCCATTTGGGTTTCAGCAGGCTCTTTGCCGCTCGTCAGCATAGAGAAATAAGCGCCGTAGCTATCCAAACCATGATGTGCAATACGCTTAGCAAGCCGACCGCTCACCAGCGCCTTCTTACCATCTGACATAGAGATTCCAGCGATTTCAAAAATAAAGCGCTGAAACTGCGAAAACTCCTTATCGGTAATCAGAATACTAGCCATCTTAGCTACCATTCCTTACTTGTCGACTAATCATCTTTGGTTTTTTCAGTCATGGCAAATTCAGCCCCAGTCACCAAAGCACCGATTTCTGCAATCGACAAGACATTTTCTATGGCGAGCAAAATCACAAACTTGCCATTGACTTTGCCCATACCAGAAATAAAATCGGACCTGACCCGAGCACCAAATGCGGGCGCCGGTTCTATATCGCTAGCAGCAATTTCTAACACAGCATTGACCGCATCAACCATCACCCCAACTACTTGCTGCTCTCCTTCGTTTGGCCCTGCACTCTCAACGATGACGATGCAAGTACGCTTAGTGACTTCGCTACTGGGCCTGCCAAAACGTGCCGCCAGATCCATGACCGGTACTACGGCGCCCCTTAGATTAATCACGCCGCGTATACAACTGGGCATCAAAGGTACGGTAGTTAGCCCTCCATACTCTATGATTTCTTTAATTCCTAAAATACCGATGGCGAAGACTTCACCACTCAACATAAAAGTCAGGTACTGAGTAGGCTCAGACACCGTCGCTGTCATGCCATTTGTCTGCTTACTTGATTTGATCAATGCATTCATGATGATCCCTATTTAGATGCGCGTGGCGTATTCATCAAAACCGAGTAAATTGGCTTTCATCCGGCTCAGCATCTTTAAAAAAACCGCGCAAATCACTGTTACCACCCTTATCTGATTTTTTTTCCGTAATCCTTGACGGTATACCGGTATGACGACGCTGATTTGATTTCGCTGTCGAGTGTGAACCACCTGCCACTTTAAAAAAGGACATAGTCTCTTGTAACTCTTCTGCCTGACTACTCATTTCTTCAGCCGTCGAAGCTAATTGTTCAGAGCCAGCGGCATTCGATTGCGTGGTTTGACTAAGCTGTCCTACCGCGGTATTGATCTGACTCAAACCAGAGGATTGCTCTTCGGATGCAGCGGTGATCTCCTGTACCAAATCAGAAGTACGCTTGATGTTAGGCACCATCTGATCCAGTAAATTACCGGCTTTTTCTGCCAACTCAACACTGCTACCAGCCACTTCACCTATCTCTTGCGCAGCGACCTGACTGCGTTCTGCTAATTTACGCACTTCGGCTGCGACCACCGCAAAACCTTTACCATGTTCACCTGCACGGGCTGCTTCAATCGCTGCATTTAATGCCAACAAATTAGTTTGATAGGCAATATCATCAATGATCACAATTTTCTTGGCGATTTGCTTCATCGCTGCCACCGTGGAGCGCACTGCATCACCACCTTCAGCCGCTTCCATCGCCGCTTTGCTAGCCATCGCATCGGTTACTTTAGCGTTCTCGGTATTCTGTGCAATCGAGGCTGTCATCTGCTCTACCGAAGCACTAGTTTCTTCTACGCCTGCCGCTTGCTCACTGGCCGCTTGTGCTAAGGATTGCGCGGTAGCGTTCACTTCTTCCGACGCACTGGCTAAAGCTTCTGAGCCAGAATTAACTTCACTCACCACATGCGACAATTTGGCGACCATGGTTTTCATGCAGGCTAGCAGACTCGTTTTATCATTGGCACTAGTAACAATTTCGACGGTCAAATCACCAGCAGCCACCAGATTTACCACTTCAGCCGCATAGCCGGGATCACCACCGAGTTGCTTCATGATGCTGCGTGCAATCAAGATGACTGCGAGTATCAATGAGACGAGCGCAACGATACTCACGATACTCATAGTCCACACAGAAGATGCCGCGTCTTTTTCAGCGTGTTTCACGGTCTCATTGCCGATGCCGATATTCAAGTCGACAATCTTATCGAGTGTGATTTCGGCGGCATGAAACAGAGGTTCGCTTTCTGAGTATTGTTTATAAAATTTCGCGAACAATTCTTTCTGTTCTTTTTCCCCGCTGTTGCGACCCAATGCATCAATAATGTCGCTCAGTTTGGCATCCATAGTCTTCCATGCTGCCCATTCTTTTTCAAACTGCTTCCACAATACTTCTTCTTCTTTAGTCTGAGGTAGTGGTTCGTAGATTTTCCAACCCTTTTCTATGCGAGTCCAAACTTCTTTTTTAGATTTCACGACATCTTGAAAATGGCTGTGCGCCTTGTAATCATTTTCCCAAATCGCTGTTTCTAAATTCGCCGCTTTCATGGCGGTTTGTCCTTCATTCACGATTTCCAAACCAAGCACTGATGGTAAGCGCACCGCACCGACCTCATTAATATTTTGCTGTCCTAATTTGATGCCAGTAAAGCCAATGAACGAACTGGCGATCAGGGCGGATGTACTAATCAATGCAATTAGTATCAGTTTTGCTTTGAGTGTAGTGAAGTTCATCTTTTGTCTCCGTGAAAAATTCTGCTAAGAAAATCTAAGTAATGTCGTTACGTTTTGGATCACAATTTTTAACTTAATCAATACCTGTATTTGATTAAGACTACGGTCCGAATTCTAATTAATGCTTCACTCCAAAATAGGCAAGCAAATCAAGCCACTAACTGAGCCTGGTTGCCTAGATGCTTTTGATGTCGGTTTGATTTAAACAAACTGGCGATATCCAAAATTAATGCAACTGCACCACTGCCCAGTATGGTTGAGCCACTGATACACTCAATACCGTTAAACATCGGACTCAATGGTTTAATGACAGTCTGAAATTCACCCAGTAAAACATCGACGACCAAGCCTGCACGCTGATCACCATGTTTGATCACGACAATACTCTCACGACGTGTTTGAGCTGCCTGAACCCCAAACATATTGCGTAATCGTATGAAAGGTAATATCTGTCCACGCAAGTTGGTATAGTCATGCCCCGTCTCAGCGGAAAATTCTATGCATTCTTCTATCATGTCGAGAGGAATGACGAACACTGACTCTCCGACTTGCACCAAGAATCCATCAATGATGGCCAAGGTCAGTGGCAGCCGCACCGTCACGGTCGTACCAATTCCCTCTTCACTGTTTATGCCGACACTGCCACGCAGCGCGGTAATATTGCGTTTGACGACATCCATGCCAACACCACGGCCGGAAAGATTGGTAATGGTTTCAGCCGTAGAAAATCCAGGCTCAAAAATGAGACCGTATATTTCGCTGTCACTTAATTTATCCTCGGGATCGACCAATCCACGCTCTATCGCCTTTGCCAGAATACGGTCACGTTTTAAGCCACCACCATCGTCACTGACTTCGATCACGATGCTACCGGAATCATGAAAAGCATTTAGGCTGACCGTACCTCGAGCTGGCTTGCCACGGGCAAAACGTAACTCGCTAGACTCTATCCCATGGTCGATGGCGTTACGCACCAAATGCATCAAAGGATCACCAATTTTTTCAACGACAGTCTTGTCTAGTTCGGCATCTTCACCGTTCACGACCAAACCAATATCTTTACCAATTTCGCGTGAAACATCATGTACCACTCGTTGAAAGCGATTGAAAGTTGCACCAATCTTTACCATACGTAGTTCAAGCGCCGCATCTCTCACGTCTTCGACCAAACCTGACAAAGTCGAGGTAGCTTCCTGCAAAGCGACGTTCTGTAAATCCTGACCTATCATATTGGCGCGGGCACTGGCAATAATCAATTCCCCCACCAGATTAATCAATTGATCGAGCTTATCGGCATCGACACGGATCGATTTACTCTCTTGTGGTTTTTGATCGTTCGCTTTTTTCTGCTTTGCTAAGGCCGCATCCAGCACTTCCGGTTGCACGCTACCTTGTTCTACCAAAATTTTCCCTAGCGGTTCTGCTTTTGTATTTGCTTCTGCCTGTGCCACTAGGGCGATCTCTAATTCTCGCTCGGTCATACTGCCACAACGCACCAGAATTTCGCCCAAACGAGCGGGTCGCTCCGGTAACTGCGCAATCAATTGCAGATATTCTGAAATACGACTATTCGGCGGCAAAATGCGTAAGGCGCAATCATCGTGCACAAATTCAAACACCGCTTCGATAGTGGCTTTGTCGGCCTCTGTACTGAATGCAATCTCAAATCCCAAATAGCAAATTTCAGGATCCATTTCATCGGCGACCGGTATCGCATCCGGTATGGTGACGATCCTGACGATGCGACCTATCTTGCCCAAGTAGCGCAAAAAAGAAATCGGATCCATACCGTTTTGCAGCACTTGCGGCCCAAATCGTAAGGAGATATGCCAATGATCATTGTGACCTGGCTCCTCACCAATTCTCTCTAGCGGTTCTTGCTCCTGTGTGATCATTGCACCGCCAGACACAGCTTCGCTTGTCTTGCCTGCCTTATCGGTATCCAAGTACCGGTGTAACTGAGTCAGTAAGGGTTCGCCTTGTTGCAGCATCTCGGCATCAGCTTCAATTTGACCGTTTTCCAAAGCATCTGTCATACCCGACAGGTAGTCGCAGCAAGACAGTAATAAAACAATTAGTCCCTCACTAATTTCCAATGTGTCGTCGCGGACTTCATCGAGCAAGCTTTCCACTACATGGGTAAAACTAACGAAGTGATCGAGTCCAAACAAACCCGCCGAGCCTTTGATCGTATGCGCCGCACGAAAAATCGCGTTCACCGCCTCAGACTTATCATCTTTGTGTTCTATATTCAGTAAAGCATTTTCCATATCCTCCAACAACTCGCGACTTTCTGCGATGAAGGTTTGCAGGGCTTGGTCAAGATTCATCTGAAAGCCTTTGAAAGAAAAGTAAGTTACAAAGAAAAAAGCAATTACGCGCGACTTTGGGCACGCGGCGCAATCACTAATGCATCGCCAAAATAAGACGCGAGATCGAGCATTTCAAAAATCTCAATCACCGCTGGGCTATGACCCACCAGACGCAATTCACGTCCTTGAGAAAGCGCCGTCTGTTTTGTCAGCATCAAGACTTGCAGCCCTGCAGTATCCAACTCCGTCACGCCCGACAGATCGAGCTCCAGCGAGGTCGTTTTTACGAGTGCTTCAAGCAACAAAGGCTTGAGTTCTGCCGCACGGTAAATGCTCATCTCGCCTTCAATAGCCAAAGATGCCGATGTCGATTCAGACTGCATTTGCGATGTCATGCGATTTCCTTGAGAAATTAAGCGTTAGGGCAAAACGAGTTTTTGTACGGCATTGAGCAAGATCTCGGGGCGAAATGGTTTCACCACCCAGGCCTTAGCACCAGCGGCCTGACCTTCTTGCTTCTTACTTTCCTGAGATTCTGTGGTCAACATAATCACCGGCGTAAAGCGATAATTCGGCAATTTTTTGAGTTCCTTAACGAAGGTAATGCCATCCATATTCGGCATATTCACATCGCACACCACCAGATTGACTTTTTGCCCTGTCAGCTTGGACAGTGCATCCATGCCATCACGCCCCTCTATCACCTCGTATCCGGCACCTTTTAAGGCAATGCCTACAACCTGTCTCAACGACGCGGAATCGTCTATCACCATGATGGTCTTTGCCATGCATCCTCCTTAAAAAAATGTAACTTCATCATCAGGCCTAACCACGACAGCGGTGCTGCCATGATGGGCGGAATGTTCTTCTTTCATTGCGTAAGTTTTTTCGAGCTCGTTCAATAAAGTCGAAGCGAGCAAGGGCTCGAGTATTTGATCATCGGTGTAGCGCCGACGATTGTCAGCAAGGACAGTAGGTAGTAAGTCCATATTTTCACGCACGTGCGTCATGACCTGGCTCACCCTATCTTGGAACTGCAGTTGCACCAGCGCTTCACCGACTTCGGATTTGATGCCTATACTCTCTTGTTTGAGTTGCTCTGAAGACTGTACCAATGCGTCGGTAACAGTACGAAAATCTGTCAGTACTTTTTCTATCGTGCTCTCTGAACTCTGCATGGTCTGATCTTCATATGCACTGGAAAGCTCTGCTGCCTTGCAAGCGCTACTGATGGCACTACTGATCTTGCCAATGCGATCGCTAATGCTGCGGCCGGTTTCAGCCGAGCGATTTGACAAACTACGAACTTCACCAGCCACCACCGCAAAGCCGCGTCCAGCCTCACCGGCACGAGCCGCTTCAATCGCTGCATTTAAGGCGAGTAAGTTGGTCTGTGCCGCGATACTGGCGACATCTTCGGCCATGGCACGAAGCTCGCGTGTGAATTGTTCCAGCTCATGAATTTTTGCCAGCATTTCCTTCTTAGAAGACATCGCTGACTCCATAGAAGCTATCACGGTTCCTAATTGTTTTTCACTGTTAGCAAACACCGCGACTAAATCACCGCTCCCTCCGCTATCACTACTCATGCTAGAAGAATAGACGGCTTCATCGAGCTTATCGACGATGCCAGAAAAACGCTCGGCCAATTCTGATATGGCTGTTTCCATCTGACTACGGGAAGATTCAATGTGCCGACTCCAGACTGGCATCACCGTCTCACCAAAGCGTTGGCGACTATCCAAGTAAGCGGCAATATCGGGACTTGCTTCGGAATTGGCGATACCCAGTTGGCGACTAATAAAAAAACCAGCGACAAGCAAACTTGCAGCGGCTGCGATTGCCCCCCAACCAAAGCCAGATAAGACAATAATTTCGATTGCACCGAGCAGCGCTAAGCCTATAGGGTAAAGTCTGCCGCCTTCATTGCTAATTAGTTTATTCATGTGCGCTCTTCAAGGTTTTACACTTCTAACAGGAACTACAGCTCGATCAAAATGTTGCCCCACGGAACAATATAGTGCAATTAAAACTCAAACTCAATCGCATTCCTATAGCACTATGGTGCTATTGTCGTATTGCACTCACACCTTCGCACCTCCTGAATTTACGTGTAAATAAATTTCAATTCACACGCAACATTGGCGATCTGTGCCAGATATTGACTACACTGAAACCCGAAAAAATTGATACTGATGACCTGACTGCACCGTAGCAATGCGATTTTTTTGCTGATTGCATGGGACTCACCGAACTCAAGTCGGCGACCCATTTCGCATGCAATAAGGTGGCAATCAGTGACATGAATGATTCAATTTTTACGTGTAAGCGCACTGAACTAAGCCATCAAAAAAGATCTACCTTTTTGCACATTCTTCGTCAGCCATCTCCATTCTGAAAAAAATTTAGCCTAAAAGCGATTCTCAATTCCCATTAATTTGACCACGCACAGGCATCGCACCAACTAAAGATAGTTCAAAAAAACTCAATCAGCAATGTCAAGCTTATCGGTTAACTATCTTGAGTACGATCTGAGGTGATCGCGAGTCAAGTGCATCTAATGACAGCCAATAAGAATCGAGGTCAAGCCTGCGCTGACGAGTAAGAATTGGGGATAGCCTAAATTCATACCAATCTCTTGTTTTCGATCAAGAATCAATTCGTGGTTTACAACTATGATGGAGGCAACTCCTTGCACTCTCTTTTTCAAGACCACAAACATCATGAAACGCCTAGCTCTCGCCCCACATCGCCTGTATTTTTTTCTTGGCGCAGTCGCCGTCTTGATTTTATTTTCTTGGTGGTGGCTACATTTGCAAAGCGGACGCACATTGAACCTGCCATTACATGCATTACTCATGCCATTAGGCGTATTTCCATTATTCATTCTCGGATTTACCTTTACCGCTGGGCCTAAGTGGTTGGCGGTGAATGAGCCACCGCATAATTTCATACTGCATGGTGCTACCTATTTCGGTGGCGTCGTGTTGGTATTAATTGCCTCCACTTTTGAACTTAGCCCGCTACGTATGTCTGGTTTTGCCCTGATGCTGGCGGCATGGTGTGCTGTCACCGTACGCTGGGCACGACTACTGATCCATAGCCAGGTGAAAGACAAACGTCATCCGCAAGCTTTGTTACTGGCGATGCTGGGCGGTATGCTGGCAATTTTTTGCGCTTTTTTGTGGAGTGCAGGTTTAAGTGAGGCTTGGATCGCTGCGCGCCAACTGGCCTTTTTTGCTTTCCTATTGCCTGTGTTTTTGACGGTTTGTCATCGCATGCTGCCCTTCTTTAGCAGCAATGTAATCAAGCCCTATACGATGTGGCGCCCTTACTGGTTATTGGCAACTTGGATAGCAGCTTGCTGGGCTTTGGCAATTGCCGGCATCTTTGGCGCGCATTTACTAGAGGCTTTGATCGCCACATTACTCAGTTTTAGTTTTGCGAATACTTCGTGGCGTTGGGGCTTGTTCCGCAGCTTGCAAAATCGCTTATTGGCGATGTTGCACCTGTCATTTGCCTGGCTCGCGATTGTTTTTGCATTGCAGGCTGCGAGTGCTTTTGGGGTACAAATAGGCTCTGCCATGGTGCATGCCTTGGCTTTAGGATTTATGGGAACGATGTTGGTGGGCTTTGTCAGCCGGGTCAGTTTTGGGCATAGTGGCCGGCCACTGCAGGTCAATAATTTACTGTGGGCTATTTATCTGGCATTGCATGTAGCTGCGTTGTTACGTGTTGCCGCCAGCGTGACTGCCATCCCTTATATGTTGAACTTGTCAGCCAGTGTCTGGTTGCTACTCTTACTCACTTGGGTCGCTTTAATGCTACCTATTTATCTGGGTGCTCGTGCCGACGGACAACCAGGCTAGACGTGCTGGTTTGTGTAGAAATATCGAGTGCTGTAGTTGCTGGCACATCGCCTATCACATTGCCGATCAATGCGCACCCGAATCGTGATATGTTTATGCCCGTTCCCACACAGGCAATTACATTCACATGCAAGCTTTATCCCCTAGTCAAATCAACGCGGTACGGGCTGAATTTCCCGCACTGCAAATCCCCGGGCAATGCGTTTTTCTCGATAATGCCGGCGGCTCTCAAGTCTTAAAACGGGTTGCCGACCGAATTCACGACTATCTGTTGACGACCAGCGTGCAGTTGGGCGCCAGTTATTCTAGCTCCACCGTTGCGAGTGCAAGAGTGCTGGATGCGAGAAAAGCGATTGCTGAACTGATCAATGCGGCAGATGATCGTGAAATCGTGATGGGTGGATCAACTACTGGCTTGATGTTTCAACTCATACAGTCCATTCTTCCCTCGATACAGGCTGGCGACGAAATTATTTTGACAAATACCGATCATGAGGCCAACGTCGGTGCCTGGAAGCGTCTGCAACAAGCCGGCGCTATTGTCAAAATCTGGCAAGTCAATCCAAAAACGCTGCAACTCGATTTAGACGATTTAGACAACTTACTGAGCATCAAGACCAAATGGCTGGCGATGACTTTTGCCTCTAATGTACTCGGCACCATCAACCCAGCCGCCGAAGTCGCACGCCGTGTACATGCGGTTGGTGGCCGCGTCTGTATTGATGCAGTGGCATACGCACCGCATCGTTTAGTCGACGTGCAAGCGAGTGGTGCGGACGTTTTGGTCTTCAGTTTCTACAAAGTCTTCGGTCCCCACTATGCGGTACTGTGGGGAAAATACGGACTCCTACATCGCCTCGCAAATTTGAATCATTTTTTTATCGCTGAAGATAATCTGCCTTACAAACTGCAACCGGGCAATGTGAATTTCGAATTGTCGTACGGCTGCCGAGGTATTACTGATTATTTAGTCGCAATGGGGACACAATTTGGTGGTAGCGGCAGTCGTCGTGAACTAATGCAATTAGCGTTTGATAAATTCGAAGCACATGAAAATTTCTTAGCCGAACGCCTGCTCGCATTCTTACGCAGCAAAAAGACCGTCAAAATTATTGGACTATCACAAGTGCAGGAAAACGGTATCAGCCGAGTGCCAACAATTAGTTTTGTGGTCGCGGAGACGCCATCGGAGGCGATCGTCAGCCACATCGATCAATTCAATATGGGTATACGCTTTGGCGATTTTTATGCGCGCCATCTGATCGCCGCATTAGGCTTAGAAAAATACGGCGGTGTCGTTCGCGTGTCGATTGCGCATTACAATACAGTGGAAGAAATTGATGCTTTAATTTCTCACCTAAACGACTTTATTCAATAACTATCGCAACATACTCACCATGCCTTTCTCTCTCGATAAATTACTGGTCGTTGGCATTTCTTCCCGTGCACTGTTTGACCTGGAAGCCGAAGAATTGATTTTTCAAGATCAAGGCTTAGATGCCTATCGTCAGCATCAACTCGAACATGAAAATAAGATTCTCAAGCCTGGTGCAGGCTTCGCACTGGTGAAAGCTTTATTAAAGCTAAACCATCTGACACCAGGCAATCGCTTGGTCGAAGTGGTCATCATGTCGCGCAACTCCTCCGAAACTTCCTTGCGCATATTTAATTCTATCGAACACTATGGATTGGATATTAGTCGTGCCGCCTTGGCAGGGGGCGCACCGCTGTCTCCGTATTTGCAAGCCTTTAATGTCAGTCTTTTTCTATCGTTGCATGAAGACGATGTGCAAGCGGCAGTGAATGCGGGCATCGCTTCTGCCTTGCTCTATCAATTAGCCGAGAACGTCGCCGACCTCGATCAAATTCGCATCGCATTTGACGGCGATGCGGTCATTTTTTCGGATGAAGCAGAGAAAATCTATCAATCACAAGGCATAGAAGCGTTCGAACAGCACGAGCGAGACAATGCAAAAAAACCTTTACCGGAAGGCCCGTTCGCCCGCTTGCTCGTGGCCTTGTCCTACATACAGAATAATTTCAAAGCCCCCGACGGTCGCGCTCTACCGTTACGTACGGCATTGGTGACCGCACGTTCTTCACCTGCCCATGAAAGAGTGATCCGCACTTTGCGCGCCTGGAATATCGCAATTGATGAAACTTTTTTCATGGGCGGCGTGAATAAATCAGCTGTACTGGCTGCATTTAAACCCCATATGTTTTTTGACGATCAACATGGTCATTGCATGCATGCTTCTAGTGTGGTGCCAACTGGCCGTGTGCCTTACAAGCAGTGACCAATACAAATCATTTTCACTGTATTGATATTTGCTTAAAAAAACCTAAAAAAAAACGGATTCTGAAGTGCTCAGAATCCGTTTTTTACGCATCATTTTGATGCCACTCAACTTAACGCAGATTCAACCATCCCCGCTCTTCAACCCGCACGGTTTGTGTTCTTCCACCATTCATGCTGTAGGTCACCCAAAGAAATTTGGCAACATCAGGCGCCGGGTCTCCGCCTAAGATATTGTTTTCAACGCGCAGCTCTAAACGACCATTATTTACCAAAGAACGCAGTTGGCGACTTACATCTATCTTGCGTGATTCAATACCATAATAAGCACTGATAATATTCAGCTGTTTGGCTTCAAATGATCTATCACGGTTATCGTATCGGCCATCATTACGGTCGTTATTGCGATTATCGTTACGACCATCATTGTTGCGGTCATTGTTGCGGTCATTGTTGTCACCCCACCCCCCTTTGTGCTCACCACGATTTCCCCAATTGCCGCGGCCCCAGCTCTTGAACATAGCGCCATCCACTACGCTACCTTCACTGTATTCAAAAGTACGCATTTCTCCGCGTGCTCCACGTGCATAAATACGTAAGGTCTTAATCCGGTTAGGATGGGGATCAACACCAAAACTACGATTCCCCATGCGGAAATTTCTGTCGTTACGTGCCAGCTCTTTCAGCCTATCGGTGACATCGACGTTACGTTCCGCGGTACCATAAAGCGCACGCAGAATTTGGAATTCGCCATCGTCACGATCATCCCTGTCCGCTCTGTCATTGCCATTATGGCGCGAGTCAGGATTGTCCCAACCGCCGCGATAATCGCCATCACGTCCCCAATTACCTCCACCCCAACCCTTAAATAAAGCACCATCAACCAAGCTGCCTTCGCGATATTCAAACGTGCGCGTTTCACCGCGATCGCTGCGAGCATAAATACGCAAAGTTTTTACACGATTTGGATGGGGATCTATGCCAAAGCTCTCATTACCCATACGAAAATTCACATCACGGCGAGCTAAGTCTTTCAGCGCAGGCGTCACATCTACATTGCGTTCCGCAGTGCCATAACGTGCATGCAGGATTTGAAATTGTCCATCATCTCGCTGTGCTAATGCCACGTTCATCAGGCTGCACAAGAGTGCGAATAGAACCAGACTTTTAAAATAGATTTTTTGCAGGATCATGATTAACTCATCAAAAAGTGTGAAGTAAGCTGATAACGAACTGGGACGTGACTTGGTGCACGCCAACTCATAAAATTTAATTAATAGTAGAAACGGTCAAACAAGATCACAGTCCAGGTCGCCAGCGCTAACAAAAAAGTCAATAAAACAGCAGCGCTACCAAAATCCTTAGCATTTTTTGATAAGGCATGACGCTCTAGCGAAACACGATCAACTACCGCTTCAATGGCGGAGTTCAACAACTCAACTATGAGCATCAAGACCAAAACAGCGATCATCAATAGTTTTTCAAATGCGGACACGGGTAAACTCAAAGCGATTACCGCACCAATCACGACCAGCACTAATTCCTGACGAAACGCATGCTCTTGGCGCCATGCCGCCTGCAAACCGTCGAGGGAGTAAAAGAAGGCGGAGAAAATGCGTTTAAGTCCACTTTTACTTTTGAATTCACTCAGCTCGGCCTGGGTGTCGCCTTTTTCTTGCTGTCCTAGCTTATCAGGTGGCTGCATGAAAATGTCCTTCAGATCAAAAAATGTAATAGCAAATTCTATCAGGTGTATATGACGAATTGAATAAATCCTGACCTGTTTAAAAATAGCGAAAGAGAAATGAATTCCAAAATCCACAAAAAGCCCACAAGGCAATTTCATTTCAAACGGATTTAGACTAAGCTTGCTGAATCGAGATTCCCACTTCAAGGACTCCCACGCAATACGCTCTAAACAGAAATTCGAAGAAAGGACGCGTCATGGAAAGTCGCTTACAACGTTTAGAGGCAGTGCAATCTATGGTACTGGAGATTGCCAAAATTTCTTCCAACACCAACGACTTACGTGAATTTCTGTATGCAATACATATGGCATTGAGCCGCATTATGTACGCTAAGAATTTTTATATTGCACTTTATAATTCTGATGACGATACCCTACAGTTCGCCTACTTTTTAGATGAAGTCGATCCAGCACCCGATCCGGAAAAACGCTTCAAATTGGAAGCCCCAGGCTCCTCATTCACTAAGTGGGTGATCTTAAATCGCAAACCCTTGGTCGCAACGGCGGCTGAGATGGTCACCATCCGTGCTGAAGAACAAATTGGTGTTACCGGTGCGCCGTCTGAACATTGGATGGGCTATCCCTTAATTGATCATAATAAGCGCATCCTGGGCGCGATGGTAATACAAAGCTATGACAAACAATATTTATACAGCGCTGAAGATCAGGCCTTATTTGAATTAATTGCCAGCCATGTTTCCAACGCTTTAGAAGTTTTTCAAAGTGTCGATCGATTGGAACGTGCGGTACAAGAACGTACCTCATTGCTTGCCCACGAAATTGCCGAACGGCGTCGCTCAGAAAAAATTCAAAGCGCGCTGTATGCGATCGCTGAACTCTCATTTTCAGGGGAAGAAGGTAATCACTTATATAAAAAATTACATCTGATCGTTGAGAACTTAATTGTCGCCAAAAATTTTATGGTGGCGATCTATCATCAAGAAAACGAAGAAATTAGTATTCAATATTTTGTCGACGAAAAAGATCCTGTCCCCACGCATTCGCACTTCCCTCTAGGCGTAGGCATGACTTCATTCGTAATACGCACGGGCAAAGCCCAATTGATTGATAAAATTCGTTTACAACAATTGATCGAAGACGGTGAAATTCGCCAGGTTTTAGGTGGCAGTGATATTGAAAGCTGGATAGGCGCGCCAATCTTAATTAAAGACAAAATTTATGGTGTCATCATTGTGCAGAGCTATGATTTGCACCACACCTATACGCATGCCGATCTGGATTTATTAGCCTTTGTCGCCAGCCATATCGCGGTGGCCATTGCGCGCATGAATGCCGATAGAGAATTACGTCAGGCCAAAGCGAACCTGGAGCACCAAAATAATGCGTTAAATGAAGCCCTGCTGGCACTACAAGAAGCGCAGACAGAATTAGTAAGACAAGAAAAACTCGCTTCCTTAGGTGGCTTGGTTGCAGGTGTCGCCCATGAAATTAATACCCCATTGGGTATCTGCGTTACGGCAACCAGCCACTTGATAGAAGAAGTCCGCTTGACCCGTAAAGACATCGCCGCCGCGCAATTTGATGATACGCAACGCGATCAGTTTTTAGAGATTCTCGATCAAAGTCTGCGCATACTCAGCACCAATACCAAACGAGCGGCAGCACTGGTGCGTAGCTTTAAGCAAGTTGCAGTCGATCAAACCTCTAACGATAAACGTAAGTTTCAATTAGCCACTTACTTGAATGAGATTTTGGTATCGCTACAACCCAAGCTCAAGGGTCGGCACGTAGCGATCAGCATAGATTGCCCGGAGAACCTGATCATTGATAGTTACCCTGGTGCCTTCTCACAAATCCTAACCAATTTCGTGATGAATTCTCTGACGCATGGTTTCGAAAATCTCAGTCAGGGGAAAATACAAATACAATTTGAAGTTGAAGATGATGATTTGAAATTTCTGTACCAAGACAACGGCCATGGCATGGATAAAGAAGCCTTGGGTAAATTATTTGACCCTTTTTATACGACTAAGCGAGGTCAAGGCGGCAGCGGACTTGGTACCCACATCGTGTACAACCTCGTCACCAGCTTATTAGGTGGCAGCATTAAAGCGCAATCAACTCCAGGTGCAGGTTTAGTTTATCAATTACGTTTTCCCTTGCATGCTAAGTTAGCCGCAAAATCATCGTAATAGCGCAAAAAAAGGAATAAATTAGTCGGGATAGCGTTGATTAATATCGACCGCCTTATCAACATTTTGTATCAAGAGTTCTACAAACTGCGGATCAAGATGACTGCCGCTCACGCTCTTTAAATGGGCGATCACCTGGTCAACTGGCCAGGCTACTTTATAAACCCGGGCATGCATCAGGGCGTCAAAAACATCGGCTACAGCAACAATGCGGGCATAGATATGAATTTCGCTACCGACTAAGCCTTGCGGATAACCAGAGCCATCAAACTTCTCGTGATGCTGATGTGCAATGATGGATGCGGCACGTAAGATAGGTCTATGCGAGCCATCCAAAATCGACATCCCGACTTCTGGATGCATCTTCATGATATCCCACTCACTTTGATCCAATTTACCTGGCTTGAGCAACACCGCATCGGGTGTCGCGATCTTGCCAATATCGTGCATAGGAGCGGCTTGCTTTAATATGGCGGCTTCGTCTGGGTCCATGCCAGAAGTAATTGCTATCAGATAGCACACCTCAGCCATACGTCGCACATGATTTCCTGCTTCCGAGGAGCGCGATTCGACCACATCACCAAGGCGCATAATCAGCTCCCCCTGGGTGTCACTGATTTCTTGATTAAGCAAAATATTATCGAAAGCAATGGCGACACCTGAGGAAAAAACCTCTAATAATTTGGCGTCTATCTCACTGACACTTTCCACACCTTGCAATACCAGCAATGATGCTTTGCCACTCTCGTTAGGAAAATAGCCTACATAAGTATCGCCGAATAAATGCGAAATGCGATTGATCGTCACTTGTTGTAAGTGCTCCAGCAACTCCTGATTGAACAACTGATGATCATCATCAAAATTGCCTATTTTTGCCAGCACTTCATAGGAATTTTCACCCGAAACACCACTTGCACCACGTAGGCGCAGTAACATGCTTTTTTCCAGGCGCAACAAGGCCACCACTTGTTGCAGCAAGCCATTGGCGAAGTCATGCATATTTCTTTGTTGATAGATATGGGCAGAGGCTTCAATCACGCGCTCTAAACCCTCACGATATGTCACTTGAAAACGCCGCGCTTCTTCCACGGTATAGATGTCGCGATAAGCCCGTAAGGCTGCGAACGTGGTCGTAAATAATTTAGTGCGGTCGAGTTCAGTTTTTTCTTTGTAATCATTGATATCGTAATCGACTATGACACTTTCTTCTGGCGCTTGTCCCGGTTGCCCGGTGCGCAATACGATGCGGGTGAATTGATTTCTTAAATCCTGGCGCATCCAGCGTGCGACTTCCAATCCGCTGTTTTCCGACTCCATCACTACATCCAAAAATACTAAAGCGATATCGGGCTCACGACTCAGTATTTCTTTCGCCTCAGGGCCGCTATAAGCATCAAAAAACTGCAAGCGCCGGCCATCTAATTCAAAGCGATGCAAAGTCAACTTGGTCACATCATGGATGTCAGGCTCATCATCCACCAACAGAATTTTCCATGGTGCCGATTTTGATGAAACTGGTGAGGTATTCGACATAGACCGCATTTCCCTAAAAAAAATGAAGCAGCAGACAAAACCAGAGGCGCCAAATCAAGGATATCAAGACTATTGTTCATTAGGACTCACGCAAAATTGCGCTGGCTAGGCGGAGAGCCGAAGACAGTACAAATGTACGGCGAGGCGAATCCAACGACGCCAGAGTCTGTTTTGCGTAAGTCCTAAAGTATATTAATCGTCTAATTCGATAGTACACCGAAGAAAAGCAGAAGCGGAAAAAAATTCTGCCTAGCAACACCACTTTCCACAAATTTATAGACGCAGATGCTAGCTAGCAAATATTTTTTTCATATTTAACAAGATAATCACTTATCGTGAAGCAAAGTCTTACAACAATCACCGAAATAGAATCTTTAGTTCAACACAGTGATTTCACATCATGGTATAAAGAGATTTATTGCAATGCACCATCCACATTATGAAAAACGACGCGCCAATTTCCGCTGAAAAAACTTCGATACAAGTAATCGAGCGCATGGTCTCATTATTAGATGCGCTGTCACGCTATCACGATCCGGTTAGTCTCAAAGAACTGGCTAGTGTAACTGGCTTACATCCGTCTACCGCACATCGCATTTTGAATGATCTTTGTATCACCCGCTTTGTGGATCGCGCTGATACCGGCACGTATCGACTTGGCATGCGCCTACTAGAACTAGGTAATATTGTTAAGAGTCGTTTGGATGTCCGCGAAGCTGCTTTAGAATTTATGCGTAATCTGCATCGCATCACCAATCAAACCATTAATTTATCGGTACGTCAGGGTGACGAAATTGTCTACATTGATCGTGCATTTTCTGAACGTTCAGGCATGCAAGTCGTGCGTGCGATCGGTGGTCGTGCTCCATTACATCTGACATCGACTGGCAAAATCTTTTTGTCGATTGATGAGCCGAAAGCGCTACGCGCTTATATCACGCGTACAGGCTTAGCCGGACACAATAAGAATTCAATAACCGACGTCGCGAAACTAGAACGTGAGTTAGCCGCCGTACGCAGCAATGGCTACGCGCGCGACAATGAAGAATTAGAGCTGGGAGTACGTTGTATGGCCGCCGGCATTCACGATGACAGCGGCAAAATGATCGCAGGACTGTCGATCTCAGCACCAGCAGATCGCTTGCAAGAAGCTTGGCTGGGTGATTTGATCAGTACCGCTGAACAGATTTCAGCGGCACTGGGTTATGTGCCTAAAACCGCGAAATAAAAAATTTAAACACGTAGAGTTGATACTGCAACTTATTGCGCCGATTGTGTCAGCTTTGCACCAAAACGCTCAACGCGCGGCAAGTAATAATTATCGTAATCGAGCGAAAACATCAAACGATTGACACGACCCGTAATCAATTCGCGTTTCACCAAGCCGTAAAAACGGGAATCATTACTGTTATCACGGTTATCACCTAACATCATGTAGTGGCCTGCAGGCACCGTCACTGGATCAAACGAGCGCAATGCCGGACGTTCAGGCATGACTAAAATATTGTGTTGCAAGCTACCGAGTTTTTCGGTGTACATCAACTGCTGATTTGGGTATTCCCGCTTAGGCGTAAGGTGCGCAGGATCAGGTTCTGCGACTTCTGAGTAATCGGCCAATTGTCCGTTAATAATCAACTTTTGATCCCGCATTTCAACCACATCACCTGGCAGGCCTATCACGCGCTTAATTAAACGCACACCATCGGCAGGCGAGCTAAAAGTCACAATATCACCTCGCTGTGGATCACCGACTTGCTTCAAAATTACATCCGTGAATGGCAGCTTGATATCGTAAGCAATGCGATTAGCAATCACTCTATCGCCTTCTAACAAATGCGGATACATAGAGCTTGACGGCACCACATACCAATCCGCTAAAGCGCTACGCATCAAAATCATGCCGGCAACAAAGAATAAGAAAGTCTTATTGTCGGCAATTAATTTGCGTAAATTAAAGTTCATGATAAATCTCCAGGATAAACAGCGCTACGGTAAGACACACAAAAGCCCCGAAAGTTCGGGGCTTTTGTTTACTTCATTTTACTAAGTTCAAACTAGCTTCAAAGTCACGCAGATTACTTAGCGTGCATCAATGCAACAGTGGTATCCAACATGCGGTTGGAGAAGCCCCACTCGTTGTCGTACCAGCTCGATACTTTGACCAAACGACCATTTACTTTCGTCAATGTTTCGTCATAAGTAGAAGATGCTGGATTGTGGTTGAAGTCAACAGAAACCAAAGGTGCTGTGTTGTAATCCAAAATACCTTTCAATGCGCCTTCAGAAGCTTCTTTCAACACTTTGTTAATTTCTTCAACTGTCGTGTCGCGCTTAGCGATGAAAGTCAGATCAACCACAGAAACATTGATAGTTGGCACACGCATTGCGTAGCCATCCAATTTGCCGTTCAACTCTGGCAATACCAAACCAACTGCGGCAGCCGCACCCGTTTTCGTTGGGATCATGCTCATGGTTGCAGAACGCGCACGACGCAAGTCTTCATGCATCACGTCTGTCAAGACTTGATCATTCGTATAAGCGTGGATCGTTGTCATCAAACCGCTTTCGATACCGATTGCATCGTTCAATGGTTTTGCCAATGGTGCTAAGCAGTTCGTTGTGCAAGACGCGTTAGAAATAACAGTGTCAGTTGCTTTCAATACGCCGTGATTCACGCCGTACACCACTGTTGCATCCACATCTTTACCGCCTGGTGCGGAGATGATGACTTTCTTTGCGCCGCCAGCCAAATGCGCAGATGCTTTTTCTTTGGTGGTGAAGAAGCCTGTGCATTCCAACACGACGTCAACATTCAATTCACCCCAAGGAATATTCGCTGGATTACGTTCTGCGAATACTTTGATCTTGTCGCCATTGACGATCATGGTGTCGCCTTCGACACTGACTGTGCCTGGGAACTTACCGTGAGCTGTATCGTAACGTGTCAAATGCGCGTTAGATTCTGCATTACCCAAATCGTTAATCGCAACGATTTGAATCTCATTCTTAAACTTACCACCTTCATAATGTGCACGAAGGATGTTACGACCGATACGGCCATAGCCGTTAATTGCGACGCGAATCGTCATGGTTCAATCTCCAAAAAGACAAACAGCAACAAAAAATAAAACACAAAAAAATCTTAAACTGCCAAACCTCTCAACACAGAGGTAAAGGCATGCCTTTACGAGACACGGAGGAAAAACTTGAGAATGCTTGTTTAGTCAAAAAAATTCTTCTAACCAATCTATGATTTAGATAATCAAGAATTTGATTTTCTCCTGCTTTTCTCTGTGTCTCTGAGCCTCTGTGTTGAGAGGTTTTAAATCCTTATTGCATAGCGCGTGGAAACGGCAATGCATCCGCCGACGCCATCATCACATTCAAATCACTCCAACCGTAACCCACTTCGGTCAGATCCAATCCATCCCAGCTAAAATCTTGCTCGATGAGGATCTCTCCACCGAGCTCTTCGTAAAAATTACGTGCCTGAGAATTGCCATCAATCACCCAGATCACGCAACTGGTGCAGCCCATCGCTTGTAGAGAACGAGCCGCTTTGTGCAACATGCGTTTACCTATGCCGCAACGTTGCCATTGGGGACGAATATAAATCGCATTGATTTCACCGTCTTTATCGAGCTTAGGCTCAGGCAATTTCATAGCCGAAACGAAGCCGACAATTTCATCTTCGCTCACCGCGACATACACACACAGGCCATCTTCTTTTACTGGCAATGCCTGCAAAATCGTACGCCAGTGCAGTACGTTTTGATTCATGTCCATCTCATTGAGATAGCTATCAGGGATCATGCCACGATAAGTCGTGCGCCAGCCTTCTATGCGTATCGCCGCGATGGCTTCGGCATCAGCGACTGTGGCACGACGTAATTGGATTTCCTTGATTTTATTCATATTGAGTCTGGATCACTTGCGTTCGGTCAAAATACACTGAGTTAAGCTAAAACCGATTTCACTTTTGCCACCACGTTCTCTACCGTGAAGCCAAAGTATTTAAACAAAACGCCAGCAGGAGCAGATTCGCCAAAAGTGTCGATACCCACGACCGCACCTTCTAAGCCCACATATTTATGCCAGAACGCTGTCACACCCGCTTCAATCGCGACACGTGGCAAACCATTACCCAAAACACTCAATTGGTAAGCTTTATCTTGACGATCAAACACATCGGTTGAAGGCATAGACACGACGCGTGCTGGAATGCCTTGCGCCGCTAACTCTGCTGCTGATTTCACAGCGAGTTCGATTTCCGAACCCGTCGCGATCAGTACGACTTTCGCATCAACTGCGTCTTGCAAGATGTAACCACCGCGAGCAATATCAGCCACTTGTTGTGCGCTGCGCTCTTGGAACGGCAAATTCTGACGAGAGAAAATCAAAGTCGATGGACCATCAGCGCGCTTAATAGATTCCGCCCATGCCACGGTTGATTCCGTCGTGTCACATGGACGCCAGTTATCCAAATTCGGAATCAAACGCATGCTGGAGATATGCTCAACAGATTGATGCGTAGGACCATCTTCACCGAGGCCGATAGAGTCATGTGTGAACACGAACAGCGTACGGATTTTCATCAAAGCCGCCATACGTATCGCATTACGGCTGTAATCCGAAAAAGTCAGGAAAGTTGCGCCGAATGGCAAGTAACCACCATGCAAAGCGATACCATTCATGATAGCGCTCATGCCAAATTCGCGTACGCCGTAATTGATATGATTGCCGGCTTGATTCGCACGAACAGCAACGCATTCTTTCCAGTTAGTCAGATTTGAACCAGTCAAATCAGCAGAGCCACCCAAAAATTCTGGCAAACTTGGCGCGAAAGCTTGAATCGCGTTTTGACTTGCCTTACGTGTAGCAATCGTCTCTTTTTTCTCTACTACGTTTGCTAAAGCTGCCTTAACGACTTCGTCAAAATTAGCTGGCAACACATTATTCATGCGACGCGTCAATTCAGCTGCTTTCGTTGGATGCGCTGCGCTGTACGCAGCAAATGCGGCATTCCATTCAGCTTCGGCTTTCGCGCCATCGGCTTTGGCATCCCATGCACTATAAACGTCAGCAGGCACTTCAAACGGTGGATAATTCCAATCAATATTCGCACGTACTGCAGCAATTTCTTTATCGCCCAATGCCGCACCGTGCACATTGTGCGTACCTTGCATATTCGGTGAACCTTTACCGATGATCGTACGGCAGCAGATCAATGTTGGTTTATCAGATGCTTTCGCCGCGATAATCGCTTGATTCACGGCATCGACGTTATGGCCATCAACCGCACGAATCACATTCCAACCATAAGACTCAAAACGCGCTGGGGTATCGTCAGTGAACCAACCTTCAACGTGACCATCAATGGAAATACCATTGTCGTCCCAGAATGCTGTCAGCTTGTTTAACTTCCACGTGCCAGCCAAAGAGCAAGCTTCGTGCGAAATCCCTTCCATCAGACAGCCATCGCCCATGAACACGTAAGTGCGATGATCAACAATATTTGCGCCATCCACATTGAATTCAGCAGCGAGTAATTTTTCTGCCAGCGACATACCAACGGCGTTGGTAATACCTTGACCAAGTGGACCGGTGGTAGTTTCCACGCCCGGTGTGATGTGAACTTCTGGATGACCTGCCGTTTTAGAATGCAATTGACGGAAATTGCTGATCTCCGACATAGGCAAATCGTAGCCTGTCAAATGCAACAAAGAGTAATGCAACATCGAACCATGACCATTCGACAAAACGAAACGATCACGATTCACCCATTTTGGATTAGTCGGATTATGGCGATAGTGTCCTGCCCACAAGGCCACCGCGATTTCTGCCATGCCCATAGGAGCACCTGGGTGACCAGAATTGGCTTTTTGAACAGCGTCCATAGACAATGCGCGAATCGCATTGGCCATCTTAGAAGTATTTTCAGGCTGGAAAGTGGATGTCATAGCGGCTGAGGAAGTAAGTTTATAAAATCGTGCAGGAGAACAAAACGGGGATTTATCCTGAGTGACAGGCAAATATATTGCACTAAAATTATCGTTTTATTCTATAAAGTCCGTTATTTTACCAGAGCAGCGCGTCACAGAATACAATTGCGACTTTCACATCATTTCTAGACGGGTTTATGGAAGGTTTGCACCTCACCGCGGATTGCTTTGATTGTCTATGCGATCCCACACTCTTATTCGAAGAAAAGCGCTTGAGCAATCTAGTCCGTAACTACACAAACCAAGCGGGTTTAACTATCGTGGGCGAAAAGTTTCATGCTTTCACCTACCCAGATGGCAGTCCGGCGGGCGTGACGGGTACCTTACTTTTGGCAGAATCACACCTTGCAATTCACACCTGGCCCGAGCGTCAGGCGGTGACGCTCGACGTCTATGTCTGTAATTTTGAATGCGACAACAGCGCAAAAGCTCGTGCCATCGTCGACCAATTGATCGCTCTCTTTCAGCCGCAACGAGTATCACTTCAAGAGTTGCAGCGGGGTTTGCCGCGAACGAAGCCAGCGAAACTGGCGACCGAGCGGCTAAGTTCTTACACCTTGATGCAAACACAAATTAGCGAGGTGATTGCCGAAGTGCAAAGTCCATTTCAGTTGATACAAATCGCGGACACACCAGAATTTGGCAAAATCATGCGCATCGACGGTGCCATGATGACGTCGGAAAAAGATGAGTTCTATTATCACGAATCTTTAGTGCATCCGGCAGCGATAACGCATGGCAATCCGCAAACTGCACTGATCATAGGTGGAGGCGACGGTGGCTCGACAGAAGAATTATTGAAATACCGCAGCATACAAAGCATCACGCTATGTGAAATCGATGAACAAGTGATTGCGCTTTCGCGGCAGTACTTGCAGGCCATCCACCAGAATGCTTTCGACTCACCGAGGGTAAATATCATTCACACCGATGGATTTGCTTTCATCCAAAACGGTCACGAACAAATTAGAGAACAGTACGATCTCATTTTATTGGACCTAACCGATCCGATTGCACCGAATGGTAGCAATTTAGCCGAGCCATGCATGAGTGAAGAGTTCTTCGTTGCTTGTTACAAGCGATTAAATGACGGAGGGGCTATCGTCTTGCATTTGGGTAGCGAGTTCTATCATCAAGTGCGCTATCAAACCACGCTCACACGACTACACAAGGTATTTGATTGCGTTCACCCATATTCGGTTTTTATTCCCCTGTATGGCGCCATGTGGGGCATGGCGATGGCTAGCAAATCTCACGCTACATTAACAAAGTCGGATCCCAAGTTGCTCGATCAAACGACTGTTCAAGATCGCTTAGATGCACAAGGCATTTCTCAATTGCAGTTCTACAGCGCGGCGAAACATGCCAGTTTATTTGTTAGCTGATTTACAGTCGAATAAGCAAATGCAAACCAAGAAACAACAGCCAAGCAACAACGGTAAAACAAAATAGGGAACACCATCACAAGCCAAGATCGGCACATTACAATGATGGATCAACTCAAATCTATCTAGTTTCCTTGAAACGAAAAAGGAGTGCTCATGAGCACAAACCAAAAACATAAACGCCGTAGTTCACAAACACTGCCACTGGTTTTAGTGACCTCGGCAGCGGTAGCTGGCTTAAGTGGCTGTGGTGGTGAAACGAATAATCTCGCGAGTGTTCGCGATGAATATAAAAGCCTGGAGGATTGCAAGGAAGATTGGGGTAGCACAGACCCCTGCCAACCACAGCCAGCACCACCGAATAGCAATACGCTAGCGAACACCGGCAACTCCTCGGGTGGTCATATTTATAGTGGTCGTTATTGGGGACCAAGCTATTATGAAGGCCAGCGCGATGTCGCTCAACGTAATATGCTTGGCAGCCGCTTTACCGGCAGTAACTCTCAACTCAGCGATCGTGCGGTAAGTCGTAGCATCACCCGCAGCGTCAGTCGCGGTGGTTTCGGATCGAGTTCACGTGGTTTTTCTGGCGGGGGTTAAAGCTTATGATTCGCGAATCATTAACGCCACGCTCGAACTGGCAGCGGCAATTTGAAGATCTGGGTTTTAGTTATCACTCAATTGATGGTTTATACTGGGATGAGCGTTACGCCTATCGTTTTAGCGCAGCGCAAGTTGATGTCTTAGAACAAGCAACGCTTGATCTCCATCAGATGAGTTTGCAAGCGGTTGAACATGTAATTCGTCAAGGCCAAATCGAACGCTTTGCGATCCCAGCTGCATTTTGGTCTCAGGTTGAAGAGAGTTGGCGTGATAAAGAGTTCTCTTTGTTTGGCCGCTTTGATTTAAGTTGGAATGGTACCGGCGCACCCAAAATGCTGGAGTACAACGCTGACACGCCCACGGGTTTAGTCGAGTCCTCCGTTGCGCAATGGTATTGGCTGCAAGATGTCTATCCACACGCGGATCAATTCAATTCCTTGCACGAGAAACTGATCGATCAATGGAAAAAATTTGATGGCATAGGTGTCTTACATTTTGCGTGTGCCGACAGCGAAGAGGATATCGGCAACCTCTCCTACTTGCGCGACACCGCGATTCAAGCTGGATTCGCGACCAAGCAAAATAGTATTAATGATCTGGGCTGGGACGAAGCGAATGCCGAGTTGGTCGATGATAACGATGTAAAGATAGAAAATTTATTCAAACTCTATCCTTGGGAGTGGCTATGCCGCGAACAATTTGCCACACATCTATTAAGTCGCCCTGCTCGCATTATTGAACCTGCATGGAAAATGCTTTTATCTAATAAAGCTATTTTGCCAGTGCTTTGGGAATTATTTCCCGATCACCCCAATCTGTTGCCCGCCTACACAGAAGCATGGCGCATCAGCGGTAATTTTGTAAAAAAACCTTTGCTGTCACGCGAAGGAGAAAATATTTCCATCTATGCCGATGGCAATGTCATGCATACTGATGGCGAATATGGGCAAGAAGGATTTATCTATCAAGCCTATGCACCGCAACCCAAATTTGACGACGGCATAACGCCCGCATACACCTCGATTGGTTCTTGGGTAGTCGGTGATGAAGCTGCGGGCATAGGTATACGTGAAGACGAAACTTTGATTACGAAAAATACCAGTCGCTTTGTCCCACATTATTTTGTCGACTAAGTTTTATCCTCAAACAAATTTCTACGATTGACTTCTAACTTTGATTTCTACCATTAATTAGAAAGTACCTCATGAGCGCACAATTTTTAGCCTATGGTTTTCCTGCCTTTATCAGCCACTTTGGCTCGGCACTGGCATTTCTGTTCGTCTTTATTGCGATCTATGTTCGCATCACGCCCTACAAGGAAATTGCATTGATCCGCGAAGGCAATACTGCGGCATCTGCCAGCTTATCTGGCGCAGTGCTCGGCTATTGTATTGCTTTGGCATCCTCGGTCGCACACAGTGTCGATTTGCCAGATATGTTGATCTGGAGTGCGATTGCTTTGGTCATACAATTACTGGCATTTGTGATCGCACGGATCTTTCTGCCTGATTTAATCAAAGATGTACCAAACAATAAGCTCGCCTCAGGCATTTTCTTAGGTGCTTTAAGTTTGGGTATGGGGATACTAAACGCCGCTTGCCAATCTTACTGATCCACTCTTCTCAGCTAATTTTATTTAATTACATTTCATGCCACGCTTTTTCTGCCCTCTTCCACTCATCATCGGTGCGCATATTGATCTGCCTGGCGATACTGCGCATCATATTTTTGTCTTGCGCTTGAATATCGGCGAGCATGTTGAACTTTTCAATGGTGAAGGTGGCAGTTTTCTGGCTTCACTCACATCGATTAGCAAGAAGCAAGTCAGCGCCGAGGTCAAAGTTTTTTTACCTGAGGAAGTCGAATTGCCATTTAATTTAAGCTTGGCGCAAGCCCTGCCCGAAGCTTCAAAAATGGACTGGATCATCGAAAAAGCCATCGAACTTGGCGTGAATCATATTCAACCACTCGCAGCACAACGTAGCGTGGTGAAACTGAATCCAGAGCGTGCCGAGAAAAAAATGCAGCACTGGCAAGGTATCATACAGAGCGCCACTGAACAATGTGGACGCAAACGTATGGCCCATTTAGCGGAGCTGGTCGATGTTCAAAAATGGCTGATGCAACAAGATTTGCATAAACGAATTCTGCTATCACCACGTGCCGAGCAGTCTCTTGCAGATTGGACCAGACATCATCCAGCACAAGCGCTGACCATCATGATCGGGCCTGAGGGTGGCTTTTCAGATAATGAGGAACAACTCGCGATCAAGCAAGGTGCGATCATGCTGGGTATGGGGCCGCGTGTGCTCAGAACAGAAACCGCTGGACTCACTGCAATTAGCGTGATTAGCGCCGCCTGGGGCGGCATGTGAATTCATACTTAAAGTTCAATCTAACTCATCCATATAAAAATATGAAAAACTACTGCCTGCCAAGCTTGCTTCTGGCGTTATTCATAGGTCAGGCTAATTTGGTGCAAGCGCAAGTCAAGCAAGAAGCACCATTAGTCTCCATCGCTACACATGATGCGTTCTTTGATCAACTGCGCCAATTATGTGGCAAGGCTTTCGAAGGAAAAATTGCAGTCGATAATCCAAAGTCCGAAGGATTCGAAGGAAGACTCGTGATGCACGTTCGCAAGTGTACTGACACACAATTACAAATACCCTTCCATGTTGGCGATAATCACTCGCGTACCTGGGTCATCACAAAAACTGGCTCTGGCCTTTCACTTAAGCATGATCACCGGCACGCAGACGGAAGTCACGATACACAAACCATGTATGGCGGACATACCCAAGATGCTGGCTGGAACAATGTGCAAACTTTCCCTGCCGATCAATATTCCAAGGAATTGTTTGCTCGCCTAGGTGGAGCTCAATCGATTAGCAATGTCTGGCAAATCTTTATTTACCCTAAAAGTTTCAGCTATCGCTTGACGCGAGAGGGTCGTGAATTCCGTGTTAATTTTGATCTAACAAAAGCCATAGACTTACCGCCAACACCTTGGGGGTATTAATTGGTGTCATTTTAAGAACATGCATTTTACAATTTGATTCTTTTTTCCTCAAAAATTGTACAAATTCATCGATATAATGCCCTCTTTTTCGATAACTTAGGTTAGGTTCATTGCGATGAAATTTAAAATGCGATTTATGAATAAAAAATTCATCATAACTAGCACGCTATTAGCAGTCACGCTGGGACTTGGCGCTTGTGGCGGTAACAATAGTTCCAACACAGAAACCAAGCTCGTCAAACTAAGCAGTCCTCCAAGTGCGCCAGCTGCGCAAGCCGCACCATCAGCGGATATTGTAACTGTCAATGCATCTCGCAACGACTACATTATCAAAACCAACAATTACGGCTTTTCAATTATCAACAAAGCATCACCTAGCGACACCACGAATCTGACGTCCACTCAAACAACCGTAAAGTTTAATGACTTCACCGTCAGTCTTCTAGCTGGCAACAAATCCAAAACAATTTCCCAAAAAGATTTGGACACGTTGATTGAGTTATACATTGCATTCTTTAATCGTGTACCAGATGCAGAAGGGATGATTTATTGGATCGGTACCATTAAAGATGGAAGAACAATTGAGCAATTGGCTGAGAATTTTTACACTTCTGCCATTGACCCAAAGTTATCTGCTGTCACCGGCTACACCGCGAACATGAGCACAGAAAACTTCGTACGTAAAATTTACAAGAATGTCTTGGGCCGCGATGAAGTCGATCAAGAAGGTCTTAATTACTGGTCCGGAGAGATCGACAGCGGCCGAAAATCACGTGGCAATTTGATTCGCGTCATCATTGATGCGGCTCATGGATCTAAGGACAATGTGGATTATGGTTGGGTCGCAAACCTGTTAGATAACAAAGTCATCGTCGGAAAATACTTCTCCATTCAACAAGGCCTAAATTACAACACACCGAATGAATCCATCACGAAAGGTGTGGAGATCGCCTCCTTAGTTAAACCAAACGATACAACAGCTGCGAAGGACAAAATCGGTATTGCAGACACCGCATTGGATTTGAACCTGGCTAAATTAATACCACAAGTGTTAATCAATACATCGTTGGGAAATATCTTAGTTGAGCTCGATCCGATCAAAGCACCAATCACAGTTACCAACTTTTTACGCTACACTGATGTCGGCTTCTACAACAATAAGATATTCCATCGTGTGATCAGTAACTTTATGATTCAAGGTGGCGGCCTCACTACAAACTATGTTCAGGCTTCAACATATGCCCCCATCAAGTTAGAAGCCAACAATGGACTGAGCAATCTACGAGGCACGATTGCAATGGCGCGTACAAGTGTCGACGACTCGGCAACTTCACAATTTTTTATCAATGTCGTTGACAATCTTTTTCTTAACTCGAGCACTGGTAATTCGGGCTATGCCGTGTTTGGTAGAGTCATTTCTGGTATGGACGTGGTTGACAAGATCAAAGTCGTACCGACCGAAAGAAATGTTTTTGGTTATCCTGACGCACCAAAAACAACCATCTTGATCAACTCTATTACAAGAGCGAATTAAGGTCGGTCAAAGTTCAGCTAGGAAGACTCATTCGAACGCAGAGCTATGATGGCAAGGCATAGTTTGCAAGCGAAGTTGATTTCAGTTATCTATCGCACTCACTCAAGAAACGACCGTTGCTCACCTTGCCGAAGTTAATTGTTCAGATGGTTCAAATGGACAAGTCAGTGATGCAGACCTTATCGATGCTTCTGAAATGTAATAACAGTTTTCATGCCGATTTTTAATCACGCCGACACTCAAGACTGTCTTTATCGGCGTTAGCGCCATTACTGAAGGCAAGCAATCATAGAAAATTGAAAAAACAGCATTTTCTCTATTTTCACCCGTGATTTGTTACACTGCCGACTATTCGCACACACTCGCTGCAGTACCTAAGCAAATTTAGCGACTAAATTTGCACCCATCATCGAACAGGCATTTCACATGAATTCCCCATCACAAGTCATCAACTGGATAGAAAATCAAGAAACACATAGCTTAATTTGGCATTCTGAAAATGGCAGTGTGGCACCAAAATATGTACAAACTGCCGATGATACGATGAATGCAGAAAGTGCCTATCGCTTGGCTTGTGAAGGCACAGCCTTATTGTGGCGTGGTGATTTTCAAAACGCCAAAAATTTACTGCAAGCGATTGCTCGAAGAATCGATAAAAAACCAAGTAAGAAAAAAAAGGCGCCCGCTTCTGCTATTAATAACGCGCAAGCTTTTCACTTGCATCGACAAGCACAAGCACAAAGAGCCCGTGTGTTAGCTATGCTAATTATTCCGGTCAATCCTGATTTTTCAATTCCCTTACGTCGGGCACCCGATGTGACACTAGCTTGCCAAGAAGCTTATGGAAAAGTAGAACAAGCTTTTGCGATTTCTTTACGTGAATTATTAGGCATCATCGGTGCTCACGAATGGCGTAAAAATGGCGTAGGCATTCCCGCATTAGGCGCCAAAATTCATCCATATTACGGCGTGTTTTCTCCGGTTCGTGGTGAGTATTTAGAACTTTTAACAAAAGCGCCCTTGGCCTCGACCAACTTAGCTTTCGACATAGGCACTGGCACCGGTGTCATCGCTGCTGTTTTAGCACGACGTGGCATACAAAAAATCATCGCAACGGACCAAGATCCTCGCGCCTTAGCCTGTGCGGCTGACAATCTGAAAAGATTAGGCATCTTGGAGCAGGTTGAGCTAATCAAGGCTGACTTATTTCCCGAGGGTCGGGCAGCTTTGGTCGTTTGCAATCCGCCCTGGATTCCGGCACGCCCCAATGCAGCAATTGAACATGCAATTTACGACCCTGAGAGTCGCATGTTGCGTAGTTTTTTGGCTGGCGTAGCACAACATTTAGAAGCAGATGGAGAAGCTTGGTTAATTATGTCTGATCTTGCTGAACACCTGGGTTTACGCAGTTCACAAGAATTTTGGGAGTGGATTGAGGCTGGAGGCTTGACCGTAGTCGGCAAGATGGACATACGCCCCCAACATGCAAAGAGTCGTGATGCCAATGATCCATTACATCAAGCTCGTGCTGCTGAAATCACTTCCTTGTGGCGTTTGCGCTTAAAATAAATTGATAAATTCTCGAGTCCCGATACCTACAAATGCAACATTCATTACTTAAAAATATCATTACAAGCTAGATTCTGTATCAAAAAAAATGATCAAAAAAAACCGCCGATTATGTCGACGGTTTTTTTTGCAAACTATCCAAACAATAAAATCAGCCAAAATCAGGCATCAATTATTTGTCTCAGGCAGTTACAAACAAATTGTAGCTACCCGAGATTTGCCGCTAACAGATTACTGAACAACAGCTTTCACATTTGCACTACCAACCGCTGCGTAGGCATTTACTAACAAGTAGTAAGTACCAGCCGCTGGCGCACTGAAAGTGATAGTTTCAGTATTTGTTGCACCATCAGATTTCTTTGTGTAGCTAGTCGTTGTTGGCGCGGTCGTCATACGAGCATATAAATCACCATCACCCGTACCACCAGACAAGGTGAACGTTAAACTAGTTTTTCCAGCCGGAACTGTGATGTTGTACACCTTAGAACCATTTTTAGCCAGAGTCACGGATTGTGCTACACCACTCACCAATACATTACCAGTTGGAGGTGTAGTACCAGTTTGATAGCTAGCAACAATTGAAGCACCGCTGACAGCAGCATAAGCATTTGCCAACAAGTGATAAGTACCAGCAGTTGGTGCGGCGATAGTAATTGTCTCAGCGTTGCTAGAACCGTCGGATTTAGCCAAATATGACGTCGTCGTTGGAGCTGAACCTAACTTGGTATACAAGTCGCCATCACCAGTCCCACCCGACATTTTAAATGTCAAGTTAGTTGCACCAGTTGGTACTACAAAAGTGTAATTTGCGCCTTGACCCGCTGCTGCTGAGAAAGTCACAGAAACGTCTTTCGTCAATACACCACCTGTTGGAGGAGGCGTTGTACCACCGCAACCGCCAGTTACGCCGACAGATGAGAATGCAGCTGTCACGTCAGCCACTGCATATCCGCGATTGATGGCCGCTTTTTCTACGCCACAAGCACCTTGATTAAACGTGCTGTTCGCAGTCCAGTACAAACGATTTGCATCAGCCATCACTTCAAAAGCTTTGCGAACTGTCCAACCAGATTTAGTTGCTAACAAGTAAAAGGCTTTATTAAATACGCCACTTGTGTGATGTACGTCCATGCTGCTGGTGTACTTGCTTGCGTGGCCAATAGAGATACCGTCCAACTCTGGGTTGTACATGTAACGCATTGCACCAGAACCTTTTTTGATGTCGTCACCAACCATGAATGTACCAGTACCGCGCATATACCAAGCGGCCGCCTCACCCGCCATGTCCGAGAACGCCTCGTTCATACCACCAGACATGCCTGAGTACACCAAACCAGAGTTTTGCTCTGTGAAACCATGGCTGACTTCGTGTGAAGTAACACCCAAAGAAACCAAAGGATGGAATGTAGAACCACCATCACCATAGCTCATTGCTGTACCATCCCAAAATGCATTTTCATAGTTAGTACCGTAGTGAATACGCATTTGCAATTTGCCAGAAATTGGACGCAAACCTAACCAATCTTGGTACATATTAAATACAACATTACCGAAGAAATGACCGTCATTCAGAGGGGAATACGCACCATTGATAGCCTTGAAAGTGTTCGTTGGGCAAGTGAATTTATACAATGTACCTGAACCAGACGTTGCATGATTCATATTGTAGGTATCAACATTTGGACTAGTCATTTGACAAGTACTAGATACATTCAGGGGACCGTAAGTAGAACCGCTACCAGCTGGACCGTAGGTGTATTGGCCTATACGTTGATTACCGCCAGGACCACCAGCATCTAAATGTGTAATGCCTTCCCATTGCTCAAGAACAGCACCGGTATTTGCATCGATCAATGCATATGGACGACTTGGTGCGCCGTTTGCAGCGACCGTCACATAAGAAGTCAAATAAACCAGTTTAGCGACATTATTCGCACCTAACTTGACAAACAATTTAGATTGTTCGTTACTTGAGTTCGCTGGGCGTTTCGCATTTTTTAGCAGGCCCAATGCTTGCGCTTCTGAGTACAGAGGTTTTGCACTTGGAATATCGTTGCGTAAATTGCTCAACATTGCGCCATGGAAGGATCGTGCCGATGATGCAACGATAGATTGAGTGCTGTCTTTATGTTCAATAATTGCCTCACCCCAAACAGGGACACCTTGATGTAACTGCTCATAGCGAGTAACGACTTTACTGCCATAATTTTGGCTGCGAACAGCGCGCAAATCAGAAGCCCCCAAACCTAAAACTTCATGCGCTTGTGATGCACCGCCAGCAAACGACTTGTTTTGTGCGCCTTGAAACTTACTCAGATCAACGCGATCAGCAGCAGAGGCGCTGAAAGAGGCCGCTATCAATGCAGCTAACAATGTTGGGCGAACCACTTGTAACTTGATACTCTTTTTCATCTTTTTCTACCTTTTTTTCGAAAAACTCCCTAAGTACAGAATTGACCAAAGCTTTTGACCCCAGTCCCCATTTTGTGATTGCCGGTTTAACTTCATTTCAATGTGTATGAAGTGGCAATACGCTCTTCTTATTTGAGACTGTCAAATACTTCTAGAATCAAGGACAAATCTCACGTGGCGAGTGCCAGTAGAACAGAGGAAGCTGATCTTGAAAACATTCAAATTTAACTATATATGTTAAATAAAGACTAGAAAAAACAGCAATATCAATACTAAATTTTGTTCCGAACGATGTAATTAAACAAAATTAAACAAAAAAACACGCAAAAGCACTGAATAATCTTCACTAGCTATCAAATTATCACAAGTGTTTAAATAATAATTTACGAATCTTTTTTACAACATGAAGTGGTATTATCCAAAAAGATTTCCATCAATCATCTTTACTGGGAAATTTCGCGTTTATCTAAAGAAACTAATAAGTGGTATTGCAAATATATTTAAAACATCGGCATCAACTGAAACTTAACTTGGCTTTAGCAAGCGACTATTTTGCGAGGACAGGAAGAAAACTAAATAGGAAAGTCGAGGCGCTTTGCTCAAGCTTGCGATCAGACTAAAGTGGGGCATTTGATGAAAAAAACCGCCAGCACAAAGCTGGCGGTTTTCATAGGCAATAATGTAGGAATTCTAACGCTGCGCTACCGCATCAACGACACAAAGCGCTGTCATATTCACTATGCGACGCACTGTCGCTGATGAAGTCAGAATATGCACAGGTTTTGCACAACCCAAAAGAATAGGGCCGATAGCAATGTTGTTGCCTGCCGCTGTTTTGAGCAAGTTATACGCAATATTGGCTGCATCAATATTCGGCATGACTAAGAGATTAGCATCGCCTTTCAAAGTCGATGTTGGCATCATCTTTAATCGGTAATCGGAATCCAAAGCAGTATCACCATGCATCTCGCCATCAATTTCCAAGTCTGGTGCATCGCGCTGTACGATTGCCAAAGCCGAACGCATTTTCTTAGCGGATTCACTATTACTGGAGCCAAAATTCGAATGAGATAACAATGCTGCTTTTGGTTGTAAACCGAAACGACGCATTTCCTCCGCCGCCAAAATTGTGATTTCTGCGATCTGCTCTGCCGTCGGATTCTCATTAATATGCGTGTCCACCAGCACCAACTGACGATCAGGCAAAACCAAGCCGTTCATTGCGGCATAGACATTAACGCCGGCACGTTTTCCCAATACTTGATTAATATAGAACAAATGCAGGCTACCAATTCCAAAAGTACCGCAAATCATGCCGTCGGCATCACCTTTGTGCACCATCATCGAACCAATTAAAGTATGTCGACGGCGCATTTCTAATTTAGCATATTGTTCAGTGATCCCCTGACGACAAGTCATCTGATGGTAGGTCTGCCAGTAATCACGGTAACGCGCATCCATCTCAGGGTTAATCGCTTCAAAATCAATGCCCGCACGTAGACGAAGACCAAATTTTTCTATACGTTTTTCAAGTATATGTGGACGGCCAACCAGAATCGGTTTTGCGAGTTTTTCATCGACTACCACTTGCACTGCACGCAACACGCGTTCTTCTTCGCCTTCAGCAAAAACGATACGCTTACGTGAATCTGGCGCTTTTTTCGCGATTTGGAATAAAGGCTTCATGAAAGTGCCACTGTGATACACGAATTGCTGCAATTTATCGCTGTAAGCCTGCATATCTTGAATTGGCCGTGCGGCCACACCGCACTCCTCCGCCGCTTTTGCAACTGCAGGCGCAATTTTAATCATCAAGCGCGGATCGAACGGCTTAGGAATTAAATACTCAGGGCCAAAAGACAAATTAGAAATACCATAAGCTGATGCGACGACATCCGATTGCTCCGCTTGCGCCAAGTCAGCAATCGCATGCACCACTGCGATTTCCATTTCTCGGGTAATTGTGGTCGCCCCACAATCTAAAGCACCACGGAAAATATACGGGAAACACAAAACATTATTCACTTGATTGGGGAAATCAGAGCGACCCGTTGCCATCACGGCGTCATCACGAACTGCCTTCACTTCTTCTGGCAAAATTTCTGGGGTCGGATTTGCCAAAGCCAATATCAATGGACGGGCCGCCATCGCTTTCACCATATCTGGCTTCAATACACCACCGGCGGACAAGCCGAGGAAAATATCGGCATCAACAATCACTTCTTTCAAACTACGAGCCGATGTTTCCTGCGCAAATCGTTCTTTGTCTGGATCCATCAATTCAGCACGTCCTTTATAGACGACACCAGCCAGATCAGTCACATAAATATTTTCTATCGGAAAACCAAGATCCACGATTAAGTCTAGACATGCTAACGCGGCAGCACCGGCGCCAGAGACGACCAACTTACATTTTTTTAGGTCTTTATCAACGACTTTCAAACCATTCATGATGGCAGCACCGACGATAATTGCGGTGCCATGTTGATCGTCATGAAACACCGGAATTTTCATCTTGTCACGTAACTTACGCTCAATATAAAAACATTCGGGTGCTTTGATATCTTCTAAGTTAATACCACCGAAGGTAGGTTCAAGTGAGGCAATAATGTCGACTAGTTTGTCTGGATCAGACTCATTGATCTCGATATCAAATACATCGATGCCCGCAAACTTCTTAAATAGTACGCCCTTTCCTTCCATTACCGGCTTAGACGCTAAAGGACCAATATTGCCAAGTCCTAAAACAGCCGTGCCATTGGTGATCACTCCGACCAGGTTACCGCGTGCCGTATACTTAAAGGCGGCAGCTGGATCAGCCACAATTTCTTCACAGGGCGAGGCCACACCAGGAGAATAGGCTAAGGCCAGATCACGTTGATTGGTTAATTGTTTGGTGGGAGTGACGCTGATCTTGCCTGGCGTTGGGAATTCATGGTATTCCAAGGCAGCTTGACGTAATTGTTGACGAAGTAATTCTTTTTGTTCTGGCGAATCCATGCGAGTCAATTCCTTCTCTAAACAAACAAATAGGGGGTCATTGATTCTAGCAGACAGGCAACATTTGCTTCATACGTATTTATACGAGTTCCATTACTTTTTTGCATAAGCCCTGAAAAAAGATATGTCGGCAGCGAAAAAAGTGACATTTCAATATGACAGCCTTGATATTTCTCACTTTATTTAGCCGAATCTGGTGCGTTTTATGCTTCAACTTGCTCAGTCTGCCAGGCATTTCGCTCACGAAGTAGAAGAGTGAAAAACCGAATTTGCTTTTTCCTACACCAATTCCCGACTAAAAAAGTCATTTGTGGACAAAACAGATACGCCAAATGATCTACAGTCAAATAAATAGCTTAACAACAAAACTTCATTTGCCTAAATAATAGTTTTCCAGTATTTTTTCGAAAACAAAAATAGTATGTTGAGTTGAAAAACACCTAGCGTTTTCGTCCTGCATAATTTAACCGATACTTTTGTGTACCTGAAAGCGAACAAAAAGATGGTAAAGCTGTTTCAACGCGAAAATAATCTTGAAGCCTATATCGCCAACAGCGCGCAAGAAGCGCAAGTTGCAAATATGTTGCACAACTCAACTTGGCGCCTAGGAGAAGAAAAATCGTGGCATCTTGATCAGGCAAATGGCCAATTGTTATTAACTTTTGATGATGGTTCATTTGCATTAGCAACAGCCCAAATCGTTGGCACTTATCATCATCAAGATGGTAGTTTTTTATGGGCATGGGATCATCCTTCGGTATTACCTGCTTTGCAACGCAACGCCACTACCGTCAAACAATTTGGCAAAGAGCAAGGTGCCAGGGAACTAACCAAAAGCAAACTCAAATGCACGGAACACCGCGCATGGGAATTAACTGCGCTGACTATGCGCCTGAACCAAGCCAAAGGCGCATACCGGGTTCAGATCAAACCTGGAGTAAGCATGTTTTTGACCTTTGGGGAAGTACAAATTGCGCAAGAAGCGGATTCCTGACGACATTTTCAACCGTGTTTGAAAGGCTTTAGATACAATTCGGAATGCTCTCAGAATTCGACCTCATCAAACAATTTTTTGTACAAAATTACGTACCCGACTCGCGCTTTGCTTTAGGTATTGGCGATGACTGTGCACTGCTCAATCCCAGCCCCGGAACGCAACTTGCAATTTCCAGTGATATGCTGGTCTCAGGCAGACATTTTTTTCATGATGCAGATCCCTACTTACTAGGACATAAGTCTCTCGCTGTAAACTTATCAGACCTGGCAGCGATGGGCGCTAAACCGCTCGCGTTCACATTGGCATTATCATTACCTGAGGCAAACCCTACATGGCTAGCCGCTTTTTCTCAAGGCTTGTTTGCCCTCGCAAATGCACATCAATGTCGTCTGATAGGCGGTGATACGACCAAAGGGCCGCTGAATATTTGCATCACCATATTTGGTGAATTACCACCAGCGTCGGCATTGCGCCGGGATGCGGCTAAAACTGGCGACGATATATGGATTTCAGGTAGTTTAGGCGATGCACGTCTGGCTTTAGCTGCATATTGGAATGAAGTCAATTTAAGCACGGAAGCACTTCAAGAAGCGGCAAGGCGCATGCATCAGCCAACACCGCGCATTGCATTGGGCATCGCATTGCGCGGGATTGCACATGCTGCATTGGATATTTCGGATGGCCTAATCGGCGATCTCGGGCATATATTAAGTGCATCCAAAGTGGGCGCGAGTTTGCATGTAGACAAACTTCCAGCCGGTCCTATTTTAGCGCTCCAAGATTTGCAGTTACGCAGAGAATTTACCTTGGCCGGTGGCGATGATTACGAATTATGCTTTACCGCACCAGTATATCAGCGTGAGGCAGTTCTGGCGGCGAGTCACCACAGCAATACGCCGGTCAGCTGCATTGGCACAATCGAAATGGAACCAGGTTTGCGTCTAGTGGATCAAAATGGCAAAACGCTTGATCTACAACCGAAGTCCTTCGACCATTTCACTTCGCCTTAAGGATTTAATACAATATGAAAAGTAATCCACATCCCATCTTGAAGCCTGGCCCTGGCTTCATGCTGGCACATCCGGCCCATTTTTTATCACAAGGATTTGGTAGCGGTTTATCGCCTGTAATGCCAGGCACGGCTGGAACTTTGTTTGCGTGGCTCAGTTTTGCCGTTCTGAACTTGCGCTGGCCCACGCTTTTTACGCCCTTGGTTTGGGGTGCGATCATCGTCATTGGCTACTTCATTGGTGTTTGGGCTTGCGAAGTCACGGGCAAAAATTTAGGGGTAGCTGACCATGGTAGTATGGTTTGGGATGAAATCATCGCATTTTGGCTAGTTTTGGTTTTCATCACACCCGCGCCGCTCATGACGCAATTTTGGGCTTTCATTGCATTTCGTTTTTTTGACATGGTCAAACCACCACCGATAGGCTATTTTGATCGTCAATTTAAGGGCGGCTTTGGTGTCATGTTTGACGATATCGTTGCCGCCTTTTTTGCCTTATTGGTATTTGCTTTCTGGCGTACCTGGTAACCCTGAAGGCATATTTGAAACCACAGGGCATAAGAAACTACCGAACAAGCTAGTCGGCTTATATTTCTCTTTCCATCACTGCATTCTGGATGTATGCTGAATCGGTCAGACCATACCAACCGCAGTGAGGTGAGTTATGCAACGTCGAACTCTGCTCTACCTAGCTTTATATCCTAGCTTTTCACTCGCCTCGACAGAAGCCAAGCTCAGCAATATACAGGTCTCCACCCTGCTGGAAAATGACCCCGCGACACTGATTGCAGAAAAGATTCTGAGTAGCGCCTATCAACAACTAAGAATAACTTTAACGGTAAAGCGATTACCAGGTGAGCGTTCATTGTATAGCGCGAACAATGGGGAGACCGACGGTGAGCTGTATCGAAAGATAGGCATGGAACGAGATTATCCCAACCTCATCATCGTTCCAGTCCCCTTGCAAACTTACGAAATTGTGATTTTTACGCAAGCCACAGATTTTATCGTCAATGGCTGGGAAAGCCTGCGTCCTTTCGTCATAGGCTATGTCAAAGGAATTAAGATTATTGAGCAAAACACAGACGGTATGCGGGTTGAACAAGCAGCCACGATGCGTCAGGCTTTTCTAAAAATGAGCCTGGGCAGATCAGATCTTGTGGTTGCCAATCGTAGCTCGGGCTTAGCAGTTCTAAAAGAATTAAATATGCACGATGTACGTGTCTTAAAACCCGCATTAGCGAGCTTTGCGGTATTTCATTATCTCCACAAAAAACATGAAAATTTGATTCCCAAATTAACTGCGGTATTAAAGCAAATGCAGCAGGACAAAAGCATAGAAAATATACAAAAAGAAGTGATGAATCAATTCGAAATCAATACCACGAAATAAGACTAATTCTGCATTTTTAAAGTGTCTATACAAGCTCGTGACCTTCACTTTTAGCACCATCGTTCCAGCAAAAAAAGAAACCTCATTCTTGCAGCAAAGTGGTAAAGTATTCCTACAGACAACAGATCACATTAGTCGATCTAAACTCAAGGAGACGAAACCATGGCTGACATGATAGAACTCGCAGAAAAAGTGGGGGAAGCGCTCAAATCTAAAAAACTGTTTCTCGCTGTTGCCGAGTCTTGCACTGGTGGAGGCGTAGCTTATGCCTTAACTGAAATTGCAGGCTCTTCCGAATGGTTTGATTGCGGATTTGTGAGTTACTCTAATTCGGCAAAAACCGAAATGCTGGATATCTCGGCCTCACTCATTGCTCAACATGGTGCAGTGAGCGAAGAAATCGCAGCGGCAATGGCAGAAGGTGCGTTGGCGAATTCTGAGGCACACGTTTCTTTATCCACCACAGGTATCGCAGGTCCTGGTGGATCTGTTCCGGGAAAACCAGTTGGTACGGTTTGTTTCGGCTGGCGCGTTGGTGGCGTGACGCATACTGAGCGTAAAGTGTTTTCGGGTGACCGCCATGCGGTACGCGAGCAAACTGTGGCGCATGCGCTCAATAAATTATTACGTTATGTCGATGAGATTTAGTTTGCTTAAGCGCTAAACGAGAAACCATTAATCAAAACCAAAAAAGGCGCGAAGAAATTATTCTTCACGCCTTTTTTTTGGTTTTTATAATGAAGAAATACGCTTAACGAAATAAATTAATTGCGTCCCGAGTTTCCAGCGCCACCCTACGTGCCGCTTGTGCATAAGTTTCATCGGCCACGGGCTTCGCATACAAAATCGCTCTTGAAGAATTAATCATCATGCCAGTACCATTTGCAGTGCGACCTGCCCGTACCGTTGACTCCACATCGCCGCCCTGTGCTCCAACGCCAGGAATCAATAAGGGCATATTGCCAATCAATGCCCGTACCTGTGCGATTTCATTGGGAAAGGTCGCGCCAACCACCAGTGAACACTGACCATTGATATTCCATTTGTCCGCCACCAATTGCGCCACGTGTTGATACAAAGGTTTGCCGCCTACATCCAAAAATTGCAGATCAGAGCCGCCTGCATTCGAAGTACGACACAACACAATTGCACCACGGTCTTTCCATTCCAAATACGGAGCAACAGAATCAAAACCCATATAAGGATTGACCGTCACTGCATCCGCGTCATAACGCTCAAACGCTTCTCGGGCATATTGCTCAGCTGTGGCGCCAATATCACCGCGCTTAGCATCTAAGATAATGGGAATGTGCGGATAGTTCGTTTTGATATACCGACAGATGGCTTCCAACTGATCTTCGGCACGCAAAGCAGCAAAGTAAGCAATCTGGGGTTTGAAGCTACAAGCCAAATCCGCAGTAGCGTCAACGATTGCTTTACAAAACTCATAAATAGCATCGGACTGCCCTGCCAATTCCACAGGAAATTTATTTACATCAGGGTCCAAACCCACGCATAACAAGGAGTTATTGGTGGTCCAGGCGTTGGAAAGTTTTTGTAAAAAAGTCACGGTATATCTCTATCATTTGAAATGAAATCGCGGACGTGATCTCAATAAAAAAGGGACAAAACCCGTAATTTCAACAGGTTTTCATCCCTCTATTATAAACCATCGCTTTTTCGTTCCATCTAAGTTGCTGAACCTGCCAACTAATCAGAAAGCCGCAATTCCAGTTTGCGCACGCCCTAAAATCAGCGCATGAATGTCATGCGTACCCTCGTAAGTATTCACCACTTCTAAATTAACTAAGTGACGCGCAATACCAAACTCATCCGAAATCCCGTTACCACCCAACATATCACGTGCTGTTCTGGCAATATCCAGAGACTTGCCGCAAGAGTTACGCTTCATGATGGAAGTGATTTCGACTGCAGCAGTGCCCTCGTCTTTCATACGACCGAGGCGCAAGCACCCTTGCAAGGCCAAAGTAATTTCAGTCTGCATATCAGCGAGTTTCTTTTGCACGAGCTGATTCGCCGCCAAAGGTCGACCAAATTGGATGCGATCCATCGTATATTGACGGGCGGTATGCCAGCAAAACTCAGCAGCACCCAAAGCGCCCCAAGCAATACCAAAACGAGCAGAATTCAAACAAGTGAATGGCCCTTTCAAACCCTCGACATGCGGCATCAGATTTTCTTCCGGCACAAACACGCCATCCATCACGATCTCACCTGTGACCGAAGCACGCAAACCCACCTTGCCATGGATCGCTGGCGCAGATAAGCCTTCCCAGCCTTTTTCCAAAATAAAACCACGTATACGACCATCATCGGTTTTTGCCCAGACCACGAACACGTCCGCAATCGGACTATTGGTAATCCACATCTTAGCGCCAGTCAAAAGGTAACCGCCATCAACCGTCTTAGCACGTGTCACCATACTGCCGGGATCAGAGCCGTGATCTGGCTCGGTCAAACCAAAACAACCTATCCACTCGCCGGTAGCCAGCTTGGGCAAATACTTACGCTTTTGCGCTTCGCTACCAAATTCATTAATCGGCACCATCACCAAGGAAGATTGCACACTCATCATAGAGCGGTAGCCGGAATCGATACGCTCGACTTCACGCGCAACTAAGCCGTAACAAACATAATTCAAACCCGCACCACCGTATTCAGCGGGGATCATAGAACCGAGCAAACCGAGTTCACCCATTTCACGGAAAATCGCAGGATCAGTGCGCTCATTACGAAAAGCATCCAATATCCGCGGCGCCAATTTTTCTTCGCAATACACACGAGCCGCTTCTTGAACCATGCGCTCTTCGTCGCTCAGTTGGGAACTCAATAACAGCGGGTCGTCCCATTGAAATGATGCTTTTGCCATATCAATCTCTCAAATTCTTGTGGTTGGTCTTAATTTGTCTTTGCGTCATCGCGATCGGAATATCCAACAGCAACATCGTTTGTTTTCTTAGTCCGACATGCTACCTGATTTATGCATAGCTGGAAATTTGAACTGTGCCAATTTACCAACTTAAACTGACATAAATGTGGGAATTTGGTCCCTCCGACAAGAATCGAACTTGTATCCCACGCTTAGGAGGCATGTGCACTATCCATTGTGCTACGGAGAGACTCTAGATATCTATGCAAATGACTTTGCATAGACTTCTTGACCTGTTGCAAACCCATAAAAATGGCAACAAACGAAGCCCGCCATCTTACCTGACAGACCAACAACAATCAAATGCAATCGCCCCTAAACGATGAAACCATAGGCAACTAGCGTACAATGGCGCCTTTCCTCGTTTTTAACGATCTTCATCTACACGCATCGGCTCTTTTTAGCTCGGCAGAAGTTTTTTATGGCAGTCATCTCTCTTAGTAACGCACAACTTGCATTTGGTCACGTTGCCCTCCTCGATCACGCAGAATTTTCCATCGAAACCTCAGAACGCGTGGGCTTAATCGGTCGTAATGGCACAGGCAAATCTTCACTACTCAAAATCATCGCGGGTAAATTTAAACTCGATGATGGTCTGTTGGTGATGCAACAAAACATCAAGATTGCCTATGTTGAGCAAGAGCCGCAATTTGATCCTGATCAGTCCGTGTTTGATGCAGTCGCATCTGGCTTAGGCGACTTACCTAAGCTATTGCAAGAGTACGAAGCGATCACAGGCCAATTTGGCGGTGATAACGACGAAGCTTTGATGGAACGCATGCACGACATCCAGGTGCAACTCGACGCGGCCGATGCCTGGAGTTTAGGCAATACCGTTGAGACAACTTTGGAAAAATTGAATTTATCCAAAGACGCGATCATGAGCACGCTGTCTGGCGGTATGAAAAAACGTGTGGCCTTGGCTTGTGCTTTGGTCAGTGCACCTGATGTTCTACTGCTCGATGAGCCAACCAACCATCTCGACTTTTCTTCGATTAAATGGTTAGAAGGCTTGTTGAAAGACTTTAAAGGTAGCGTACTCTTCATTACCCATGATCGTAGTTTCCTCGATAATGTCACGACCCGCATCATCGAATTAGATCGCGGCAAAATCACTTCCTTCCCTGGCAACTTCACGACCTATCAAGTACGCAAAGAAGAACAATTAGTCATCGAAGAAGTTGAAGCGGCGAAGTTCGATAAATTTTTAGCGCAAGAAGAAGTCTGGATACGCAAAGGCGTAAAAGCCCGTCGCGTGCGTGATGAAGGCCGTGTTAAGCGCCTCGAACAATTGCGTCTACAACGTGCGGCCCGCCGTGATCAACAAGGTCAAGTACGCCTCGATGTCACCACAGGTGAGCGCTCAGGCAAGATTGTCGCGGAGTTGGAAAACGTCTGCAAGAGCTTTGGCCCTAAAAATATCGTCGATAATTTCTCCAGCATTATTATGCGCGGCGACAAGATCGGTTTGATCGGTCAAAACGGTGCAGGCAAAACCACGTTACTCAAAATGATTTTGGGTGAAGATCAACCCGATAGTGGCACCGTGAAACAAGGTAGCAAATTACAGATCGCCTACTTCGATCAAATGCGCACGCAACTCAATGAAGAAGTCAGCTTGGCGGAAACCATTTCTCCGGGTAGCGACTTTGTCGAAATCAATGGTCAGCGTAAGCATGTCATGTCTTACCTCGGCGATTTCTTGTTCGCACCAGAACGCGCGCGCTCTCCAGTCAAAACTTTGTCTGGTGGTGAACGTAATCGTCTCTTGTTAGCACGCTTGTTTGCCAAACCAGCGAATGTCTTGGTGCTCGATGAACCGACCAATGATCTCGACATCGACACCTTGGAGTTGTTGGAAGAATTGCTGGAAGATTACGACGGCACGGTATTCTTGGTCAGCCACGATAGAACCTTCCTCGACAATGTGGTGACACAAGTCATCGCTTCTGAAGGTGAAGGCGTCTGGAAAGAATACATCGGTGGTTATACCGATTGGGAAACTTACAAAAACTCGCCAGCAGGCAAAGCAGTCGCTGCACCGGCTAAACAAAAAACCGATAACAAGTCACCAGTCAGTAGCATGACCGCACCTGCGGCCAAAGTGGAAGCTAAGCCGAAAAAGCTCAGCTACAAAGAGCAAAAAGAATTGGATGAGCTGCCGACTTTAATCAGTAATTTGGAAGCCGAACAAAAAACAATTTCTGAAAAACTCGCCGATGGTGATTTCTATAAAGACGCAACACCAGACGCCATTAAAAAGCTCAACGAACGCTTTGCAGAAATTGATGAATTGCTGATGGCAGCTTTAGAAAAGTGGGAAGCAATCGGCGGCTAAAACTGTCTGAAACCAAGTCAAAACTAAAAAGAGAAGCTCAGCTTCTCTTTTTAGTTTGGGGAACAACTAATGCCACAAATGACGAACTAACGCGACATTTTTCTAAATTCACGCAATCGAAATCCCATCACAAATAGTGAACTGAAATACACCAGCATGCAGGTACTAATAACGCCGCCCATGAAAGCTGCTCTTATCCAACGATTGCTCTGCAAGGCAATCCAATCGAGTTGCGCTGCTAATCCAAAGCCAACTAGCCCCATCAACAACAAAGCAACGCTCAATTTAACAAAGAACTTTAACCATCCTGCTGAAGGTGTATAAAGCTCGCGTTTTCGTAATCCGTGATAGAGCATCGCTGCGTTCACACAAGCACCCAATCCCACCGACAAAGCCAAACCAGCTTGGTGCATGAATGGCACAAATAAAACATTCATGACCTGCGTGATGAGTAAAACAATCAGAGCGATTTTGACAGGCGTTCGAATATCTTGTTGTGCATAAAAGCCCGGAGCCAAAATTTTTACCAAAATTAAGCCGGTTAAACCCACGCCATAGGCAGCGACCGCTTTCGCAGTTTCATTCACTGCATGGGCATCAAATTTACCATTGTGAAATAAGGTCGCGGTTAAAGCATCCGACAAAGTCAGCAAGCCAACCGCTGCGGGCAAAGCCAATAAACAGGTTAAGCGCAAACCCCAATCGAGCAAGGATGAATACTCTGTTTTATCGGCATTCGCTTTGGCTGCCGATAAGCTAGGCAGCAAAACCGTCCCGAGTGCGACGCCCAACATCGCAGAAGGAAATTCCATCAAGCGATCCGCAAAATTCAATTGAGAAGCGCTACCGTCAGGCAAAAATGAAGCCCAAGTTGAATTGATCATGATACTAATTTGTGTCGCAGACACCGCCAACACTGCCGGTCCCATCTGCCTCAAAACCCGCCTTACTTTTGGATCGCGCAAAGCGAAGGCGGGATTCCAAGAAATTCGCGGCAACATACCGATTTGTATCAATGAGGGAATTTGTATCGCCAACTGCAACAGGCCGCCAACAAAAACAGCACATGCCAGCGCATAAATTTGTTTTTCTTTTCCAAACAAGGCTAAAGAAAAGTAAGCTGCGACGATGAAACAAAGATTGAGTAAAACGGGCGTGAAGGCGGGAATCTTAAAACGTCTCCAAGTATTCAAAATCCCGCTAGAGAGCGCAACCAAAGACATAAAACCGATATACGGAAACATGATGCGCGTGAGATTGACCGTCAGATCAAACTTCGGCGTTCCCAAAAAACCGGAGGAAAACATTAGCACCAAAACTGGTGCCCCGATCACACCGATCACGCAGGTAAAAAACAAAGCCCACACCAACACAGTCGCGACATGATCGACTAACTCTTTCACTTCAGCTTCGGAATTCTTATTGCGATATTCAGCTAGAATCGGCACAAAGGCTTGAGAAAAAGCTCCCTCTGCAAACAAGCGACGAAAAAAATTCGGGATCTTAAATGCCTGCACATAAGCATCCATCATCGCCGTCGCGCCAAAATAGGCGCCAAACAACACATCGCGAATCAAGCCCGTAATGCGGGACAACATAGTCATACTGCTAATCGCAGCGAGAGTCTTTAATAGGTTCATGGGGCGAGATTATAGCCTTAGGGCAAACAAATTCAGCAGCAAAACTGCAATTAAAAAGCCATTGCAAATAGAACCGCATCAAGCCGTGACAATTACCGCTTTGGAAGAAAGGTTTTACAAACGAAGTTTAGACTGCTATAATTTCGAGCTTCCCAAATGGCTTGTATAAATGTAAGGCGTTTGACGAATTCGGAGAGATGGATGAGTGGTTTAAGTCACACGCCTGGAAAGCGTGCGTAGGTTCATAGCCTACCGGGGGTTCGAATCCCCCTTTCTCCGCCAGAATTTATATAAGGCTCTCCACGTGAGAGCCTTATTTTTTGCGCTATTCAAACTGATCGCGCTATTCAAAGTCCAATTTTCACCGAAGTGGCTCCACAAATTCAGTTTTTCCGCTGTACACTCATTCGGTAATTTTGCTATCCGCATGTGACAAAAGAGCGGCCGTATGTTCCAAGGTTTTAGCATCGCTAGCGCATTTAGCGCGCAAGTCATGCTCAGTAAGTTTCTCTGTTATCTTGGTTTCTGCCATTACACAAGCAAAAAATCCACGCCACAAGGATTCCCAGCCGCCTGCCCTACCAGTTGCCTCATTAAAGTTTCCTTTACCATTACGATTGCAAAATAGAAATTCTGATGATTGAATTGGTCGGACGTCCTTAGCCATTTTGACTGCTTGACGCAATTCATCTAACCATTTATCCCAAAGCTCTTGTATGAGTACAGGAGGATATGACTCATATACGCAAAATCGAAAATCAATGACAGATTTCATTAGGGAGCATCGAGCGAGCGATCCTCGCGGCACTAATTACTCTACGGAAAAGACCGCTTTCAACTCTCGGTGCGCGCCTGAAGCGACAATCGACACGGCAAATAAAAAGCCCCTTATTCACTAGGAAAACGAGATGACAAAATGAACGCGATTGATTTCCATCTTTCCAACTTTGATTCAGTAGGTAAATGCGGAAATGGTTTTGATGGCAGCAGCCACATCCGCCTTTGTGTACTATTGAATCGGGGGTGTCGCTGGAACACAAATGAATCAGACGTCAACTTGCTTTAAAGTGAAGAAACTAACGTTGACACAGCCGTGCGAATTCTGCAACACGGTTCTAGCTGTCTTAAAAGGCTTATGCTTATTAACGAATATTTATCAAACAATATAGAAACACAGCATAACTTGAGTAGCACAATATATTGCAAAGTTCACTAAGCTTACAAGCTCGAATTCACCAGACCTGCATTACGTAGTCTAAATCACCGAACAATATAAACACGTATCAGCACTATCGCTTCGCAGCAACCTGATAGACAGCGTTTCTTTCACGCCGCCCCACTGCAACAACAATGACGATAAGTTCGTTATCACGCACCTCATAAACGAGTCGGTAACCGACACTGCGTAATTTAATCTTATACCGATCTTTATGACCAGTTAGCTTTGAAGACGGTACACGAGGATTACTGAGACGCTCTGTAAGCTTTGCTTTAAATTGTTCTCGCGCGCTGCTATCGAGCTTGCGCCACTCTTTCAACGCTTCATCTAGAAAGCCAAGCTCAAAGATCATCGAGTTTCACCTTCACAATTGGCTGTCCTTTACGAGCATCTGCAATGGCGTTAAGTTCCAAATCCTCAAGTCTATCCATCAAAGCTTCATAAGTTTTTGCAGGAACGCAGTAAAACGCCGGCTCATTACGATTAAGAATGGCGACAGGCATACCCTCGCCAGCGGCAACTGTACCCATAGGATTCTTCTTGAGTTCTGAAACACTTGCTGAGGTTTCAGCTAGGATGAGATGAGGCATAATGCACCTATAGAGTCATTTAAAGCACCAATATTAGCATCATTAACAGGTCTTAACAAGAATAACAAATGCGACTTCATTGTCCGTAAAAATTGCGCTAATAAGAAATTGCGAGTCCAATAAAATCAAGCACTTTGGAAAGTTCAGACAGCAATTGAATAGCGCACTTAATTGGATGAAGACCCTTTATCCATGCGCCATTTCATAGCATGGACGCACAAGCTCATAGCCTACTAGGGGTTCGAATCCCCCTTTCTCCGCCAGAATTTAAATGCCAATTCTACGACCTTGGCGTTCATAAATTTCCTCTCCCTCAAAAAAACAAGGGATTTCAAAAAATTGAAAATATATTTTCTCTTAAGCTGAAAATATTGACTCTTCATAAACGCTCTAAAAAGCGAAAAAAAATGGCTGTCTGATAAATGCAACGCGAGATACAAAACGCTACACAAAGCACAAATAGGAAAAAGAAACCAGTTTTCGGTTAATTACATTCAAAGCCAAGAAGATCATTTCTCTAATTGGCCCCTCAAGTAATAAAAATAAATTTTCATACCCTACGCTTCATTGACAAGCCTCATTTTTGCCTGCATGCTTGCCTTGCAATGCTATTTTGCACAGATTAACTCCCACCAGCTCAACAAAAATATAAGATGAAAAAGACACTTCTTAGCTCTCTCGCCTTGGCATGTGCCATGGCAGCACCATCCGCTTTTGCTGATGTTCAGTATCAAATCAAAATCACTAATCCCACCCAACATTTAGCGGAAGTGCAGATCGACTTCCCTGCCGTTTCGGGTAAAACCTTAGATGTGCAAATGCCGATATGGCGCACAGGTCGTTACGAAGTCTTGAATTTGGGAAAAAATGTACGTCAATTTGTCGCGACGAATGGCAAAGGTAAGGCTTTGAGTTTTGCTAAAACCGACAAAGGCACGTGGCAAGTTAAGACACAACCCGGCGATACCGTCAAAATTTCTTACGAAGTGTATGCCAACTCTTTAGGCGAGCGCACGCAGCATATCGATGACACGCATGCCTACTTGGACGCCAGTGGCATTTTGATGTATGCCGCGCCGTTCCGCAGTCAGGCAGTCAAAGTCAGTTTGGACACGCCAAAAACCTGGATCTCGCGTTCCGGCATGGACAAAGGTAGCTGTGATCATTGCTTCGTGGCGAAGAACTACGACGTATTGATTGACTCTCCGATTGAGACCGGTGAACATGAATTCCATAGCTTCGATGTGGATGGTCACACGATTGAATTAGCGATCTGGGGTCGTGGTAATTATGACGGCAAAAAAATGGCGACTGACTTGAAGAAAGTTGTCGAAGAAGGCCGCAAATTGTTTGGTGCCTTCCCATTCAAACGCTATCTATTTATTGTGCACGCGACCGATGGTGTTGGTGGCGCAACCGAGCATATTAATTCCACAGTAATTCAAAAACCGCGTTGGGGTTTTGCGCCGCGCAAAGAATATTTGGGCTTCATCCGCACCGCCGCGCATGAGTTTGTGCACACGTGGAATGTCAAAGCCTATCGTCCAAAAGAGATGGTACCTTACGAATATCAAAGAGAAAATTACACTCGTTTATTGTGGATGGCAGAAGGTAATACATCGTATTTTGAAGAGATTTTGACTTTACGCGCAGGCATACAAACTCGCGAAGAGTTCATGGAAGAATTTGCCAAAGCTTTGCTCGCCTATGAACACCAGCCAGGCCGCTTCCAACAAAGCGCGGCGGAGTCCAGCTTTGATGCCTGGATCGACGCGGGCGGCGAGCGCGCGCGCAATGCCTCTGTCAACATCTATAGTAAGGGTATGTTGTTAGCGACCGCGATGGACATCGCCATTCGCGAACAAACCAAAGGTGCCAAAGGTTTTGAGCATGTACATCAATATCTGTATCAACATCATACCGTTGATAAAGGTGGCTACTCAGAAGCAGATGTACGTACTGCTTTAAAAACAGTGACGGGCAACGACTGGTCAGGCTGGTGGACAAAATATGTCGATGGCACAGGCGAGATTCCGTTCAGCGAATTGTTCACCCATGTTGGTATGCGTTATGTCGTCGAAGGTGGTAAAGACGATGAACAAAAAGAAGAGTGGTTCACAGGCTGGCGCACACGCGATACGGGTGAGCATCCCGTTGTAATCGAAGTCGAGCGTGATAGTCCAGCTTGGAAAGCGGGCGTGGTAGCGGGCGATATTTTGGTGGCTGGGAACGGATTGCGTCTAACTCCAAAAGATATCAACGACAAACTTTGGATGCAGCAACAAACGCCAATCAAATTGACCGTGTTTCGTCGTGATGAATTACGTGAAATCGCCTTGACCCCAAATCGTCAAGTCAAAGGCAAAGCGAAGTTAAAAGCTTTAGATACAGTAAATGATCAGCAAAAAGAATTGAACGCGCGTTGGTTAGGTGTGGCGTGGCCTGCGGCTAAACCTGCCGCGGCACCTGCTACTACCGAGAAGGCTAAAGAGTAAACTCTGCTGATTACGTAAGCGGGCGGCGGGATTGTGTAGTTTCACAATAGGCCCGCTTCGTAAAATTCAATACTTTGCTACAAAAAAGGAACGCCGGACACTTCATCGAAGTTGCCGGCGTTTTTTATCATTACCTCACTCAGTGGACTTCAATCAATTTACTTTGCTTCCACTTTCGCTTCCAATAACAAACGCACCATAGGATCCGCACTAATCAATTTTGGAATCCCGTTGACTGGAAATGTGAATTCCTGATTTTTTTGATTCACGCGTACCGTTTGCAATTGTATTTTTCCATCGCTCGCTTGTATCGCAATATCTAATGGGAACGCAAATTGCGACGACTCCTGGACTTGCTCAACTCTTAGCGTGACTACTTTTTTGCTCGAGTCAAAATGCCATTGCAACGCTAATTTAGGATATCCAGCTTGATGCAGCCATTGCTGAAAAAATGCGGCCAAATCTCTACCGGAAACTTGCTCCATAGATGCCTGAAAATCTGCACTCACGACATTTTTACCTGCAAATTTTGTATAGTACTGACGTATTCCATTCCAAAACACTTCGTCGCCCAACTCTTGTCTTAGCATATGCAAGACCCAGCCTGCTTTTTCATAGGTATTGGGGCTTAACACTTGTTTTGGATCTCGAATTTCGGTGTCGACGATAGGTCGATTGACCCGTTGATGGAAACGAATAATCTTTTCTCGGTCCGCCAGCATTTGCTTTACAAAGCGCTCGCGACCGTAGATATGTTCGATATATAGATTGGTAAAGTAAGTCGCAAAACCTTCACTCAGCCAAACATGATGCCAATCATTCTCGGTCGTCGAATTACCAAACCATTGATGCGCGATTTCGTGTGCGACTAAGGCCTCTTGTTCGCCTTTCCCCGTCACCGAATTTTCGAAATAAAAAATCGTATTGGCATTCTCAAGTCCGCCAAAGCGTGTTTTGGACTGCACGTTGGCCAGTTTCTTATAGGGATAAGGACCTACATTTTTTTGGAAGTAATCCAGGGCTTTCACTGCTACCGCATAATCATGAAATCCTTCTAAACGATTCTGCGGAAAGACCCAACTGGTGATAGAAACATCATTCAATTTTGCACTCTCTTGCATCGCAAAGCGCGCAACACCTATAACCATGACTTTGACCGCAATCGGCACATCCTCGCGCCAGTGCGTCAGCTTTCTATCGCCATCCAGACTACTTTCTTCGACCTTTAAGCCATTCGCAATGACCGCATAATGAGCTGGCGCGGTAATTAAGAATTCGACTGCAGCTTTATCGCTAGGATGATCAATCGTCGGCAACCATTGATGTCCCTGATCTGGCCAGTTATCCGCAAAAAATACTCTGTCACCATATTTATTTTTGCTGATATGCAAACCTGACTTAGGAATACCTTGATAGGTAATCTCTATGTTGATCAATTCTTTAGACGTGGTTATTTTGGGCAAACGAATGGTTAAGCGATCATTCATATGTTCAAATGGTAGCGAGTGTTCGCCCAACTTCACGTATAAGACTTGCATACCATGCATACCCTCAGTTTGACTCCCCAGATCAAGAGCAAACTCCTGCATAGGCGCAAGCGTGCGCATTGCAATTATCGCTTTTCCTTTGATCAATTCAGATTGATCACTTAACTCGATTTGGAATTTATAGCGCTCTATGTCCAAAGCGACATTCTTAGGATAAAAATCACGGGCCAGCGCGGGATTTGTCACAGCCATCATTGATAGCGCACATAACAGCGCACATAAAAAGCGTTTCATAAATACGTCTATTCCTTGCTCAAAAATGCGGGGTTTTAAAATGTCATTTGCTAATTGTTTTTTATTGTTGCTCGAACAGAAGTGAAAATTTAGCAAAAAGAAGGCATGGCAAAGCTTATCACTCTTGTTCGCTTCTGAAATGAAGTAATTTATGTTCATAATTCACTTTTTTTCACATCTGCCTACTTGTTTCCTATCGCTCTATCACATATGATTAAATCGTAATCCGTATTCTATATCCAAGTTCAGGGAGCTACTGATGGAACATCACCATAGCAGTAAACAGCCCGATTGGAATGCGCAATCAACGTCATCCTCAAAGACTATGAATGCGACCCCGCGCGGCAATTTACGCACATACTCTTCAGTAGTTTATGTGAATAGCGATAGTGCATTCTCCTCTGATGATGAAAGCGACGATGACATCGTATTTTTATCAGAAACTGATGGAGAAGAAACAGGCAGCAAGGCCATACTCCCTTGGAAAATATTGATCGCGGACGACGATTCTAATGTTCATGACACGACAGTACTGGCTCTAAGTGGTGTCGAGATCCACGGTAAACCACTAGAATTCTTACATGCATTCTCCGCCAAAGAAGCGCAACAAGTCGCAGAAAACAATCCTGATACATCTTTGATTCTTTTGGATGTTGTGATGGAAACCGTAGATGCTGGCTTAAAACTAGTCAACGTGCTACGCGACGACTTATCCCGTAAGAATCTTCGCATCGTATTACGAACAGGTCAGCCAGGATATGCACGAGAAAATCTAATGGGTAATTATGCGATTGATGGTTATGCGACCAAGTCCAAGCTAACCCGGTCCATCTTAATTAGTATGCTCAACGAGGTACTCGATGTTAATTTAGATAAGGATGCACTTCCGAATTAACTAATTAATTAACTACTTGCTTAACTCATTTAATCAAGTAAAAATATTACATAGATTTATAGTTAAGACTTACAAAAAATTGCGCTGGTTTGGCGTGGCAGCGGAGACTGTGCAATTGCGCGGCGAGATGAACAGCACAAGGCTGGCGTCTGTTTTGCGTAAGTCCTAATAGTAAAAATGCCAGGAAATTCTCCTGGCATTTTTTATTCTGCATCCGCTTGATTAGCTGGTGCTGCCCGGTCAAAAGCGTCTAGGGCCAAACAGCGTGCGTTAATTTCCATAATCTTAGGCATACCGCTTAAATCACATTGAAATCTTTGCGCGTTATACACCTGCGGAATTAAGCAGCAATCGGCCATGCCCGGCATATCGCCAAAACAAAACAATCCGCTACGCTTGTCTTGCGTAAGACGTTGTTCTATCGCAGCCAAACCCAACTCGCACCAATGTCGGTACCAAGCATTTTTCTGCTCATCACTTGCAGCAAAATTTGCACTCAGGTATTTCAAAATCCTTAAATTATTCACTGGGTGGATATCGCAAGCGATGGACAGGGATAAAGCACGAACATAAGCACGATCAGCAAAATCGCGAGGCAATAAGGCGGTATCAGGGTATTTCTCTTCCAAATATTCAAGAATAGCCAAGGACTGACTAATCGCAACTTCTTGCCCTTCATGCATATCGAGCAGAGCCGGCACTAAGGACTCAGGATTGATAGTCTTATAGTGCTCAGAAAATTGCTCGCCGCCATTTTTTACCAAATGCACGGGAATTTGCTCATAGTTCAGCGCTTTTAAGTTTAAAGCAATGCGAACGCGATACGACGCAGAGCTCCTAAAATAACCATATAACTGCATTTACTTCTCCTCATTCTAAAAAGACTATTCCCGTGCGATCTCTTAAACAAAGGGAGCCGTCAATAGGAATTTGTGGGTCTTACTGCACCATCAAATCGGCGCGAGCCAACACATTTTGCATACGTTGTTGTACCGCGACATCAGGCATCAGCGGAAGACTCAGCAATTGGTTCAACATCTCTCCTAGTTGTTTCTGATTCTGTCCATTTTTTAATGAGGACTGCAAGACTTCAACTTGTTTTTGCAAGCGTTCACGACTTAAATCAACCGGACTTTCCACACCGAGTAAAATTTCGAGGTGCAGCAATATATTGTCAAAGGCGGGACGATTGACGCTCATTTGTTGCCGACTTTGCTCCATATTGAAATTACTAGTAGAGGAATCTAGTGCATTACAAATTTGCTCGAAGCGTTGCTGCAAAGACTTAGTAATTATTGAATTGGGCAACGACGTATCACTCCATGCTTGCTTCAAGGCATGTAATTTTGTCGTTTCGGTGTTAGGACTCTGTAGTAACAATTCTAGTTGCAAACAGGTTTCGATTTTTGCCAGAAGGCGCTGAGATTTTTCCTGTTTCACTTTACTTTGTGCTTGTTGCAATTGCTGTTGCAATGCATCGAGCAAAGTTTGAAATTTTTGTTCTATTTTTTGCTCTTCAGCGCGTGGCACTTGACCAATCTGCCGCCAAGCCGTTTTTGCATTGCCAATCAAACTTGTTATCTGCGACATAACACTAAGATCGTCTTGCAGTGCCTGTTGTAGATCAGAGCAAATTTTTTCTTTCGCTTGTAAATTGTCCTGACGCTGTTTATCAGCGCTTTCAGCATTGGCACGTTTCTTTTCAAATACCGCATCACAAGCGGCACGAAAGCGCTCCCATAAAGCTTGCTCTTCTTTACGCGGCAAGGGAACACTTGCGGCTTGGACTTGCCAACGTTGTTGCAATTGCCGCAATTGATCTAAAGAAGCATTCTGCGCCCCGTCTAATTGAGCCGCCGCGAGTATCAGTTCTTCACGTGTGCTCACTTCTTCTTTTTGGCGTTGTGCTAAAGCTTGACGTATTGGCGCGAGCATTGTGTCGAAATCTTTATCTAGGCGCTGCTTGTCTTTACGATCCACAGGCCCCAAAGCACGCCAACTTTGTTGCATCTGCAAGATACTGGCAAATACACGCTTCCAGTCTGGCTGCGCATAGCCAGTATCGGCAGGTATAAGCAATGTCTGAGCCTGTTCTCGCCATTCATTCAAATGGCTTTCTGCTTGCGCCACATTCAATTTACGCTGCTCATTGAGCTCTTTAAAAAACTGCGCGGCTGGGGCATAGGCTGCATTGCAAGCGGCATCGAATCGTGTCCATAACTCTTTACTGGCGGCCCCAGTATTCGTTTCGGTTTGCTTCCATTGTTCGCGCAATGCGGAAACCGTTCCTACAATTTCTTTTGGGTCTAGCTTCAACCCCGCCAAACCTTCCGCTGTATTCACCAACTCATCACGAGATGCATTTCCACTCCATTTTGCCCAAGACAATAAATGCAGCAATTCTTTACGAGCCAGATTAATACGTTCTTTCAACTGCTGGCTCAATACCAAATTAGCATAATTTTGCTTGGTATCCACATCGCGCAATTCACGATCAAACTTACGTGCATTCTGGACACTACCTTGCTCTAGGGCAGCCTCCATCTGCTGCAAAGTTGACTCAATTTGCTCAATCGAAAGTGTTAGAACAGGCTTACTTACTTTCTTATTGATAGATTTAGCTGCCGCCTGAGCGACCTGAGTTGACTCATGCGCCACTCCATCAATTGCCGTGGTATCAGAAGACAATGAATGGTCTTGCGTTTGACTTTGTGTTTGCTCTGGTCGCTGCTGTGCAGCACGCCAATTATCTTGTAGTGCCTGCAGCTTAAGCTGAGATTCATTCAATAGGCTTTTAGGCAAAGAAGCAGCGTAAGGATCGGCGATGCAAGCATCAATAATGGCTTGCCACACCGTGAATTTTTCTTTCAAATCCAAGTCAGCATGATCGACCACAGCACCGATTTCCTGCACCAGACCCAATAGGCGTTGCTGCAATTGAATTTGACGATCGAGGCCTTGTGTCAATACCTGACGTTTTTCTTGAAACTGCGCGGCCAATCTAGGTAAGACCGATTTCAATTGTGCATATTGCTTATCCAAGTCAACGACTTGATTGCTGAGGATAACTGATTGTTGGAGCAAACGGTCCGCAGCATCAATGCAAGTCCGCGCTGCTAGTTCGTTCTGTGCTTGCTGAGAAATATCATCCAGTCGGGATTGCAGCAATTTAGCGACGCGTTTATCGAGCTTGCGCATCACTGGCAGTACTTTTTCCATGCCAGGCTGGCTAGTGATTTTTTGCGCGGCATGAAATCGTCCGTCCGCAAAATCACATTGCATTAACAAATCTATCAATACCGATTCATTATTAGCGGCAGCATCAATTTTTTGCAGATAAGACTGACGCGCTTGCTCTTTTTCCTTGTGTTTATCCCCTTCTTGCAGGGTTTTGCTTAATGTAACGATTGCTTGCTGATCGCTTTTCTTTACGGCAGAACGACCTGGTATCAGTTTAGAAATAAAATCAAACATAGGGAGGTATCAATAAAATAAAAGAGACTTAGGAAAGTAAGCATCATAGCAAGACTTAGATCGAAATCACAAAAATCCACGTGTTTATCGTTAACTCACTGAAAGTCTAGTATTCAATAAGACTGTAGATCTAGGACTTGCTCAGTTTATTGATGGACAAAAAAGAAAGCTTCTTCAATAAAAACGAATAGATAGAAATATTTTGTTTCAAATAGTTTGTCAGCTTATTTTGTTAACACACCGTTATTGCGGTACAGGTCAACCTCAGGAGCTTAAGATGAAACGAAATACCTTCAAAACAATACTGCTAAGTTTGGCGTTTATGGCTGCTGGTAGTGCCACACTTAACGCCAACGCTCATGATCGATATCCACCGGCGCAGTTATATTCACGACCAGCACCGGTGCAATTTTACGACTATGTGTACTACCCAAGTCATCAGGTCTATTTTTCGCCGCGCGCCCGCACTTGGTATTGGTCAGAAGGGGCACAATGGCGCTCAGGAGTGCGCCTGCCATTTGGTATCAACATCAATATTGGCGGCCTTCCTGTGCAATTGCGCTCAGCGCTTCCCTATTACGACCATGTCTATGTAGAACAGCGCTACGGGCGCCCTTGGCGTGCCGCGCACTACCGCTACGATCGCCGGGAACACCGAGACCGCGATGATAGATATGATAGGCGCTTTGATAGAAATGATCGCGACTTTAGGCACGACAGAGACGATCAAGGACGCCGCCACGATGGCCATCATCGTTGGTAAGTCGAAGTAAGAAAGCGTTTTAATTCCCCACGATACCAGCTGCGATGTTGATAGAAAATCCCAATATCGCAGCGTTATAAATAAAGCTCAAAACCGATTGCGCTAGCACGGTTTTTCGCATTTCGCGTGACATCACGGCTACATCAGATGTTTGTAGAGCGACCGAGATAGTGAATGAAAAATATAGAAAGTCCCAATAATCCGGATGTTCTTCGTGATTGGGAAAGAGTAAAGCTCGATGTTCTTTAGGAGAGCGATAAAACAACAAAGCATAGTGAAACATAAAAATCACACCGAGCAATATCCAGGCCCCGAATACTGTGGCGCCGGTAAATAGATATTTTACGATCCGCATTTCCCCAGTAGCGGCACGCAAATTACTTAGTTCAAATACGATAGCCAGCAAACTAACGGTGGCTGAGCAGGTCAAAATGAATAATACAGCGAGCGCACTGTTATCCTCACGCTCAGCCACTTTCACTACGCTCTCATGATTAGAACCACGCAATAACCAAACAACCAAAAATAAATAGACCCATACGGCCAGATTCCATCCTGCTAACGCCCTGCTCATGAAGCTCCATTCGTGTGGGAATATAAAGAATCCGAATAAGCCTAAGGCCATTGCAAATACAAATCGGGGACGATGCAAGACAAAATCTCGATATAAATACTTCAGGCGGCTCATGAAATGCTTCATTTTTTCCGATATATAGTTAAACAGACTGCTATAAATTGATCGTGCCAATCAACGCAGACCTGAATTAGATCTCAGCACTCAGGCGGTGCCGGGTCTCACGACAACATGACCTTAAGCCCGAATTACAACAACTTTTTATATTTCTCAAGAAAATCATTACACTGACGTCACAGGAGAATTCGCATATGAGCAAGAAACATCATTATGTACCCGTCTCAAAAGTGACTGCAGGTATGGTTTTATCTGAAAATTTATTAGATAAACTTGGACACATCCTACTACCGGCCGGCAGCACATTAACTGACAATACGATAAAAGCAATGGCGCATCATCATGTGCATCAGCTCGCTATTGTTCAAGTGGATAGCGAAGTTAATGACGAAACTGAGAACAAACAAAAAAAAATCGACAGATTAAGTCATATTTTCAAACACGCACCTTATGGTGACCCAACTGATACACTGAAAACATATATCGAAAAATACCGCCACGGTGATTTATCATGAATCAGTATATCCGGGATCATAACGACCTTGAGCTCTCGTTAGAAGAAGTTATTAATAAGATTAATGACTTACCGACCCTGCCTCAAGTTGCTCAGGAAATGTTGAACGATCTCAATAATGAAGATATCACTTTAAACACTATTGTAGAAAAAGTGGCATTAGATCAATCGCTGGCGGCAAAAGTATTACAAGTAGCGAATACATCTTACTACGGTGCAAACTCAAAAGTCGTCACCATTCAACAAGCGGTTTCGATGTTGGGAACGAAAAATCTGAAAAATTTGATACGTACCAGCATTTTCACCCGTAATCTTCCAATAGCTCATTGTCGCGGATTCAATAATATTGCATTTTGGCGGCACAACATTGCAACCGCGATTTGTGCAGAAGTCATTTCCCGCCATCTGCATCTTAAGCAAGATTTCGCATTCACCGCAGGTCTATTACACGATATCGGGCGATTGGTATTAGTCTCACGCTTCCCAAAAAAATATGAAGAAGTGCTTAAGTGTTCGGTAGAGAAAGATTGCAGCTTACTCGATGCAGAACGTAGCGTGCTTGGGGTTGACCACGTCGCGGTCGGTTTAATTTTAGCCTTACAATGGAACTTTTCAGATGCAATACAAGATGCCATTCGTGGTCATCATGAACCCAATGACAAAGAACTCAATTCCATTGCATCTATCGTGCATGTCGCCAATTCTATCGTTCACGCTTTAGACTTGAGTGGCGATGAGCATGAATTAGTACCACCGATTTCAGCGTTCGCATGGGACAGTTTGGCTCTATCAGAAGAAACTTATTTGGCAATTTTTCAGGAGACTGAGCTACGCTTCGAAGCTTTGAATCAAATTATTCAATAAGCATTCACAAGCGAGTATTATCTTATTTTATTTAGCACTTTAATTTAGCACTTTCATTCTGCGCAAATTAGGAAAAAATCTTGAAAACGAAGTTTTGCTTAATTCAGAGGTCGTCTTGGAACATATAGGTCATTTTAGAGATTCGGATTTTAAGGTAAATGACATTCAACTTTTTCACGGTTTGGCTCCCCAAGAAATTATCTCAATTCAACAGGCACTTAATGCCTGTCCAGTCGTGTCCGCTAAAGCAGGCGAGATCGTCATCGATAGTAATAGTTCAGGCGCCTGTTTGTACGTCGTTCTACTTGGCACCTTAGCGCAAGCAACTAATGTTTCAAAGCGTCAGTTAGAAAATGCCAGCTCACAGTATTTCGCAGGCGAATGCGTCGGTGAGATTTCGGTATTGAATGAAGAAACGTCGGTAGCCACAATTGCAGCAGTCAGCGACAGTCAATTGCTTTTAATTGATGCAGCTTGTATGTGGAAATTAATCGATGAATCAAATGGTGTCGCACGCAATTTATTACGACTTCTCTCTTTCCGGATTCGAGCCGCCAACGCCCAATTGCGCAATCGCCAAAAAGTGGGGGAATTTTATCGCCAACTTTCTATGGTGGATGGACTCACAGGCCTGCATAACCGTTCATGGTTGAACACGCAACTTCCCGGTTTGATCGAACATGCGCATGCAACGCAAACCGAACTTAGCATCATCATGATAGATCTCGATCATTTTAAGAAATTCAATGATCAATACGGCCATGTAATCGGCGATGAAGCCTTACAAGCAGCGGCAAAAGTGATCAATAATGGCCTACGGCCCAGTGACTTTGCAGCACGTTACGGCGGTGAAGAAATGTTAGTTATCTTGCCGAATACCACGAAAGAGTCTGCGCTAGTCGTCGCCGAGCGCCTGTGTGAAAAAATCCGGCATGCCCAGATTTTTTTAGATAAAGAAAAACCATTACCACATATCACCGCATCACTCGGATTGGCCAGCTTGCAAGTAGATCAAGACGGTCAAAACGTGATCGCTAATGCGGATGCCGCACTTTATCGTGCGAAAGAAAGGGGCAGAAACCAGGTTGCTTTATAAAAGCAAACGCCAAAAAAAAAGTGCTGCAAACCGCAGCACTTTTCATTTTTTGCTATCCAACGATCCTATGATCAGAAACGATGGCGAATACCAAATTGCATGACACGTCCTGGTTGACCTGGCACCTCGGTAAAACCACCCGAAGCACTAGCTGCACCTGGCGCATACTGACCATCGTTTTGATTCTTGGTATAGCCAACGACTGCATAAAGATCTGTACGTTTGGACAAATTATAGTCGTAGCCCAAGCCATATTGAGTCACATCGCTATTCGACAAAGTTTTGTCATCTTGATGACTATACGACGCCATGATACGGCCATTACCAATCTTGTAATGCATACCTAAGCTATAACTCTCAGCTTTCAGCTTGAAATTTTTTGTGATATTAGATCTAAAAATACTGGTCCAAGCAGCGATAACCGGCGTTGGAACGCCTCCTGCTTTTAAACCTGGAGTAATTTCTTGATCCCAAGCATCAAAAAATACCGGTAACAAAATAGAGTTCTCATTTTTCATCGACTGATAGCCAGCGAAAAACTTAAAGTCATCGATACTATATGAACCACCCGCTGTCGCTGTTATCAAGCCTGTAGTGCCATCAGTATTTGTACCGCGGTTATAACCAATACCAACGTCGAAACCGTTCGCCTTGTATTTCACATTGGCAGCAAGAAAGTCCTTATCTAAGCCGATGTAACCAGAATTTTTAAAGCCGTACATCAATGCACCGCCAAAACCGTTAGGTAACTCAATACGGTACTGTAGAGATTTATTTGAGCGAATCGCCATGCCGGTCGTTAACAATCCACCGGTACCGCCAGTAATACCACCCCAACTACCCGCCATTCCACTCTCAAATGTATCAGCTGCATTAAAAATTTCATACGCAGGCGTGTACATACGACCAGCTAAGATTGCACCGACTGGTGTGATCAAACCGACCATTGCCGTACGATCAAACAAACCGCCATCAGGTCCACCGCCTCTTGCCAACACCTGCGGAGAAGTCGCATTTACGTTATATTTAGGCTGCAATGCAGAACGCACACCAGCTAAGGTTTGAGCCGCCGCACCTTTCAATGCAGGGTTGCCAAAATCTGGAAAGTCCATACCTTTAGTCAATGCATAGCCTTGATAATCGCTCAAGTTACCTGCCTTGTTACTACCGGTATCTACCTCTACACGAGCTTCCAGATTGAAAATTGCTTTGTAACCCCCGCCCATATCTTCAGTGCCTTTAAAGCCGATACGGGAGCCGTCGGCAATACCACTGACCATCTTCGTTTGAGTGCCTTTACCACTATTACTGACTTGAATGCCTGCATCCAAAATCCCGTACAAGGTAACATTGGTCTGTGCAAATACTGGGGCAGCAAAACAGGTACTCAATGCAGCGATTATTAACTTCATTTTCATTTTTTTGTCTCCAAAATAGTTCTCAAATACTTGTAAAACGAACGCACGTACTAATTTTCATTTGTCAAAATATGACATTGATCGCAGCACTTGTATAGGAGCATCGCTAGGAATTCTAGTATTGTCGCAAAATAGATACTAACAAAAAATGTAAAACGAGCGTCAAAAAAAGACATCTCAGAATACCTTTCATCTGCTATGAAACCAGCAATAAAAAATGGGACTTTTTCATTGATAATTTTCAATACTTGCTGTGTAAAAATGATGATTTTTTTCGAATAAAACTTCTAATTTTGAATGTCGTTTAATTGCACCTCTCAACCCCATGCCAGAACGTAATGGCATATAGTGAGCACTCAAATAGCACTATCGTTCGTTTCGCCCAAATTTATAAAATTGATCAGGAGACAAAATGCGTCATTTAAATTATTCACTCACTATCCTTGCAGCCGCGATTCTTGCCGGATGTGGTGGTAGCGGCGGCAGTGCCACCGATCCAGCGCCAAAAATCAAGTTTACTTCCCAAGTCACTTTCGGTGATAGTTTGAGCGACGTCGGCAGCTACAAAGTAGGTACGGTCGCGGCATTGGGCGGAGGTAAGTACACAATTAATAGCGCGACCTCCAAGAATTGGACAGAAATTGTGGCGGCAGATCTAGGTTTGCCAGCACCATGTGCAGCGCAAACAGGCTTAGAAGGTTTGGCGTCGCAAGGATTCAACGTAGCAGTCAAAAATAATTCTGGCTGTACAGGCTATGCACAAGGTGGCGCACGTGTCACCAACCCAGTGGGACCAGGCAACAAAGCTTTGGGCGGTAACAATGCAATTTTGGGGCAAATGACAGTACCGGTCGCTAAACAAATTCAAAATCACTTAGACGCAGTCGGTGGCAAATTTAGCGGCACTGAAATCGTATTCGTCAGCGGCGGTCCGAACGATGCGTTTATCCAAGCGAGCACATTATCCGCCGCAGCGACAGCCGCAGCGACAGCCGCGGTAACCGCAGCGGTACCAGGTCAAATCCAAAAGGACATCGCTAGCGGCGCGTGTAAGCCGACTGATGCGCAAGCAAGTAATTGCGTACCTGCTGCAGTGGCAACTTTAACGCCTACGGTTGGAGCTCCCGCTGGTGCTGCTTATGCTAAAGCGAACGCGCAAACCTACGTGGATGCAATGGGAACCGCTGGAACTGAATTAGCTGGCTACGTGAACAATCTCATATTGGCAAAAGGCGCCAAATATGTCGTGGTCATCAATATGCCAGACTTGAGCAGAACGCCCGACGCCCTGAAACAAAGTGCTGATACCCAAACTTTGTTAAACGGTATGAGCATCACATTTAATGCCCGCCTACTGGCCGGTTTGGCCGGCAATGACAATGTCTTATTTGTAGATCTGTTCTCACGCTTCCGTGACCATACTGCTAATCCTGGCACTTATGGCATCGGTAATGTAACGACACCCGCTTGTGATCTGACAGCAGCGAAGAATCCTCTCGGTTCATCTTTGGTTTGTAGCGCCAACAACTTGATCGCTGGCGATACTAGCAAATACTATTTCGCAGATAATGTTCATCCATCCCCCTTAGGTTACTCTTTATTCGCTAGCTTTGTCGGCGAAGAGTTAGCAAAACGTAAGTGGAAGTAAGCTGAATTTAGCGATAATGGGAAGAGTTAAAGTTTCTTCCCAAAATAAAAAAACGGGATTTATTCCCGTTTTTTTATTTTGTGCCATTTAGATTAGAGATTATGAACCAAGTATTCCTGATCAAGTTTCCTGGTTACTACTGCTTTTGCTGCAGCAAACGCTGCAAAAATCTGTCGCAACTTAGTTTATCTGGTCCCCATATGACAGAGAGCAATAACAGCCCTCCCCAATAAAAGTGATCATTCAGACCGGCGGGACAATCCAAAGTCCAAAGGATAGGATAGGAAACCAATGCCATCAGATTTACCGCAAATAAGCCGACGCCTGCTAGACGTGAAAAGAGTCCTATCAATAACAAAACTGAAAAAATAAGCTCCCCCGCCGTTCCCAAGTAGGCAGCGATTTCCGGCGAGACCATCGGAACTTGATACTCCTCACGAAACAATTCCAAAGTTGAGGGCCAATCTTGCAACTTTACCCAACCCGATTTTAGAAACTGCCACGAGACGAATACTCGCAAGCCAAGTTCGACGATTGTACGAATGAGGTCTTGCAACTTACCATCGAAACGCGTCAATGATTGATGCAGATATAGGAATTTATTCATTGGAATATCAAAGCAAAATGATAGAGCTAGTTAGTCGAAACAAACTCACAATTCCTTACACTTATATCCAATAAAAGCCCCCGAAGAAAACCATCTCTGCAATTGTGCGGCAATATCAAACTGTGGATCAATTGATATTGCCAGTTCTAACGCATCACCCAATGTCTGACCTTGCTGCAAGGCGAGTAGGGCTTGAAAACTCGCCGCATCTAAAAGCATAAGTTCACCCCGCCACCTAGGGCGACTAATTAAAGCCCAACAGGCGCTATCTAAGGGAACATCAATTGCGACCACGGCTTGCACCTGATGCGCCAGATACACTTGCGCCGCAGCATAAGCTGCCTGAAACAGGCTACTTGCAGGATGAAACAGCAATCGGCTTTGCTGCATATTACTTCCTGCCTCATGCAAAAATTGTTGCAAACTGATTGGCGCTTGGTTTTCAGCATAGTAAGCACAATGCAATTGCCATTCCAATTCGGCTACCGCACTGAAATAAGGATATGTTTTCACTGCCACCTCGTCTGCGAGATAACGCGAAAATTGTGATCCAAACTGATTCAAATCGCCTGATTGAGAAGGAAATTGCCTGCCGTATTGCAAAGCAAGGTAAGTAAAAAACTCAGTCCCAACCAGTTGTTGCAGAACTGGAAAAGTATTTTCCAAAGTCTTGATCCAAATACTCTGGACATTGCCTCGATAGATCGACAGACGTTGTCGGATCACGCTAGATCCTGTAGAAAAGAAATCAGGGACTAAATCCAAATCCGGAGCCACAAGTAGCTGAGAAAACTCTTCTTGGATTTGTCGCAATTTATCGTCCATGCTTAGCCCTTAGCTGCTGACGAATCTCTTGAACTTTATTGGCTTCGTTCAATAACACGTCCAATTCAGGCACATCTGTGTCCCATTCAATCAGCGTAGGAATTTCAGCGCTCACACTTCGACAAAACTCGCTATAAAGCGCCCAAACTTCAGGCGCCACACAACTGCCGTGGTCGTCGATCACCCCCCCCTCAACACTGGTATGGCCTGCTAAATGAATCTCACCAACAACCTGATCTGACAAACTTGCAAATCGCTGTATCGCCGCGCGAGCGTCCTCACCGTGATTGCATTGATTGACGTAAAGATTATTAATGTCCAGCAAGATGCCGCAGCCAGTTTGTTGACTCAAAGAGATAAGAAATTCCGCCTCGCTCATAGCATCATCGCGAAAACGTACATAAGTGGACACGTTTTCAATCAAGATCTGGCGCTGCAAATAATTTTGTAGGAAATCAACTCGTTCGCAAACCAGCTTCAAAGCGCAGTCCGACAAAGTTAGCGGTAATAAATCGTTGAGATTTTGCTGAGCCACAGCGCCCCAGCACAGATGTTCTGAGACCAAACCAGGTTGAATTCTGTCTACCAGGCGTTTTAGCTTTTGTAGATGAATTTGATTGATCTGATCAGGCGCCGCGGAGCCTAGACCGAGGCCTACACCATGCAAACTGATAGGATGGTTTTGTGCGACATGTTCGAGTACGTGTAAATCGAATCCGCCATCACCAAAATAATTTTCAGAGTGAACTTCTAACCAGTCTATTTCTATTTGCTGCTCTAGAAACTGACGATAATGTGGTGTCCGCAAACCTATTCCATTGCCCGTTAATATAGGCGCTCCGGACGTAGATTTGCGGTTTTCAATGGAAGAAAAATTGTTCTTCAAGTTTAAAAAATCTAAATCGCAAAACTTAAGATTTAGGTGCTTCTAACTTGCCGCCCATTTTTTCGCAACTACCTGCTGGTACCTTTTTCCATTCATTAGGATCATTATCCTTCTTACTCTGACCAGCACACGAGTGACTGCCATTTTTTGTCGCGCAATCATTTGCTCCCGCTTTAGCGATACCATAGCATTTCTCTGTCTTTGGCGTATCAGCCGCCATCAAAGTAGAAGAGCCCATCAAACCTGCCAATGCGACGGCAATCATTGCTTTACTATTTAAGTTGCTCATGTTTTTTCTCCAAAATGTAATAAAAAAAGCAGCGATAAGACGCCACTAACTGCAAACAACAATGAGTAGTCGAGACAGTCAAAGAATCCTTACAAAACTACTTCAAAAAATTTTTGAATTTTGATTCTGCCTCGATTTTGCTCGCTAGTAAAGCCTTTAAAATGGTGTATCCTCGCACATTCAAAGAACTTTTTAGATTGGAAAGTCATGCAAGAAATCAGCTTTAGCGTAGAAGGCGACTATGTAGAATTAAATCAGCTATTAAAACTGGTGGGAATTTGCGATAGCGGTGGCGCAGGGAAAGTCATTGTCGCCAGTGGCGCAGTCCGCGTAGACGGTAAACAAGAACTGCGCAAGACGGCGAAAATTCGTCCAGGTCAAAAAGTTCAGTTAAGCGATGTTTGTATCAAAGTACAAGCGTAAAGCTGAAGCACTCGTCTGCATTTACAAAAAACGAGTGCCAAACACCGCCATATTTAGGCAGCACTACTTATTAAGTCTTTCTTGGCCTCTTGTGACTTTTCTACAGCAATTTCATTGCTGATTAAAAACTGGGCCAGCATATTGTCCATTGTGGCTACGTGGTGCTCAAACCATAAAGGTAATTCTTCTGCCAAACTAGCTCCAAGGTCACACTCACCATCTGCATAGCGCCGTCTAACTTCTTGCATTACTTGCAAAACGGCGTCATGTTCGCCTTGATGGCATCCAGCCGGAGGAAAATTGTTGTCACGCATCCAAGTATCTTCTTGCGCAAAGTGTTCGATTGAATGTTCTATCAATGCGTCAAGGCGATTTAGGTAAGTACTAGGCTCATTCAAAGACAAAGCGGCACATAGCGCAACGAACTCTTGATGAGTTTCATCCATCACATCATGCTGCAAACTCAATCTATCCGACCAGTTCCAGTCTGGTTTTGTCATACACATCCCCAATAATACAAATAGTCATTACAAAATAAGGCTCAATGAAGTTTCAACAACATAATCATTCGACTCAAACGATCTGAAGGATCAGAGCAATAAAACTAAAGCCTTGCCATCATGATGAATTATCACCGATTGCGTGAAATCTAGCTTGTGCCATTGGGCACAATTATCACTCAAATCGTATTAGCTAAAAAAACTTTCCCCAAAAACAAAACAGCGCTCAATTTTCATTGAACGCTGTTTACTGAGCAAAAAATAAATTCGATAGACTATACAGTCAGGCGGTTGTATTAATATTACGTCCCAAATTAGGCGGTAAGTTTGGCACAGTATTAGCACTAGAATTAGGGATGGCTTCAATCAGCGCAGTGGCGCTATCTTTACTAATATCCATTGCCTTCTTCAGCACCGCAATGCTCACCTCTTGACTGACACCTACATCGGCTATCGTAGTTGCAGATCTCGCAATTCCGGAAACATCCATGACAATTCTCCTTATCTATATCTCCTTTAACGGTCAGAATTTAAGGATACTTTAGCGTTTTTTTCAAATTCTTTTTTTTATGTTCTCTATGCTTGGATCGCGGCTCGAATGTTGTCATAACTTACAGTGCATTACTGAATCGCCCTTGACTAAGATTATCTAATAGCCAATCCAACACTTGCTGAGTTTGATTTAAGTCTAGCCAGTTAATGTGTTCTGGGCAATCGCTTGGGCGTGGCACATCGGAAGCGACCGCTACAACATACTGATCATTTGGATAAATTGCGGGCTTATTTAGTGCAGGACGGAATACTTCCAATTTTGCTATCGGCGCCCATTTGTAACCTTCAACTAAAGTCAAATCGGCTGGTGCAAGTCGTAACAACAACTCAGCTAACTCAGGTTCCGGCACTTCAGGTAATTCATGAACAATGGCATAACGAAAAGGTGAAATTAGCAAGACTTCTTGCGCACCAGCGCGTCGTAGTCGAGCACTGTCCTTATGTTCAGGCTCCAAAATCACATCGTGATGACTATGTTTTACCAAATTGACGCGTTTAGATTGTGCGCTTAATCCTGCAAGTAAATTTTCCAACAAGCTAGTCTTGCCACTGCCTGACCAGCCTATCACACCTAGTAATGCAATTCCCATAGTCTTAAACCTGCCAATAAAAAAGGGAGTATAGCGAATACTCCCTTTTTGACCGAATAATAATTAAAGATGCGTATCCTATGAAGGATTCGTTGTTTGATTTACCTGTCCTAAATCAAGACTAATCAAGCACTCATCAAGCACTCGTCAACCACTATTACGCAGACCAGCGGCAATACCATTAATCGACAAATGAATTCCGCGACGTACACGTTCATCTTCATCCCCCTGACGATAGCGCTTTAGGAGCTCGACCTGTACATGATTCAACGGTGATAAATAAGGGAAGCGATTGACGATAGAACGTTTCAATAAAGGATTATCTGACAACAGATCTTCACGCCCCGAAATTTGTTTAAGCACTTCTATCGTTAAAGCATGCTCTGCTTCCAGGCGCGGAAAAATACGGTTGCGTAATTCCTCATCTTTGACCAACTGCGCATAACGACTCGCAATCCCGATATCGCTTTTCGCCAAGACCATTTCCATATTCGACAAGACAGTCGAAAAGAAAGACCAGTCTTTAAACATCGCTTGCAGAGTCTGCAAACCATGACTTGGATTCGCCTCTAAATACTGCTTGACCGCACTACCAAAACCAAACCAGCCTGGTAACATCAAGCGGCATTGTGACCAACTAAAGACCCAAGGAATCGCGCGTAAATCTTCGATCGCAGTCGATTTCTTACGTGATGCAGGACGACTGCCAATATTCAAACCAGCAATTTCAGAAATCACCGTCGATTCCCAGAAATATTGCTCAAAGCCTTCGGTCTCGTAGACCATATTCCGATACGCTTTAAAGGCATTTTCGGATAAAGCTTCCATGGTTTTGAGAAATTCTGGACGTAGCGCCAATTCCGTGTGCGATAGCAAACTCGCTTCCATCGTAGCGGCAGCCAAGACTTCTAAATTACGACGCCCTACCTCGGGATTTGCATATTTCGCGGTGATAACTTCACCTTGTTCTGTCAAACGAATTTGGCCTTGGACCGCACCTGCTGGTTGCGCCAAAATCGCTTGATAGCTTGGACCTCCACCACGACCAACGGAGCCACCACGACCGTGGAATAAGCGCAGGCGCACTTGATGTTTGGCGAAGATTTCAACTAAATCAATTTCGGCTTTATACAATTCCCAACCAGAGGTTAAGAAGCCGCCGTCTTTATTACTATCTGAATAGCCGAGCATGACTTCTTGCGCATTATTCCGACTCGCCAACAAACGCGCATAAGCTGGGATACCGAATAATCTATCCATCGCTGGCGCACTATTTTGCAAATCACCTATCGTTTCAAATAGCGGAATAATATTCACATCGAGACGCGCTTCGGCTGGATGCAATAAGCCAGATTCTTTCAACAATAAGGCGAGTTCCAACATATCGGAAACACCGTCGGTTTTCGAGATAATGCAATTCGGTACTGCACCCTTGCCGTAACGCTGTTGCGCCGTACAAGCGGCACGATAAATCGCTAATTCAGATTGCGTTTCTTCTGAATACGTTAAATACGGAGACGCTAATGGGCGCGAAGAACTGATTTCTGCTACCAAGACGTCGATGCGTTGATTTTCGTTCAATGACAAATAATCGATAGTTGGATTCGCTGCTTTGAGCAACTCCGCCACCACGCGTTCGTGTACATCAGAGTTTTGACGCAAGTCGATCGGTGCCAAATAGAAACCAAACACACGAACTGCACGACGTAGATGACGCAGGCGGCCACGGGTAATTCCTATCGAGCCATTGTCAGATAAAGATTGATGAATCACATCGAGATCGGCGACCAATTCTTCGGCGCTAGAATAAGCATCCGCAAGGCCACAAGGCGCGATCACAGGATCTAAACCTAACAAGTTTTTAAAAGTACTTGCCAAGCGCGCATAGACGCCGCTGACTGCCAAACGATACGGCTCATCCGCACGATGTGGCGAATGATCGGGAGACCGTTCAGCAAGTGCCACCAACTCAGGCGATACTTTCACCAGCAAGGTCGCCATCGACAATTGTGAACCCAGCGTGTGCAATTCTTCCAAATAGAATTTGAAAGCACGCGTCGATTGCATGGTTAGCGTTTTTTCCAAAACGCTGGCTGTCACAAACGGATTACCATCACGATCGCCACCGATCCAACTGCCTAAGCGCATGAAGCTCGGCAACTCCGTTTTCTCAAAGCGCTGATCTTTACTCGCGAGTAAATCTTCTAGGCCTGCGTATAAATGCGGTAACTCGCGCAAGAAAGTGTAATCATAAAAACTCAGACCATTTTCGACTTCATCGAGCACCGACAACTTCGACATGCGCAACATACGCGTCTGCCACAAAGTCAACACCGCACGCTGCAAAGCATCTTCATTGGCACGCGATTCTTCTGGCGTCAATTGCATACGATCACGTTCATCTAATAAGCGCGTGATCACCATTTGGCAATTCAAAATACTCTTACGCTGAACTTCAGTTGGGTGTGCGGTCAGCACCGGACTTACTTCCGCTGTCTGAAAAAATGCATTCAAATTTTCAGCGGCATTGTCACTGGCGAACAATGTTTCTATCGTATGTGCCAGGCTACCGCGACGAGGTGCGGAACCAGCGATCAAATGCGCACGTGTGCGACGAATATGATGCTGATCTTCCGCCAAGTTGACTAAGTGAGAAAAATAACTGAAGGCGCGAATCAAATGCGTAGTCTGATCATTCGTTAATGTATCGAGTGTATTTTCCAACTCTGCACGCGCCGCCACATCGGCATCGCGACGAAAACGAATAGAGTTTTGACGCACCGTTTCAATCAGTGAAAACACTTCTTCACCGTGTTGATTTCGCACCGTGTCACCCAAAATGCGCCCAAGGCGGCGGATGTCTTCACGGAGGCTCTGGTCTTTATCGTCAGCGATATCGTTCATGATCAGCTTTAAATGGTTTTAAATAAATTAAGAAAAGTAAATAGTTTATGCGAAACGGAGCAACTAAAAAGTCAAAACATCTTAACAAAGCAGATCGCGCTGCGCGCGGGTAGATCAGCTTCATTCAATATAAATCAAATGCCTACAATTCATATTGAGGAAAATGGTTTTTGTAGGGCGGGTGCAACCCGCCCTACACTCTGAACCACCCTCACTCTAGCCCTCTCCCGCTTGCGGGAGAGGGAACTACATCTCAGCGATGGCGCTTGGTCAAAGCTTTTAACAAACCCTTGGTGGAACTATCGTATTCTTCTTTCACTGCCGCAGGATCGAGGCTAATCAATTGTTGCGCCAAGGATTTGCCCAACTCGACGCCCCATTGATCAAACGCATTGATATCCCAAATCACCGATTGCACAAATACTTTATGTTCGTACAGCGCGATCAGCGCGCCTAGCGAGCGTGGCGTCAAAGAATCGAGCAACAAAGTAGAGGTTGGACGATTGCCTTCAAACACACGTGGTGCCAACATTTTTTCAGGTAAATCACCTAATTCTGCACGCACTTCATCGATGTTTTTACCCCATGCCATCGCTTTCGACTGTGCGAAGCAGTTCGCTAACAAGGCTTGATTGTGGCCGGGCAAACCAGCATCATCATCCGCAACAACAATAAAATCGGTTGGAATAATCGTCGCGCCTTGATGCAGCAATTGGAAGTAAGCATGTTGTCCATTGGTACCCGCCTCGCCGAACAAAATCGGTGAGGTCGTGTAATCGACGCGCTGACCTTCACGCGTGACCGATTTACCATTACTTTCCATTTCTAATTGTTGCAAGTAGGCTGGCAAGCGTGTCATGCGTTGGTGATACGGCGCGATAGACAAAGCTTGTAAACCAAGGAAATTGATATTCCAAACACCAATCAATGCCATCAAGACGGGCAAATTCTGCTCTAGCGGCGCTTGCGCAAAATGCAAATCCATCTCATGTGCGCCGGCCAGCATTTCTTCAAAACGATCTGCGCCAACGTACAAGGCAATCGACAAACCAATCGCGCTCCACATTGAGTAACGACCACCCGCCCAATTCCAAAATGGGAATACGTTTTCCTCTGCGATGCCGAATGCGGCAGCCGCTTTCACATTGGTACTCAGAGCGACAAAGTGTTGACGAATTTGATCTTCAGGACAACCATGATTCAACATCCATTCACGAGCAGTACGCGCATTGGTCAAGGTTTCCATGGTTGTGAAAGTTTTGGAAGCGACTACGATCAGCGTTGTTTCTGGATCGGCGTTTTCTAAAGAATCGGCAACGTGACGACCGTCAACATTAGACACGAAATGTAGGGATAGATTTTTTTGCGACCATGGTGCCAAGGCGATACAGGCCATTTGCGGGCCGAGATCCGAACCACCGATACCGATATTGATAATCGTACGAATTGGTTTACCGGTGTAACCCAACCAACGACCTTCACGTACTGCATCGCTAAAACTACGCATTTGCGCTAAAACACTATGCACATCGGCCGCGATGTTTTCACCATTGAGCATGAATTTCTCGCCCTTAGGCAAGCGCAATACCGTGTGTAAGACGGCGCGATTTTCTGTATTGTTAATTGCTTCACCACGCAGCATCGCATCACGACGTGATTCGACTTCTTGTTGGCGGGCTAGAGCTAACAAATTGAGTTTCGCCGTCGTGTCCATGCGTTGTTTGGAATAGTCCAACAACATACCGCAAGCGGAAGCAGAGAAGTGTGTAAAGCGCTGCGGATCAGCGCGAAACAACTCTTTCAAGCTCGACATATTATTTGCGCGTTGCTGTAACAAACACCACAATGGAGTACGAGAAACTGAGATAGCCATGATCAAACAACCTGAGAAAAATTAATTGAAAACCAAACGCTTCAGCACAAGGCTGTAAATAAAAAACACCTGCTCACTAATTGATGATGGACAAAATCAAAACCCCTCAACGCCGAGACGCTGAGGCGCTGAGAAGTTCAAAAAAAAGAGAAAACCTCTCTTTTAAGGTTTTACTCCGCGTCTCCGCGCCTCGGCGTTGAGGGGTTTTCGTTCTTACTTTATTCATCACAAGTAAAACTACACCACGATACCTATCGGCCTGCCGCCGCAGCTTGCGCAGCCAATTGTCCAATTGCCGCCCAGTCATTGGCGCTGATCAAATTTGCCGGGCACATCCAAGAACCACCCACACACAGGACATTCGCTTGCTGCAATAAAGTCGGCGTAGCTTCCACCGTCACGCCACCTGTCAAACAAAATTTCACGTCGGGGAATGGGCCGCCGAGTGCTTTGGCCATCTTCACGCTACCAACGATATCGGATGGGAATAGTTTGACGACATTGAAACCATGTTCCAATGCCAGCATCAAATCACTTGCGCCACCAACACCTGGGAAATACGGCAAACCCGATTCTGCTGCCGCTTTAGCTAACACTGGTGTAATCCCTGGGCTAATACCAAAGGCCGCACCGGTATTCCGTACCGCATCGAGTTGTGCTGGTGTCAAAATCGTTCCCGCACCAACCGTCACGCTTGGGCAAGCTTTTACAACTTCACGCAAGACCGTCATTGCGTTCGGCGTGCGCAGCGTAATTTCAACCGCAGGCAAACCATTTTCTGCCAACGTCGTCACGCAACGTATCGCTTGATCCACATCATCGGTGACCAAGATAGGTAGCACGCGTACTTGTGCCAGTTGGGAAATAATCGCTGCTGTCGTCATAGTCATCTTGGTCTCACTTCAAAACGGTAAATTACTAAACTCAAAAAAAATTTCACTGATCTATTTAAACCCCTCAACGCCGAGACGCAGAGACTCCGAGAAAATCGAAACAGAGAAATCCTCTCTTTTAAGGTTTTACTCTGCGTCTCAGCGCCTCGGCGTTGAGGGGTTTTAAAATCAAACAAACAAAGTCGAAGCGCCCTGCTCTGGCGATGTCACGACGCGGCGTTGCGCGACGAATAAATCACGTCCATAACCATAGCTGCTATCGATGCTGATACTTGGATTCGTGCGGCTTGCCCAAGTTGCTTCATCGACTAAAGCACGCAATTCACCCGTGTGCACATTCAATTCAATCATGTCACCATCACGTACTTTGCCGAGTGGTCCACCTTGCGCCACTTCGGGACTCACATGCAAAGCGGCTGGAACTTTGCCGGAAGCGCCGGACATACGGCCATCGGTAACCAAGGCAACTTTGTAACCAGCCGACATGAGGCTACCGAGTACCGGCGTGAAATGATGCAGCTCAGGCATACCGTTCGCTTGCGGCCCCTGGAAGATCACCACAGCGACGAAATCTTGATTTAATTGCCCTGCTTTATAAGCACCAACTAAGGCGTCTTGCGATTCAAATACTTTGGCAGGAGCACGCACTATCCATGCGTCTTCCGGCACCGCCGAAGCCTTCACAATCGCGCGACCTAAATTGCCTTGCAATAAGCGTAGGCCACCTGTTGCGGCAAACGGTTCATCTACATTACGCACGACAGCAGGATCACTTGATTTTTCGGGATGCGCGATAAAAGCCACTTTGCCATCTTGTAATTCTGGACGTGTTGTGTGCGACGCTAATCCTTGATCGCCAAATACTGTCATCACATCCGCATGCATCAAACCTTGCGACAACAATTCGCGAATCACAAATGTTGGGCCACCCGCATCTTCAAACGCATTCACGTCTGCAGTGCCATTCGGATAGACACGGGTCAACAATGGAATCACCGAAGACAATTCATCAAAATCTTGCCAATCAATGAGGATGCCAGCAGCGCGTGCAACCGCAATCCAGTGAATGGTGTGATTAGTTGAACCGCCAGTCGCCAACAAAGCAATCACGGCATTCACGATAGTTTTTTCATTCACGACATGACCGATAGGACGATAATCGCCACCCGCTTCCGTCAATTTCAACACCTGCTCCACCGCCGCATCGGTTAAGGCGTGACGCAAAGGATCAGATGGATGAACGAATGCCGCGCCGGGCAAATGCAAACCCATTGCTTCTAATAACATTTGATTACTGTTGGCAGTGCCGTAAAAGGTACAGGTACCGGCACTATGGTAAGCCGCACTTTCCGCAGCCAATAACTCTTCTTTAGTCGCTTTGCCTTGCGCATAGCGTTCACGTACTGCTGCTTTTTCTTTATTCGACAAGCCAGAGCCCATAGGACCGGCTGGAATAAAGACAGTTGGCAAGTGACCAAAAGCTAAAGCGCCTATCAATAAACCAGGCACAATTTTGTCGCAAATTCCAAGACACAAAGTCGCATCGAAGGCGTCGTGCGACAGAGAAATCGCCGTTGCTTGAGCAATCACATCACGCGAGAACAAAGACAATTCCATGCCTGGACGACCTTGCGTTACACCGTCGCACATCGCAGGCACACCGCCGGCAACTTGTGCTGTCGCATTGAAGCGCAATGCCGCCTCCTTGATTTGATCAGGGTAAGTGGCGTAAGGCTGATGTGCCGACAACATATCGTTGTACGCTGTAACGATACCGATATTCGGTTTCTGTGCCTGATTCAACCAAATCTTGGTTTTATTGTCTGCTGCCGCATTCGCATGTGCCTGATTAGCGCATGACAAACTAGCGCGGCGCGGACCACGATTGCGTAATTGCTCCAAGCGCGCCAGATATTCCGCGCGCAGAGTTTTACTACGATCCGTAATGCGCTGAGTAACTGCATCAACCACTGTGTTGATTGCAACTTGATGTGTATTTTGTCCAGAAGTCGTCATAGTTTTGTGGGGGTATCTAATTCGAATAACTGAAAGATAGCACAAAAACAGAAAAAAACTGTAACAAACTTTCAGAAAAGCGATAATTTTCTGTTTAAAACATAAAAACCATCAAAAATATCGTAATGAAACTACATTTTTGAAGAAATATGGTTTAAGCTGTGGCATAATTTATTCAATCAAAGAACATTTTTTAACCGCAGAGGCGCAGAGTACGCAGAGATTTTTAAAAAGCACCTCCGCGCCCTCTGTGCCTCTGCGGCAAAAACGATTTTAAGTTTCTTTAATTTTTTCTCTAACTAGAATTATTCGGAGTCCACATGACTACTTTTGTATTGTTTGGCGGTACTGGCGATCTGGCAAAACGCAAGATCATTCCTGCACTGTACAGCGCGTTCGTCAATGGACGTCTTGATCCCGAATTTAGTTTTATCGGCGCGGCACGTGAAGCCTTAAGCGACGATGATTTCCGTACCCGTGTTGCAGCGAGCATAGAAACCTATGCAGCAAAAGCAAATGGCACACCAGAACAATTAGCCGCATTTCTGGCGCTGACAGGCTATTCAAAAATTGACGCGAAAGTACCGACAGATTTTGATGCCTTAAAAGCGCGTGTCAATGCCGATACGACTAAAGCAAAATTATTCTATCTGGCGATCGGCCCGGATATTTTTATTCCCGTCGTCGAGCAATTATCGAAACACGGTCTGGTTGAAGGTAATGCCCGCGTCGTGGTCGAAAAACCTTTGGGGCGCGATGCGAAATCTGCCAAAGAAATCAATTCCGCCCTGCGCACTTATTTGAACGAAAATCAAATCTATCGTATCGATCATTACCTCGGTAAAGAAATGGTGCAGAATTTATTTGCACTGCGTTTTGCCAATTCCTTCCTCGAACCTTTGTGGAATCGTAAGTGGATACAAGACGTACAAATTTCGATTTCCGAACAAGTCGGCGTTGAAACTCGCGGTGACTTCTACGACAAGACAGGCGCATTACGTGACATGGTACAAAACCATTTATTGCAATTGGTGTCTATCGTAGCGATGGAGCCGCCAGTCAACGCCAACCCTGATGCGATCCGCGATGAGAAAGTCAAAGTCTTACGCGCATTACGTAAATTTACGGCAGACGATGTCGCGAAGAAAACTGTACGTGGTCAATATCGCGCTGGCGCAGTCGATGGCAAGCCCGTTATCGGCTATCAACATGAGCCGGGCGTACCTGCTTCTAGCCGCGCTGAAACCTTTGTCGCGATTCGTGCTGAGATTGATAACTGGCGTTGGGCAGGCGTGCCGTTCTACCTGCGTACCGGCAAACGCATGGCGAGTCGTTGCGCTGAAATTACGATTAACTTCAAACCGATTCCGTATTCGATATTCGGTAAAGGCCAAGGTCCACTGCGCTCTAATCGTCTGGTCATCACTTTGCAACCGGAAGAAAGCGTGCAATTGTTTATGAAGGCAAAAGAGCCAGGCGAAGGCATACGCTTGTCTGACGTGGCATTGAACTTGGACTTTGCCGAAGCGTCCAACCTACGCCGTGTTGAATCCTACGAACGCTTATTGCTCGACGCTTTGCATGGCGACCTGACTTTATTCGTACGTGACGATGAATTGGGCGCCGCGTGGGAGTGGATCGATCCTATCATGTCTGCTTGGGAAAATGATGCCGAGGGTTTGAAATCCTACATCGCAGGCAGCTGGGGTCCAGCGGCGGCAAGTTATTTGTTAGCGCAACACGGAGCAGCGTGGGGCGAAGAGTATGTGGAAGGCTAAGCAAACCATGGAAGCAGTGATGGAGACAACAGCACAAAATTCGTCGAATATGCCAAACACAGATAGGGCATCGAGCGTGCAAGCTAACACACAATTTCGTCGTTTCGAGAATTTTGCCGAGCTGAGCAAATCTCTGGTTGGCGAATGGATCAATCTCATCGATAGCGCAGCAACTGCCAAGCGCCCTGCGGCATTCGCGCTTGCAGGTGGCTCAACACCCGCACCAGTTTATCGTGAACTCGATCAGGCGCTGGCACAACGATCACCATCCGATGTGCGCCTGACCGCCACCGACGAACGCTGGGTGCATGACAATGATCCGCAAAGTAATGAAGGCTTATTCAAGAAATGCCTGCCACTCAGCTATGGCAAACAATGGAATTTGGTCTCTTTAAAAAATGCGGCAAATACACCGGAAGTAGCGATGGAAGCGATCAATGAACGCCTGCATCAACAACTACCAACTCGCTTTAGCGCAATCTTGCTGGGCATGGGTGCTGATGGTCATATCGCGTCTTTGTTCCCTGGTGCACCTGTGCAGGCAGATGGCTTAGATTGTTTGGCCGCAGTCCATCCGCAAACCCATCAGACGCGCATTTCTCTATCATTACCACGTCTATTGCAAACTGAAAAAATCTGGCTGGTAATTACTGGTGACGAGAAACGTCAGGTGTTTGAAAACGCATTAAAGACAAGTCTGCCTATCACCAATTTACTAAAACAGGCACAATGTCAGATTGAGGTTTTTTGGTGTCCATAAGTTGGTGCCCGTAAGTTGGTGTCCATCAGCTTTGAAACGTCGCTAACACCGCGCAGAAAGCGGACTCATAAGGTCGGCCTTCAGCAAAACAAACGTATAAGACAAAAGGCAATCACAACATGGTCAACGTACTTTCCACTAAAAACACCACGACCAATAATCCTCCTGAAAAAGGATTGCTGGCACGCATACGCGTTGCCAGTACAGCTTTAAGCCGCGCCGAGCGACAAGTCGCTGATTTCCTTTTGCAGAAACCGCATGACGCGCTCGAGATGTCGATACGCGTACTGGCACAAGTTTGTAATGTGAGTGAACCGACAGTCGCACGCTTTGCGCAGTCCTTAGGTTTTGATGGCTTCAAATCCTTCAAACTAGCGTTTGCTAAAAGCCTGGCAACCGGAATTCCTTATTTGCATTTGGATGTGAATCAGGCCGATCATGTGAAAGATGTTTTACCAAAAGTCTTCGATCGCACCATCGCAACCTTGATGGAAGCACGTAACACCGCCAATAGCGCCACCTTCGAAGCCGCGGTCAACTTATTATCACGCGCTCGCCGTATTGAATGCTATGGTCTCGGTTATTCAGGCGCTTTGGCAATTGATGCGCAACTCAAATTTTTCCGCTTCGGCATTCCAACCACGGTCTTTTGCGATGCTCACTTGCAGGCACAATCTGCCAGTTTATTAAACAGCGATTGCTTAGTGGTCGCCTTTTCCCGCACAGGTCGTACGCGTGATTTAATCCGCAGCGTGCAATTGGCGAAAGATACTGGTGCAAAAGTCTTAGTCTTATGTGCCAGCGGTGGCCCTTTGGCAGAACTCGCTGATGTGCATATCAGTGTCGATGTGGAAGAGGATCCGGATATTTATACACCGATGACTTCGCGCCTTGCCCACTTGACCTACATCGATGCATTGGCAGTTGCGGTAACGCTTTTACGTGGCCCGGCAGCGATTGATATGCTGGAACGTGCGAAAGCCAGTATTTCAGAAAAACGCTTAGTCTCTAAGCTCGATGAAGCGCTCTGATACACTGGCTTCTATCAGAAGATCGGAAGATTACAACACTCTCTAAAAATTAATCAAAAATCATGTCCTAAAGTCTCAATTTCTGGCAAGCTGCTTTTATACTGATTCTATCTTTGAAAGGGGAGTAGCTTCTATGACGCATTTGAGTCTGCAACAAGTTACTGAGAATTTAAAAGACTTACCTACACTGCCTGCCATCGTGATGGAGATGCTCAATAGCCTCGATCAAGAAGATGTGGACATGAGCGTACTGGCTCAAAAAGTGACGCAAGATCTGGCACTGACGGCAAAAACGCTACGCTACGCCAACTCGCCCTTCTATTCCACATTAATTAAAGTCACCACCATACAGCAAGCAATTTCCTTATTGGGATTGGAAACGGTACGTCAAATGGTGCTATCAGCTGCATTGTCAGGCTGCTTTCCAGAAAACAATTGCCAGGGATTTAATCACAAGGCTTTTTGGCGCCATTCAAATGCCGTGGCTTTTGTCTCTAAATTAATCGCTAGGCGCATGAACTTTAATGAAGACGTGGCGTTCACTTCAGGTCTGTTGCACGACATTGGCTTATTGGCTTTAGTCAGTTTATATCCACGTGAATTCGAACAAGTTATCGCCTATCGCAAAGAAACTTTAGCGACGCAATTTGAAGCAGAAAGAAAAATACTCGGCATCGATCATGCCGCTGTTGGCGAGGCACTGGCGCAAGAATGGAATTTTTCAGAAGTCATGAAACTTGCGATTGCTGGCCACCACAATCCAGACCGGCCTGGCATAGGTTTCTTAGCGTCTATTATTCACGTAGCCGACGGCGTCAGCCACATGCTAAGCCGCAGTGCGGGATCAGAAGAACAAGCTATCTCGGTCTCAGTTGTATCGTGGAACGGTCTGAATCTAGACCAAGCGTCCTTAGATACTTTGATTGAAGAGGCGACGATACGTTTCAAAAAACTAGATCAAATTGAATTGTGAAAACGACCCGACCAAAAATGCTGAGACAATAAGCAGAGCTAAATATTGTTTTGATCTTGCATTAACAATTCAGTCACCATCACCGCCTGAATTTTGTCGGTCTTAAGTAGTAAATTGAACTTACGTTTAAGCTCATCTTGCAATTCGATCAATCCTTCTTTAGAACGAAAGCTCGCGACTTCAGTGGTGCTAAGTTCCTTATGAAAATAAGCATCTAAAGCCGGCTGATTTTCTTTCAGCCAATCCTCATCACCAGCACCGACCTGTACTGTTACAGCCAGTCTTGCCACCATGCCCGAATCATTGACGATAGTCTGTTTTAACTCAACGTAGGTGGGCGATGTTTGTACCGGTGCACTACTGCGAACCTGATAAATAAAAAACGCAACAACGGCAAATAGAAATAACACAAGCAAGGCGACATAAATGGTGAATTTATCTTGCGCCCGTTTAGTTTTTATCGAATTCGCTTCATTTTTTTTAGCCGCCAAGTTCTATCCCTCCTTAAAATCGGCTACAAGCAATCTCTTATTTCACTTGAATATTGTCGGAATCAAACTGCTGTGGATTCTTACCACTAAATCCCGCATAAAACTGTTTAATCAAAACCATATCCTCTTCAATGTTGCCACAAGGATAGAATATTTTTCCGACTCCGCCTATCTTTTCTTTAAAATCGACATAGCCTAAACCTAAGGGAACACCTGCACCGATCGCAATATAATAAAAACCGGTTTTCCAACGCGTTACTTTGCCACGCGTTCCTTCAGGTGGAACTATGACCAATAATCGATCATTTTGATTAAATGCATCGATCGTACCCTGTACCAAATTACCTGATTGCGATCTATCGACAGGTATGCCGCCTAGCCAACGCATGATCGCTCCAAAAATAGGAGGAAACAAACTAGACTTGCCCATCCAGTACACGTCCAAACGCAATACAAAACAAATCATCAGGGCAATAGGAAAATCCCAGTTACTCGTATGTGGCGCGCCTATCAAGACACACTTTTGCACATCAGCGGCGCTACCATCTACGCGCCAACCTAACAAACGCAAAACTAGGGCCGAGATCCAACGCATTACGGTATTAATTATCGGTGTTTTAAATATGGTGAAATGCATACGTGGTCTCTTCGCAAACAATGCTAATCCAAGACACCAAAATCACTCGGCAATATGCCTGACTTCAGCGATGGTCTAGCTTGCCTTTTCATGGTGAGGCGGTTTTATTTTTTATTTATATTCGTTCTTTGCTGCCCGACATGAGCGTCTATTTCTTGGACACCCAATGCAAAATTTCATCCCACTGCGCTAAATCCTTCTCCACCTTGGACGGCGCGACATCCCACAAAGTCGCACCATGCGCCGCTAATTGAATATAGTTTTGGGTATCACGCAAATAACCTAGCACTGGTAAGCCCAATTGCGTGACGTAATGTGCCAATTGATCGGCGGCTTTAGTTCGGGCATTAACGCGCATCCCCAATACACCTACCTCACATTTTTCATCCCGTTTTGCCAACTTTTTGAGAAAATCTTCGGTCGCCAAAATGTCGAACATCGAAGCCTGCAAAGGGACGACAACTTTATGTGCAATCTTTAAGATGGCATCTAGCTTATTGCCCTTAATTCCCGCTGGCGTATCAATCACAACATGGCTGGTACCCTTGGGCGGCTTAACAATATTTCCCTCAGATATTTCCCAACTAGCAATCGCTGGCAAATGCCCTGGTCGCAAGGATAGCCACGCCTTAGAAGAGTGCTGCGCATCTGCATCGCCCAGCATCACCGCATGTCCTTGCGCAGCAAAATAGCCAGCCAGATTGGTAGAAAAAGTGCTTTTACCAACGCCACCTTTGGGGTTCATCACCGCGATCACTAACATACGTATTCCTTATCGACTGAAACAGCAGAGAAAAGAAACTACCTCAAGCCTACGACGCATAAAAGTCAAATCGATGACGCCACTTCCCATCATTGATCTAACTACAAACAGGCTTTTAGCGCTCGACATCCGGAACCAATAAAGCCAGATGTTCTGGCTCTAAATAGCACCATTCGCCTTCTTCCAAACCTAAACTAGCTAAATTGAGTTGACCTATAGCTGTGCGTTTTAATGCAGCACAGTGGTTTCCAGCCGCCGCTAACATGCGTTTTACTTGATGGTATTTTCCCTGTTCCAACACAATTTGCAACTGAAATTCACCAAGCTGAACACAACTTTGTGCAGCTAAAGCTTCGGGTTCATCATGCAATTGCACGCCGGACAATAATTTCTCAACAAGTTCTTCAGTCACAGGCTCCGCCGTCGTCGCCACATACAATTTGGGAATATGTCGCTTAGGTGACGATTGCGCATGAATAAATGGTCCGTCGTCAGACATCAACAACATTCCTGTGGTGTCGTGATCCAGACGTCCAACTGGTTGTACGTCGCGCCAACTCAATTGCTCAGGCAAGAGCGTCAGTACGCCGGGATGATGGGATGGCTTGCGCGAGCATTCAAAATTGGCAGGTTTATTTAAGCACAAATAAATATGCTCACGGTAAGTCCACTCTTCGTCGAAAATCGTGAACACCAGACCCTGAGTTTCTATGATTTCTTTGTAGTTATCATGAACCTCACCATTGATGGTAATTTCACCATCTTCGATCAGTTCGCGGCAATATTTACGGGTACCGAAGCCTTGCGATTGCAAGATGCGGTCAAAAGACAATTTACTCATGTTGGAAAGCTCTATAGATGCGAGCCTGCATTTTACCCGCTAAGAATGACTAGAAGCAAAAAAGCCTGCGCGTGCAGACTTTTTTGTAAGCTTGGTACTTTATCAATTCTCAAGTGTCAACTCAAACACCGAAGGGAGCATCCACCGCATGACTTTGTCCAGTAAACCACTTTGGCCCCTGCTCCGTCATATAAAAATGATCTTCAAGACGAATGCCAAATTCACCGTCCAGACAAATCATGGGTTCATTACTAAAACACATACCCACTGCCAATGGGGTTTTATTCCCTTTAACCAGATAGGTCCACTCATGAATATCGAGACCTATCCCATGCCCAGTGCGGTGGGGCAAGCCTGGTGTCTTATACCCAGGCCCCAAGCCTGCAGCTTCTAATACACGGCGCGCGGCAGCATCTACCTCTTCACAAGCGACGCCGATTTGCGCCGCTTCGAAAGCGGCAGCTTGCGCCGCCTTTTCTAAATCCCACATACTGCGTTGACGCGCCGTCGGCTCGCCAAAAACATAACTGCGCGTAATGTCGGAATGGTAGCGTTCTATCATGCAGCCCGTATCAATCAACACCATATCACCCTCTTTCAAGTATTGCACGCCATCTGGGCCATGTGGGATCGATGTCGGCAGACCGAAACTGACTATGCAAAAGGTAGAGCTACTGCCGCCAAAAGCACGATGCGCCTGATTAATAAAGTCGGCAACTTCAACGGATGAAATTCCTTCACGTAAAATTTTCGCAGTTCGCCTTTGTACTTCTAAAGTAATATTTTTGGCCGCTTGCATCAAGGCGATTTCATTCGATGATTTATGCATACGACACTCTGCAGTAATCAACATCCCATTCACGATGGAATAAGAGGACAAAGCTTGTCGCAATCCATCTGCAATAAAAAACGGAGCCGCTTCATCCAAAGCGACTTTACCCTGCAAATTCTCATCCTTAAGAATTTGCGCAACTAATGCGTATGGACTTTCATCTTCTTCCCATAAACGAATATCCACTTGATCACCGAGCGTCTCGCGTAATTTAGAATCTTCAAATGCAGGACTCACAAAAATCAATTTACCGGAGTTTGTCATCACCGCACCCACCAGACGTTCACTTTGGTACCAAGATAAGCCCGTGAAATAATACAAGCTAGTACTCGCACTTAAGATTAAAGCCGCGATACCTTGCTGTTGCATCAAATTGCAGGCTTTGTCGCGTCTTTGTTGACGCTCTTGATTGCTAATTGGACGAACATGTGACAAGTCTTTGACAATGCCGGCCAATTCTGCTGCCGCATTTGAGCCACCAATTGAACGCATAATAGATTTCCTTTGTGTCGATTCAAATTAAAAAACGATAAACCAAAAGACTTTAACAAATTATGCTAACTTGGTCTTGTTTCTGCACCGAATAAGCGTGACGAAATCAGCATAATAAAAAAGGCTTGTCATTCTTCTGACAAGCCTTTCTCAATTCCCTTATTGCAATCAGCATCGCGACTTCAAGCAAGCCATATTAGGGACGGCATAGCGACTTCGCTACTAGCATACTTACATACGCGCTTTAATCAAATTACCGATCTTCTCTACGCCTTCGTTAATTTTCTCAGGCGACACGGTCACGAAACTCAGGCGGAAAGTATTGGTTTCAGCCTCATTGGCATAAAATGGTCCACCAGGCACGAAGGCAACATTATTTGCAATCGCCGCGTCCAACAATTCTTTGCTATGAATATGTTTAGGCAAGGTCACCCAGATAAACATACCGCCAATAGGACGAGTCCAACTCACGCCTTCAGGGAAGTGCTTGCCCATCGCTGCCAACATCACATCACATTGTGCTGAGTAAAAGCGACGGATGCTAGGAATATGTTCGTCTAAAAAACCATCTTTAATGACTTCGTAAACCGCCATCTGGGTCAAAGTTGAAGTATGTAAATCAGTCGCTTGTTTTGCCTGTTCTAATTTACGAATCAAAGGCACAGGTGCCACCATATATCCAAGACGTATGCCAGGCGTCAGAATTTTGGAGAACGATCCCAGATAAATCACGCCATTTGGATTCATGTTCAAGAGCTTAGGCAAAGGCTCGCCGCTGTAGCACAGATCGCCATAAGGATTGTCTTCAATCAATGGAATACCCATACGCGCACAAGTTTCCACCAATTCTTGACGACGCTCGACCGACAAAGTACGACCGGTAGGGTTTTGGAAATTAGGCAAAGCGTAAAACAACTTTGCACCCTCACCTTTAGCCGCCACCGACGCCGGCACCACGCCATTTTCATCCATATCGACGGAAACAAATTCAGGGCGATACACGGAAAAAGCCTGCAAAGCACCGAGATAACTCGGCGTCTCTACCAAAATTTTACTACCTTCATCCACCAAGACTTTGGCTAACAAGTCCAAGCCTTGCTGAGAACCCGACACCATCATGATTTGATCCGCGGTGATCGTGCAATCAGCAGTCGATAAGGATTTAGCGATAAATTCACGTAAAGGCGCATAACCATCAGTGGTTCCGTATTGCAGTGCGGTTTTACCATTTTCGGCTAAGACCTTATCAAAAGCCGCACGCATACGATCAACGGGGAAAGTTTCTGGCGAAGGTAAACCACCTGCAAACGAAATCACTTCCGGACGCATCGTTACTTTCAGAATTTCACGAATTGCCGAGCTTTGTAACTGCTCCGCACGTTCAGAAAATTTCCACTCTATTGGTTTTAAATTTTGCAGGCTCATACTTGATTCACTTCAAAGAAAGTTTCAAAACAAATTGTTTTGCTGAACATCTGGAACATCACATTCAGACAAAATTCAGACTCTAAAAATTGACCCTCAGGCGATCTCAGCAATCATTTCAATTTCTACACAGGCGCCCAAAGGAATTTGCGCCACACCAAAAGCAGAGCGTGCGTGTTTACCTTGTTCACCAAAAATCTCACCGATCAATTCAGAAGCGCCATTGGTCACCAAATGTTGCTCGGTAAAGTCGGACGTTGAATTGACCAGACTCATTAATTTCACAATACGTTTAACACGATTCAAATCACCGCCACAAGCATCTTGCAAGGTCGCCAGTAAGTCAATGGCAATCAAACGTGCTGCCTCTTTGCCTTCGGCTGTTTCCATATTCTTACCTAATTGCCCTACCCAGACCTTGCCCTCTTTCTTCGCAATGTGACCTGACAGAAATACAGTATTGCCGGTTTGTGCATGCATCACGTACGCAGCAGCAGGTGCCGCAACGGCTGGCAATTCAATATTCAAAGCTTTTAATTTTTCATAAACTGACATAAACGTTCCTCAACAAAGTGATTCCGCAAAACACAGCGGCAATTCAAAAATGCTTCAACAGCAACAGCCGACATTGTAAGGTGCAAGCAAGGGCAAGACCACAGTGGAATTTAAAAACAATCAAAAACCCGTCAAATATTCTTGATTTTGGCGCTTTTTTTGTCAGCGAATAAAATAAAACCAAGTAATAGCGACAAAATGGATGCTCCTTCATTGATCCTCAACACCACTAGAAAACCACTGAGAGGCGACCACTTCTTGTGCTATCCTAACCGCAAAAACCAATACAGTACCAATACAATTCATGTAATAGATTTCACACTGTCATGGCACTTTTACCATTACACAAAGCCCTAACGAATAAATGATCCAAAACTAAGATCCAATTCACAGGCTTCATGAAATCGTGGAGATTACTCAAAATGCGTTCAAGTTCTAAAGTAAGTAATTTAGCGATAGGCTCTATGGTGTCGCGTGATTCAGGTGGCTCACTGGTGGAGCAAATCGTGCGCTCTGTAGCCTGCCGCATTGATGACAAATTATTGCGTACCGGTTCACGTATGCCATCAATACGGCAATTCGCCGACGAACAAAAGGTATCCCGCTTTACGGTGGTGGAAGCCTATGATCGCCTAGTCGCAAATGGCTATCTGGAATCGCGGCGTGGCTCTGGTTTTTTTGTACGGGAACGCGCTTCATTGATCAACAACAGCGCGCCAAATAACCTCAATGCCTCCAACATCCCAAGCTCACAACAGCCCGATGTGGTGTGGTTAGTGCGTAATATGCTGCGCCAATTGCCGCAGCAGAAAATGCCCGGTTCAGGCTTATTGCCGCACGAATGGTTAGACGGCGAATTAGTTGCCAATGGCCTGCGCGCCGTGAGTCGTCTGAACCAAAGCCTGCTGCTGCATTACGGTACGCAACAAGGCTTTCTGCCGTTTCGCCAACAGTTGCAATTGAAATTGGCCGAATTAGAAATCGCGGCGGCTCCCGAACAAATCGTTACTACCAACGGTGTCACGCAGGCACTCGATTTAGTTGCACGCGAATTTACCCAACCCGGCGATACCATTTTTGTCGACGATCCAGCCTGGTTTTTAATGTTTGGAACCTTCGCAACTTTAGGTACCAAAGTCATAGGCATCCCGCGCTTGCATGATGGTCCTGATGTTAACAAACTCGCTGAATTAGCCGCATTGCATAAGCCCAAGCTGTATATCATTCATTCGGTATTACACAACCCGACCTCGACTTCCTTGTCGGCAGCGAAAGCGTTTCAAGTTCTCAAAACCGCCGAGCAACATGATTTCATGATTGTGGAAGATGATATTTATTGCGATATGCACCCGGGTTCATCGGTACAAGCTGCAACCCGACTAGCCGCTTTGGATCAGCTCAATCGGGTGATCTACCTAGGCGGCTTTTCCAAAACCTTAGCGGCAAATTTGCGCGTGGGATTTATCGCGACTTCGCATGAAACTGCGATCCGGTTGGCCGACCGCAAAATGTTATCTAGTCTGACCACGAATGAAATTAGCGAACGTGTAGTTCATAAGATTTTGTCGGAAGGCCATTATCGCAAACACGTTGATAGGATACGTGGCAAACTCGACACGGCGCGCAATGAGGTCACGGCACGCGTCGAAAAATTAGGCATGAGAGTGGAATACCGTACCCCAGCGGGTATGTTTTTGTGGGTAGACACAGGTAATGACACCATCGCCTTAACCGAAAAAGCGTTCGAAAAAGGTTTTCTGCTGGCGCCCGGAAGTCTGTTTTCGCCACACCAATTGCCCTCGACCAAAATGCGTTTGAATGTAGCTGCGATGTCAGACACGAGCGTCTGGGATTTTTTGCAAAATGAATTGAAATAATCTCATAAATTCTATAGAGCTATGACGGTTTACTGGTAAATGCAACCAAAAATCTATCCATCGCAGCGAACAGAATTTCCACGCTATAACCAGCCAAAAAAGCTAGGGCAAACGGAGACAGAGACTTGAATATGCCGCCATCACTATTTTCAGGAATCACAAACCAGGCGAACACCATGCCGCCCAAGGTTCCTAGATAAAGACGGATGCGAAAACCCACATTCGATGCTTCTGAATAAGTGCGGGCAGTGATCTCTGCCGCCAAGGTGCGCAGTACATATACACAGGTTCCCAATAAACCGTAAAGCAGAGGCAAAAGATAACGTTGCAATGCATCTAACAAGAGATTAGACGACTGTAACAAAATGGAATTGAGGTAGATTTTTTTCTCAGCGGGATTGTCGACCTCAATTTGCGGACTAGGCAAAAACAGGGCCCAAATACGACTCCACACATACAGCGATTCATAACTGGAATCCTTCTGAAACCCATAGCTTTCGACTTGCGCTTTGAGGCTGAGGTTGATCGCATCTTGTGCCGCGTTTCCACTACTTAAAACGCCCTCCCCGGTATTGGCATTCACTGCATTTGTCGCGTTCAGTGCCTGCAACTTTGCTGCCGTCCACTTGGCAGAAGAGTCCGTATATTTTTCTGAGATTTTTTGTATATCGCTGGTAATTTTGCTGCCAAACAGCCAATAAATTTGTATCGTCAGCAAAGTACATAAAGTCACAATGGCCAAGCTGGTGTACCAACGCACCGCACTACGCGCTAATGAAATTTTCTTCACTCTTAACCCGAACACAACACGTGTTTCGAATTCATCAGGATCAAGTATCGATTGCAAACTATTCACCGAGACCGGTGCAACGGCTTTTGCCAAAGTGTTAAACGCCAGCCAAAATGCGGTTTCAGCCTCATTACTCATTTGATTTGACGCATATAAACTACCGCTAGCAACAATCACTTTGATCACAGATTCATCAAGCTGCGTAGCATTTTGTGAAGCATAAGCCAATAAGATTTGTGATTCGCGAATTGAGCTACCTAGACTGGCATTATTTTGTTTATCGACATTCGTTTTTTCTAGCTGATTTTTTGACTGAGTATCATCAACTGAGGGTGTCGCGAGTGCAGGCGCGACTGCTTGGTTTTCATCATTCATCTTTTTACCTCAATCACAAATTTACAGGCTTTCAATTTATTTTCTGGCGTTGGACAAATAACGGGAACACCCGAGGCATACACCAAATCCACGCGCCACCAACCTGGCGTCAATTGCTGCTTTCCACTCCAAACCCGCCAGCGAAACGCCCCTGTCGCATCGACTTCAAACGCTAATTTTTGCAGCGACTCTTTTTTACCAACCGATAGATCAACTGCCAAATCCAGCGTATCCGGACTTTCGGCAGCGATCGCATCGCTTTGGTATTTGTACCATTCATGTCGTATCGGCATACTGCCTTTACTGCTATTTTGCAATCGAGCCAATAAGGCAGCCGAGCCTTGTAACTGCATCCACAAAAATGCTTTTTTACCGCGAATAGCTTGCGTTAGTTTTTTCTGAAACTGGCGCGTCTGACGATCTACCTCATCTGTCCAGACAAAACTCTCAACACGCACGTCAGCTGTTGCATCGGCAGCACGCTGAATTGCCAAATCATTTGCTTGAGCCACAGATGTAAAAAAACACTCACATGATGCAAGCACAAATAACAGACTTAGTTGCCTTAAATTTATTTTCAATGTCGACATATTCCCTCATTAAGGGTAATGAAAAACAAAAATAGTAGACTTCAAAAGAAAGAATAAAAGTCTTGCTTAATTTTTTACTTGAATTACTACAAACAATTCAAGTATCAAACAAAAATATTTTATAAACAAGGAATACTTCGGTCGCTGTTGCAGCAAAAACAAATGTAAAAATGCTGGTGACAAAAATGACACCAGCAGATTCAAAGATAAGAAGGATAAAAAGAATTAAAAAGGGTAAAGCGAGTGGAAAGTAAGTACTACCATCAATTCAGGCGAATACTTCTTGGTCGGTGACGGGTGCGGTCAAAGTCTGTCTGGCGGCGTGCTGTGCCTTATGTAGCGCATCTTCAGCTCGACGTAACATACTTTCTATCGTGTCACCTTCCAACATGGTAGCGACCCCTATACTGGCGCTGACTTTTAATTCCTTGCCAGAAGCAGCAACCGGCATTGCGACTATCGTTGCTTGCGCGCGCGCCGCAATTTTACTAGCGATTTCTTCATTCGCCTCGGGTAACAGTACACTAAACTCTTCAGCACTATAACGGGCTAAGCAATCATAACTGCGGGTAGCACGACGCATGCGTTTGCTCACTTCGACCAAGACCATATCTCCGGCATTAGCGCCATGTTCACTATTAATTTGCTTTAAATGATCAAGGTCTAGCATCAATAGCGACAGCGGTTTTCCCAGGCGCAGATGTCTTTGCAATTCACTATCGGTGACGCGCAAGAACTCGCGGCGATTGGCTATGCCAGTTAAAGGATCGGTGTTTTCTTTGCGCTGCAATTCCAGCTCCGCGCTCAAAATTTTCTTGCGATATGCCTGCCTTTGCGCAGCTAATATTTGTCCTGAGTAAGCACTGAGTAACAGAGCTGTTAATACCGTCAATTGAAATGCCGTAGAAGAAAAAGTCTTAGTCAAAGATAAGGTGACGCAAGCAAAAAAATAGGCAATCACGACTTGCCTTAGTCGCGCCGCACGCAAAGGTATAGCAATTGACACCATCAAACAAATCCAGGCATCGATAAAAAAATGGCCGAGATAATAGACAGGTGCGATGACATTGCCAGACAATTGCACCAACATCACTGCAATAGTCCAACGATATAATTGTTTCTCTAATATTGGGCGATGCAAACTACTGCCAGCTCGTCTGTCCTGACCTGCCTTCAAGGGCCGCAGCAAGTACCAGCTTACGACTAACATGAGCCCACGCAAGGCCAGCATCATCCAGAAATTTTGCGTCCAGCCCAATAGCGAAAAATCGATATATAACAAAGGCCAATTTGCCCACATAAAAAACCGCAACACATTGCGTGCTTGCATTTGATCTTGTGACTGGCAGTGCGCGCGAAACTCGTCAGGTGTCACTTCTGGATATTGCGCTAACATAGGTCTCCCCTAGCTGTTTGTGGCCAGCTTTAATTCTTTCCGACATTGTTCATTTTTTATCAGGATTAATTGCCGCAAGGCATAAATTCAGTGTAGCGCTTTGGGCAAACAAAGCAAATCGTTTGCGGTGGCAAAATAAGAAATCCGCCCAATTCCGTGCCTGATTTGCATCATGCGTCAGGTTTCTGTTTTAAAAATCAGAAATTTCCATGAATTTGAAAAGCTTTCACTAGCTCAGAGAGCAGAATTCAAAGAGGAATTCAGCGATAATAACGCTTTAGCATTACGCTACCGAATTTAGACCCGATTGATTTAAGCTTGCGACTAACAAAGCTGCCTCGATCTCGTACAAAGTCTGATTACTTCTTATTTCAACCATTACCTAATCAACATGCAACTCTACGACAACTGGGAACGCGTCCTCCGCCCTTTCACTCCGATACACCAAGACTGGGTAGGTTTGTATTGCTGCGGCCCAACCGTGTATGACTACGCCCATATTGGCAATCTGCGCACCTATCTATTTGAAGATGTCTTGCGCCGCGCTTTGGAGCTCAATGGCTACAACGTGCGTCACGTCGTTAACATCACCGACGTTGGTCATTTGGTATCCGACGGTGATGATGGCGAAGACAAGATGGAAAAAGGTTCACGTCGAACTGGTCAAACTGCGTGGGAAATCGCTGAGAAATATACGGTGGCATTCAAAGAAGATGTTCAGCGTTTAAACATCTTAGAACCAAAAATCTGGTGCAAAGCGACCGATCACATTGTTGAGCAAATCGATTTCATCAGCGTCATCGAAGAAAAAGGCTATACCTATCGCACTTCGGATGGCGTCTATTTCGACACCTCGAAACAAGACGACTACGGCTATCTCGCTCGCCTTAATCGTGAAGGCTTAGAAGCAGGCAAACGAGTCGAGATCGGCGAAAAGAAAAATGCTACCGACTTCGCGTTATGGAAATTCAGTCCTGAAGGCAGCACCCGTCAAATGGAATGGGACAGCCCATGGGGCCGCGGCTTCCCTGGCTGGCATATTGAATGCTCGGCGATGTCGGCCAAATACCTAGAACCTTGGTTTGATATTCACTGCGGCGGCGAAGACCATATCGCCATTCACCACAGCAATGAAATCGCGCAAAACCAAGCGTGCCACGGCACACGTTTAGCCAACTTCTGGATGCATGGCTACTTCTTGCAAATCGATGCGGGCAAGATGTCCAAATCCAGCGGTGACTTTTTGCGTTTGCAAACACTGATCGACGACAATATCGACCCACTCGCCTATCGTTGGTTGTGTTTGTCGGCCCACTATCGCAGCCAACTCAACTTCAGCTGGGAATCTTTGAAAGCTTCACAAACTGGCTTAAATCGTCTACGCGAAACTTACTTCAATTTGCCTGCTGGCGGCAGCATCAACCAAGACTACGCAGACCGTTTCAAGGCCGAAGTTGATCAAGATTTGAACTTACCGAAGGCGATTGCCGTCATGTGGGAAATGTTGAAATCCAACGTGAGTGACGCCGACAAAAAAGCCACGCTCGATTATTTCGATCAGATGCTGGGCCTCAATTTGAAGGCTTGGGAGCCTAAGAAAACCGAAATTCCTGCGGACATTTTGGACTTAGTCGAACAACGTAAGATCGCACGTCAAAACAAGGTGTGGGCAGAGTCTGATCGCTTACGTGATGCGATTAAGGCGGCTGGATTTGAAGTTGAAGATACGCCTGCTGGGATGGTGGTGAAAGCGGCGGGGTAAGCTTAAGATTTGGTGAAACCTTGCGCAATCGAATAGCAGTTTTGATTGCTATTCGATTCATGAACACAATCACCCAAATCGAAAATCAAATTCAACATGTAGGGCAGGTGCAGCCCCATCAGCGCTAAGCAAAATCGAAAAGAAAAACTAAAACCTCTCAACACAGAGACACAGAGGTATCGAGAAAGGCAAGAGATAGCTAAAATTCTCCCAATTCGCTCAGAAAAAAATTTCCTCTGTGCATTCTCCAAACCTCTGGTGCGCAGCATGCTGCTTACCTGTGCTTAATGGTTTTTGGCATTTGCTTAGCGCCTATGGGGTGCAACCCGCGCTGTAATTTCCCTCAACGATGGATCGTTCAAATAAATTCTTTCCCAGTGAAACATCGGTGTGTCATTTTGAAAGTTCTGGCGGCGCGGGTTGCACGCGCCCTTCTACAAACTTGAACTATTTTCAAAGAAAAATATTTCTAAACTTTGTCGTTTCTTGCTTTAAGAATTTCTCCGCATCACCAAAACCGCAAAATATCCCATCACCGGCCCCGCCCCAAATCCCAACAGAGGCATAGGTGTCAAACCTAAATAAGCGCAAATCATGATCGCGATGTAGTACAGCGCGATCGGCATCAATTCCGGCATACTGCGCTTGATGCCGATGTAAAGCAAGCCAATCGGAATGATAGCTAGGCTTAACACAGCGACTAGCATCGTGAAGATGTCGATACTGCTTGCTAACTGAATCACGCCTTCAACATAAGCTACGGCTTGAAGCGGATCTGGTTGTTGCCAACTCCAATAGCAGAGCAAGCCCAAGATAATACTCATCGCGACTTTCAGCACGAAGCTCCCCATGCGATGCCAGACAATAAAAAGCGCTGCGAAGCTGAAGGCGCTAACTTGTGAGGCGTCTGGTTGCATTGCCAATAGTACGGAGAAGCTTAACATCAGTACCATATTGAACGGCACCGAGAATTGCAAACGCCAATGCAGTCTGGCGAGCAAGTACAAAGCTAAAGGCAAAACGGCTGCTGAAAAATACAAACGTAGTCCGCCAAGTTTGAGCCAGCGACTTGGATTTGATGCTTCAGAAAATGCGAAACACGCTGCCAATCCGAGCAACATCAGTACAAGCACTGTCACTCCATTTTGGATCTGTTGCGGCATGGACGAATGACGTTCGGCATCTTTATGGCGATTCGTTCTATCTGTCCAGAGCACATAGATCATTCCTATGAACGCCGCAGCCATCTGCTGCACTTGCAATGACTGCCCAGCTCCAGCCAAGCGCATTAAAAGTACGCTACCGATAAGGCTAGGAAAAGCAAACAAAATCAACAACCAACTTGTGCGCATTAACTCTCTCCTCAATTTACTTCATGCACGAACGCAAATATCGCATAGCTGGCGCACTAAGCCAGCGTTCCAGCACAACACCTAACAACAAACAGGCAAGCACCACAGGCACGTACACAGCAAACGTCCAGCGCATATTCTCACCAAAGTAGGCACGATACATAGTGCAAACCGATAAGACGATGAACATATGGCTGAGATAGATTTCATAACTCAAATACCCCATCTTCGCCAACCATTGCCAGCCCCATCGTGGACGGGGCGTAAGACGCTGAGCGGCAAACACTAAGAGGCAGGCGGACAGGCACAAGAGCAGCATGCTGTGGCCATGAATCACTTTCCACACTTCGCTGCCGAAGAAATAGATCGCGATCAGTCCAATACCGCCCAAGACCGCAATCGAACGTGCAAACTGCTCACTGATTTTCCAGACCTGTGCAAGTAGTGCAGTCAACGCGCCAAACGCGATAGCCGACATGGCGGGCAAGTAAGCTTTCTCCTTCCAAATTTCATTACCGACTATCGCTTCGCGTGTCCAGGGTAGAGAGAATGCCAAGATCAATAACGCTGCTACCAACCAACGTCGAGGCAAAACAATACAAAGCACCGGAAACGCGAGATAAAAAACCTCTTCGATAGACAAAGACCACAAGACATCCCAAGCGGCTGGCAACCAAGTTGTCTGTCCCTCATACCAATTCAAATGCAAACCTAGCGCAGACAAGAGCGCACGCCCCAAAGTCTGCCCTTTCTCCTGCACGACATAGCCGTCGATGCCGAGCAAATGCATGATGCTAAGCACCATCAATAACAAGGCAAGTAAAGGAAAGATACGGCTAAAACGTTGGCGGTAAAACTGCCGCCAGTTGATGGCACTGAGCTCTCCGTAGTTTTGCAAACAACGCTGGGTAATCAGAAAACCGGACAGTACAAAAAACAGAAACACCGATTCATAGCCATTAAAGCTAATGCCGTTAATGATACGTTTACTTAAATATTCTCCAGCCCAACTCGGTTGCAAGGGCAAGCGAAAACTCATGGCGAGATGATGAATGACGACAAATAAAATAGAAAACCCGCGCAGCAGGTCGATACCGAAATTACGTTGATTTGAATTAAATTTATTTAAAATTGCGTCTTGAGTCGGGTGCATGAAGTGTGGATAAGAATAAGCAAATCCGCATCCTACACAAAGCCTCGTGATAAACCAAGCACTTACTTTTCACTTACTATTCACTTACTACTTAGCGGCGATGTTGGCAGTGCCATTCATGGTTTTGTCGTAAAGAGCTTTACCCTTATCAACGATATGCACCGTGTACAACTTCAAAGAAGTGTCTCCCACCACCTTAAAGCCACCGTGCTGCACCATGCGTAGATTCATCAGACTGGCACCCGTAGGCAAGGTTTGCGGCTCTTTACCTAGCATTTGGATTTGCGCACCCTGCACCACATACAGTGCTTCAATGCCGTGATGTCGGTGTAAATCAATACCGTCACCTGGTTTGTATTCCGCTAGCGAAGCAATCACTTCCATACCGGTAGTTACGCCATTTGGGCCTTGCAGTTCAACTTTTTGTTTCTCTTGGCGTTGCGGGGAATCACTCAAGGCTTGTGCAAGTAAAGTTCCTGCACTACCAAGTGCAATCAATCCAATCGCGAAAACGCATTGTCGAAGTTTGAAACGAATCATGAATATCTCCTCGGTAACCAAGCCAAACAAAGTCTAAAAACGAGAACCTGCTTCTTTCAGAAACTCAATTTCTTCCGCTGTCGATTCACGCCCTAATATCGAATTGCGATGTGGATAGCGACCAAAACGATCGATGATGCGTTTGTGCTTTAACTCAAATTCGTAGTTACCTTGCGGCGCGTGTTCATGAAATAGTTTCTCAGCATAAGCGTGGATGACACGCGATTCGCTATGCATAAACGGCATGTAGAGAAAGTTTCTTTCGACAGGCGTTAAGCCATAATCGGCTTGGGCTCGAATCGCCTCTTGTGCCAAGACTACGGCCATCGCATCTTGGGCAAAGGCTTGCGGCGTGTTGCGATACACATTGCGCGAAAACTGATCGAGGATGATGATTTCGGCTAAGCGACCGTGGTCGTCAGAACGCCACGTATAGAGCTCGCCTGCGGCGGCCTGTAGCATCAAGCCCTGAAAACGAGTTTGTATCAGCTGATCAAATTCAGGATCGACGATCCACCATTTTTTAGGATCGATTTCTTCGAACCAGAATTGAATAATTTGTTGGTACACAGCAGCCCCTTACTTAATCAAGGTATCAGAGCAAGTTACCAGTACAAGCGTGAATAAGCAATCAATTTAAAATCGTCGTTTTGAATATTAGTCCGCTTAAAGAAAGCGTTGACCGGCTTATTGCTGAGCAGTAGAAATCAAGCGTTCTGGTGCTAGAACAGAAAATTCCTGCAATTGCGCAGAACCTAGCAACTGTCTTTCAGATGTATCGTTGGCGATGCGATAGACACGTACTCTCCCCAACTCCTCCGGATGTGCGACCTCTTCTTTGGCCAAAGAGATACGTTGACCTTGCAGAAAACGGCGCGCGAGTTCATCGTTAAGCGTGACTTCAGGGAAGCTGGATAACAGAGCATCGACTGGCGCTAGCAAAGCATGGCGTTGCTCTTCGCTCATCGCTATCAATTGATCAAGCGTGACAGTATTTTCTAAAATCAGATGACCAACTTGCGTGCGGCGCAATGCATTGAGGTGCGCACCACAGCCCAAAGCATTGCCTATGTCTTCACCTAAAACTCGAATGTAGGTGCCTTTGCTACAGCGTACATTCAGAGTCAAAAATGGCGCTTCGTAACTGACAAATTCGAGTAAATGTATTGTCACCGGACGTGCTTCACGTTCTAGTGTAATGCCTTCGCGTGCATATTCGTAGAGTGGCTTCCCATCGCGTTTGAGTGCCGAATACATAGGTGGCACTTGCAAGATATCGCCTCTGAATTGCGCTAACACAGTTTGAATTTGTGCTTCCGTGATATTGACTTCACGTGTTTGTATGACCTCACCTTCGGTATCACCCGTGTTGGTGCTGACACCCAGATGTACCACAGTCTGATATGTTTTATCTGCATCCAACAAATCTGCGGAGAATTTAGTCGCTTCACCAAAACATAGCGGCAACAAACCAGTGGCAAATGGATCCAAAGTACCAGTATGACCCGCTTTAATGGCATTCAGTAAGCGCTTAGCTTTGATTAATGCATCATTACTCGACCAACCCACAGGCTTATCTAATAGCAGCACGCCGTTGATGGGAAGGCGTGTCTTTTTCTTGATGGCTTGATTCATGGTTAAGTCTCAATTAAGGAGCAAAAACTAAAAGCTTTGCTGCAGAGGCGCAGAGGTCGCAGAGATTTTTCTTAAATTTTCTCTGCGACCTCTGCGCCTCTGCGGTTCAAGCTTCTTAATAAACGAAATCAGTCCTCAGAATCGTCTTTATCTTCTGGCACATGCGTTGCATTTGCTTCGTCGATTAATTTCGACATCGCGATACCACGCATAGTGGATGTGTCGTGCACGAAATGTAATTGCGGCAGAGTATGAATACGCAATTTCAAGCCGAGTTGATTGCGCAAAAAGCCTGCGGCTTTATTTAGGCCTTCGAAGGTGTTTTTGATGGCAGCAGGATCATCTGCCAAAGTCGTGAAATACACTTTCGCATGGGCGTAATCAGGCGTCAATTGCACTTCAGTCAGCGTGATCATACCGACGCGCGGATCTTTGAGTTCAGCCCAAATGATTTCAGACAAATCACGTTGAATTTGATCAGCCACGCGCAAACCGCGAGCTGGGATGGATTTACTATTTTTGGCCATAATTTTTCTAACAATACTTTATTCAAAAAACAAAAGACTAAACCGCAGAGGCGCAGAGGTCGCAGAGAATCAAATGACTTCTGCGACCTCTGCGCCTCCGCGGTTCAAAGCTCTTTGTCTTTCTAATGCTAACAGCTTACAGAGTACGGGCAATTTCCTGGATTTCGAAGATTTCTAAGAAATCTCCAACCTGAATATCGTTGTAGGCTTTGAGTGAGAGACCGCACTCCATACCTGCACGAACTTCTTTGGCGTCGTCTTTGTAACGTTTCAAAGAATCCAATTCGCCTGTCCATGTGACCACATTGTTGCGCAACAAACGAACAGAAGACGTACGCTTAACCACACCTTCTGTGACCAAGCAACCTGCAATTGAACCCACTTTGCTGACGGAGAAGACCTGGCGAATTTCGACCATACCAATAATCGTTTCGCGCTTCTCTGGTGCCAACATGCCGGACAAGGCAGACTTGATTTCGTCTACTGCATCGTAAATGATGTTGTAGTAACGGATGTCCACGCCATTCGATTCAGCCAACTTACGGGCGGATGCATCAGCGCGAGTGTTAAAGCCGATGATGACCGCTTTGGAAGCGACTGCCAAGTTGACGTCAGATTCCGAAATACCACCAACGGCTGCATGTACCACTTGTACGCGCACTTCGTTGTTGGACAATTTGACCAAGGATTGAACCAAAGCTTCTTGCGAACCTTGCACGTCGGTTTTGACGATGATAGGCAAGTTTTTGAGTTCGCCTTCGCCCATGTTTTCGAACATGTTTTCGAGCTTCGCTGCTTGCTGCTTCGCCAATTTAACATCACGGTATTTACCTTGACGGAACAAAGCGATTTCACGGGCTTTGCGCTCATCAACCATCACCATCACTTCTTCACCAGCTGCTGGCACTTCGGTCAAACCTTGAATTTCCACTGGAATTGAAGGCCCTGCTTCGCTGATGTTTTTACCGTTTTCATCCAACATCGCACGAACACGACCATAAGACGAACCAGCCAAGACCACATCACCGCGTTTCAAAGTACCGGATTGAACCAAGATCGTTGCAACAGTACCGCGACCTTTATCCAAACGAGATTCAACCACCAAACCTTTAGCTGGCGCATCAACTGGAGCACGCAATTCTAAAACTTCAGCTTGCAACAAAACTTGCTCTAACAAGTCATCAATACCCTGGCCTGTTTTTGCAGACACTGAAACGAACGGTGAATCACCACCATAAGCTTCTGGCACGACGCTTTCAGCAATCAATTCTTGTGTCACGCGATCCGCGTTACCACCTGGTTTATCGATCTTATTGATCGCTACAACCAAAGGCACGCCTGCTGCTTTCGCATGCGCAATCGCTTCTTTGGTTTGCGGCATCACGCCGTCGTCGGCTGCTACGACCAGAATAACGATATCAGTTGCTTTCGCACCACGGGCACGCATCGCGGTAAACGCTTCATGACCTGGCGTATCTAAGAAGGTGATCATGCCACGTGGTGTTTCTACATGGTAGGCACCGATGTGCTGCGTAATACCACCGGCTTCACCGGAAGCCACTTTAGCACGACGAATATAATCGAGCAAAGAAGTTTTACCGTGATCAACGTGACCCATCACCGTAACGACAGGCGCACGTGGTGAGGACTCATATTCTGCGTGCTCTGCGACATCCGTCAACATCGCTTCAGGATCATCGATCTTCGCTGCAAAGGCTTTATGCCCCATTTCTTCCACCAGAATCATTGCTGTTTCTTGGTCAAGAACCTGGTTAATCGTGCACATCTGACCGAGTTTCATCAAATGCTTAATCACTTCAGACGCTTTGACAGACATCTTATGCGCCAACTCAGCAACCGTTAAAGTCTCTGGCACGTACACGTCTTTAACGACTGCTTCAACGGGCACTTGGAAATTAGTTTCTCTATCATCATGATGGTTATTACGGCGGCCTTTAGGTCCGCTCTTCCAACCATCACGACCAACTGGTGCAGCTCCACGTGTTTTCAAACCACCGCCGCGTTTTTTCGCAGCATCTTCTTGCCATGTGGATGACACATTGGCAGACTTAATGGCTTTTTTATCGGTTGGTGCTGCGACTGCTGGCTTCACATCTTTTTTGTCGCCAGGCTTTTTCTCACCAGGCTTTTTATCGGCTGGTTTATGTAAAGTACCTTCGGCAACCTTTGATGGGGCAGCAACAACTGGCGCTGGTGCCTCGACCACTTTTGGCTTACGCGCTGCTAACATCATTTCTTTGATCTGAGCGACTTCGTCAGCGACCTTCTTACGAGCGTTTTCAGCATTTGCAGCACGTGCTGCAGCTTCCTTCACCGCCTCTTTGGCTTCTGCAGCAGCCGCTGTAGCTTTTTTCTTCGCTTCTTCAGTAGCTAAGCGTTTTGCTTCTTCATCAACGGCAGGCGCTTCAGAAGCGACTTGCGAAACCGCTGGTGTCTTGCTTGCTTTCGCACGTTTTTCTTCCGCTTGCTTCGCTTTTTCTGCTTCGGCTTTTGCTTTCGCAGCAGCTTCCGCTTCGCGTGCTGCTTTTGCTTCTGCTTCTTTTTCTGCTTCAAGTTTAGCCAGTTGCTCTTGCTTCTCTAACAGTTCAGCTTCACGACGCGCTGCTAATTCTGCCTCCGCCTGAGCTTCAGCTTCACGACGCGCCATTTCTGCCGGATCAATTGTTATCGCAGGTTTGGCATTTTCTTCAGGCGAACTTTCATCGCGCTTTACGAATGTGCGTTTTTTGCGCACTTCCACTTGTACGGTGCGTGTTTTGCCAGTTGCATCAGCTTGTTTGATCTCGGTCGTTTCCTTGCGAGTCAAAGTGATTTTTTTCTTTTCGGCATCAGGAGCCACGCCGTGTGAACGACGTAAATGTTCCAACAACTTGTCCTTATCTTCTTTGGACAAGATGTCGGACGCAGACGCTTTTGTAACGCCTGCGGCATTCAATTGCGTGAGCAGTAAATCCGCTGACATTTTCAGCTCGGTGGCAAATTGAGCTACATTATTACTCGCCATTCAGTCCTCTTTCTTTGTTTGCGCTGTGATTTAACTTTATTAAATTGGTTAAATCCACGCTTCAATTATGTTGTTTACTCGTGATTATTTTGCTTCAACGAGTTTCCATGCTTTTTCCAATACGGCTTTAGCATGTTCATCATATTTAGCGTCGATGAGTTTCATCTCATCATCAGTCACATCTTCAAATGCATTATCAATTAATTGACGCGCACGGTCTGTAGACAGAGCCAAAATCGCACCAAATTCATCGTAAGCTAAGCCACCGAAAGCAGCGAGGGACTTAATACCAGCCAAGCCCAATTTACCTGCTGTTGCACGGCTCATACCTTCCAGATTAATCAATGCGTCTTCCACACCTTCTACACCTTCTTCAGAAGCAATCGCTTCTGTCACAAGTGCATCACGTGCGCGATTACGCAATTCATTCACTGTATCTTCATCTAAGGCGTCAATTTCCAGCATTTCGCTAATTGGTACATAAGCGATTTCTTCTAAGCTAGAGAAGCCTTCGTCGACCAAGATGTCTGCAACTTCTTGATCCACGTCGAGTTTTTCCATGAACAGAGCGCGAATGCCAGCAGATTCTTGCTCTGCTTTATCCGCGGATTGCTCTGCAGTCATGATATTAATTTGCCAGCCGGTCAATTCTGCAGCCAGGCGTACGTTTTGACCACTACGGCCAATCGCTATCGCCAAGTTTTCATCATCAACGACCACGTCCATTGCGTGTTTTTCTTCATCTACCATGATAGAAGAAACATTCGCCGGCGCTAAGGCACCGATCACGAATTGCGCTGGATCTTCAGACCACAACACGATATCAACACGTTCACCGCCCAACTCACCAGTCACCGCTTGTACGCGAGAACCACGCATACCAACGCAAGTACCGATAGGGTCAATACGCTTATCATCGGTGTGCACAGCAATCTTAGCGCGCACGCCTGGATCACGGGCTGCAGATTTGATGACCAAAGAACCTTGCTCGATTTCTGGCACTTCTAATTCAAACAATTTCATGATGAATTCTGGTGCAGTACGGGACAAGATCACTTGTGGGCCACGTGCATTGCGATCAATACGCAAGATGTAGGCACGTACCCGATCTCCAACGCGTAAGTTTTCTTTCGGGATCATTTGATCGCGCGGCAAACGTGCCTCGATGCGACCAGATTCCACCACTGCTTCGCCGCGTTCCATGCGCTTGATGGTACCCATGACTAGGGAATCACCGCGCTCTAAGAATTCAGCCAAAATTTGTTCACGCTCTGCGTCACGAATGCGCTGCAAAACGATTTGCTTCGTATCTTGTGCGAAACGACGACCGAGCTCAACCGACTCCACTGGCTCTTCTATGTATTCATCGACTTCGATATCAGCATATTGCTCGACTGCTTCGAAATGCAAAATTTCTTGATCTGGCAATTGCAAACCAGCTTCGTCAGCCACCACGTGCCAACGGCGGAATGTACGATATTCACCAGTATCACGGTCGATTTCTACGCGAATATCGACTTCACCTTCATAACGCTTTTTGGTAGCCGTTGCCAAAGCATGTTCCAATGCGCCAAAAACGATATCTTCATCAACGTTTTTTTCACGCGCCAGCACATCAACCAATAATAAAACTTCGCGACTCATGCTTTGCGACTCCTAAAATCCACTTGCGGCACTAAACGTGCCTTATCTAAATCAGCGAGCGTAAACTCAAGCATCGCTGCGCCATCTTTTGTTTCAAACTCGAGCTTCAGAGTTTCCCCTTCTGGCTCATGCAATACACCTTCGAAGCTCTTACGATTGGCCATGCCTGGCATAGGCAATCGCAATTTCACATTGGCTTTTTCGCCGACAAAACGGACGAAATCAGCCAACTTCTTCAATGGTCGATCTAAGCCCGGAGAAGAAATCTCCAAGCGTTCATAGTTCACTTCTTCTACAGTCAATACGTGTGACAATTGATGACTGACTTTCGCACAATCCTCTACTGTGATATGACCTTTTTCCTCTACATCTTCTGGCAAAAGATCGATATACACACGAAACAAACCACGCTCTGCTCGCTCAAAATCGACCAGATCATAACCTGTCCCATTGACAGTCTTTTCAATTAATTCCAACAATTGCAAGACAATTCTCCGATAAACACAGATCTCGATTTTGCAGCAAATCAATTTAAGTTCAATTAACTTAAATTCACGCTCAAAAACGATTCGCCAAAAAAAAATGGGCACTAGCCCATCTTCTTAGCGCCTTGACCGGATTTTATATTAATCAAAAATCAACTCAAGGAAAAATCTGCTAACTACAAGATTATAAACGATTAATTACTCAATCGCAATGAGAAGTCGGTGAAAAACACGGCCTGAGCAACATCTTTCACCCACTTCAAGGCATTTAATTTTTAAGAGCCGCGACGACGACGTGCTGCAATCGCCTGACCAATCGCTGGGCCACTACCACGCTCGGTTGGGCCGCGACGATTTTGGTCGCGAGTCGGATAACCCAAGGCAGTTTGCAAAGGATCTGGCTGACGGCTACGCGGCTTGCCACCATTGGCATTCGACTTAGCAGTTTTACCACCCTGCGCACCTGCGTATCCACCAGTTCCTGCACTACGCGCCGGACGACCATTCTGAGGATTAGCAAAACCACCACGTATCGTAGGCTCAAAACTTCTTTGCACTGGAGCGTCAAATGGATTTACATTACGCGGCACCTTGCCACCTTGCACGCGATTGCCATTTGGCTTACCCATAGGTTTTTCGGATTTTTCGCCAGCAGTTTTTTCCAAACCACTGACTTTAAGCAAGCTACGCACCGCATCTTCGCCCAACTCATCCCAACGACCACGCTTTAAGCCTGAAGGCAAAGTCATTACGCCGTAGCGGGTACGAATCAAACGCGACACAGTCAAACCGACCGCCTCAAACATACGACGCACTTCGCGATTACGACCTTCACCAATGATGACGCGATACCATTTATTCACGCCTTCGCCACCACCATCAGAAATTTTGGAGAATTGCGCTATACCATCTTCCAACTCAACACCGGCCAACAATTTTTGACGCATGCCTTCTTCCAAATCACCCAAAGTACGTACTGCGTATTCACGCTCAATGCCATAACGAGGGTGCATCAGGCGATTCGCCAAATCACCAGAAGTTGTGAACAACAACAAACCTTCCGTGTTGTAATCGAGACGACCGACGGCCAACCATTTACCAACCTTCATTTGCGGCAAACTATCGAACACGGACGCACGACCCTCTGGATCACTGGTACTGACGATTTCACCAGCAGGCTTATGGTAAATCAACACGCGTGGCGGTTTTTTACTGACCTTACGCTGGATTAACTTACCGTTAATCCGCACTTGATCTTGCGGCAAAATACGCTGACCGATATGAGCCGGCTCACCATTGACGGATACGCGACCCGCAATGATCAACTCCTCCATATCACGACGCGAACCTAAGCCCGCTTCGGCTAAGACCTTATGCAATTTTGGCGCATCATCATCGGCAGTTAAATCACGACGCGGCTTCTTATTTTTATCGTTACGTGAATGTTGAACATCATCAGCCGCATCATAGGCATCCGAAGTCACGAATGAAAACACATCATCGGCATCTGGAACAGCACCACGACTGTTTTGCTGACCCGGGCGACGTGGATTATTTTGATTGCGTTGATCGCCATGACGATTTTGCCCACCCTGCCCAGGCTTAGCCTGCTGACGATTACGAGGCTGACCATCGCGCGCTTGTCCATCACGAGGTTTTGCATTACGGGAATTATTTCTATCGCCTTGCGGACGGCGTGGGCGCTCGTTATTGTCGCCAGCACTTGCTTGATTTGTTGAATCTAACTGCGGCGCACTTTGCTGCTCAGCACCGACTTCACGCGGCGCACGGGCTTGACGTGGCGGACGCTCTTGTCGCGGAGCTCTAGCAACAGGCTCTGACTGCTCTACAAAAACTGGTGCTTGAACAGCCGCCTCCACATTAACAGTTTCCGGCTTTAATCTCGGCTTGCGCGGTGCTCGCGGCGCTTTTACAGCAACGGCATCATCGCTTGCAATACTAGTGGCTTCATCCACTTTAGCAACTTTTGGACGTGCGACACGTTTTGCACGAGGACGCGGCGCGTCGGTATCAGCACCAGGATTTTGCTGACTGGAAGTATCGTCTGGATTATTTGTGTTCATTATCTGATTCTGGTTTGAAAGGTGTTAGAGCTTCAGCATTTGCTTCCACTACTTCATCAATATTCGTATCAGCCATCATTGCAACATCATCCAAGATCACATCACTGGCTGCTTCATTTTCAAGAACATCTGCTGCGCGGTCTTCCACTGCAACATCACTCAATTCTTCTTGCACACTTATTTGTGCACTTATTTGCTCATTTACTTCAATTTCTTCTTCGACCACTTCTATCGCATTGTCTATCGTATTATTCTCAACTACAGTTTCCGAAGCATTGCCATCAGAAACTTCTATCGCCAGCTCAACATTGACATCGACATCAGAAGGAGACTCGTCAGCAACTGCATCAACAGTTACCGCAGGCGCATCAGCGATTTCAAGCAAAGCCTCGATTCCGTCAAACATATTCAATTCTGGAGAATCATCTTTAGGAGGAAGCGCATCTTCTGTTTCTTCCTGACCAATTTGCTGCAAAGGCGGCAGTTGATCGAGAGAAGCCAAACCTAAGTCACTTAAAAATTGCTTAGTCGTTGCAAATAATGCTGGCCGACCCGGCACTTCTCGATGACCAATGGTTTCTATCCAACCCCTATCCTCTAGCGTCTTTACCATCTGCGAAGCCACCGCAACACCGCGTATTTCTTCGATATCACCACGCGTCACTGGCTGACGATAAGCAATAATCGCCAAAGTTTCCAGCGTCGCCCGTGAATACTTAGGCGGCTTTTCAGGATTCAAACGATCAATAAAAGCGCGCATCTCAGGGCGACTTTGAAAACGCCAACCCGTCGACAAGGAAACCAGCATAATTCCTTTATCCGACCAATCTTGACGCACTTCTTCCAGCATTAATTTAATCGTATCAGCACCGACCAGATCTTCTTGATCGCTACTATCAACAAACAATTTTTTCATTGTATTAATGGTCAGCGGCTCATGTGCGCATAACAATGCGGTTTCGAGTACACGCTTGGCATCTGCAGTATTCATGCAAACTCTTTAGCTAACAGGTTGTGTTGATCTTAAGAAGTATTCAGTGAAGCACTCGGGATAATTATTATCCCAACCAGTCTAGTCTTGTAGGACATTGCGCAGCACGAATCATCGATGTGCGCCTGGTGGATCAGTCTGCAGCCAACTCATATCGCGAATCGCAAATAAAAGCCAGTCAAAACAGTCGATCAATTTAGTAGATGCCCGATTGTAGTCTAGAAACACACTCTAAACGCAAACCAATCAAAAAAATTCGTCAGCCTAACGAAAAAGCCACGATGAAACGTGGCTTTATTCTTAAAACTGGTTGCGGGGGCAGGATTTGAACCTACGACCTTCGGGTTATGAGTCCGTCCGGCAGCCCACCGAAAAACAAAAAACCTAACAAAATCAAGGACTTCTATACCTTGAGTTACTTCATTATACCCCAATTTACCAGCCTGAGTGTGTTAAATTTGCAGCGAATTCTAAAACTAAGAGTGATTTTAGGTAACTCGAATTAACTGGTGACTACACTAGTGGCAGTCATGTGATTGCATACTTGAGTCATTCAAAATGGAACCATTATTTAGTCCTGAAACATTAGCCAAGCTCCTCGGTATCGCTGAACAAACTATTTATAACAGGCAGTCAACAGGCGGAGATTTACCGCCCTCGATAAAACTTGGCCGACTACTTCAATTTCGCGCTGCAGATGTGCGGTCATGGCTTGATAAAAAACAGCTAACCGAAATTTCCACATCAAACCTTGCCACAACAAGACCGCGACGTCGCGGTCGTCCCACTAAAAAAGAGGAAATTGAAAACCGTCGTAAGTAAAATTTCTTCGTCAAGCAAATTTATTCGATATCAGCCTAAACCAGCATTCGCTTGACCTTGGTAACTACCTACAGATAGTTCAGCATAAGCTCGACTAAAAAAAACAGAGCAGAGATCATCACCGTAAGTGAAAGACTCATCGGTGCTAATAACTTTCGCTGCGCGACCTGAAAAATATGTAAAGATATAAGAAAGTCAAAGTAAAACTAAGCTTGCCGCCTCAATACGCTACAGACATTTCGAGTCAGTTTTTTTGAGTGATCTAAAATACTCAGGCTGGTATCAGTCCTTCTTCAGCTACATTGAGAATTCAAAACAACAAAGCAAATCTATGTCGATAAAATTTGATCCTGAGCGAACTTGTCACATAAGGACAACGACGCTTGATCCAAGTGGCTTGACAATCATCAGTTGTTCCACTAATCGTCAAAAGCCACTCATTCTTTATTTTTCCAGTCGCTCAATCCCCAACATTTTCAATATATACTTCTCATAGATAGGCTCGGAATTGCCGCTCTTCATTTTACGAATAAAGTATTTTTCAAATGCAATCTTAGCGTAGTGTACCCATTTTCCTTTCTTGAACCAATTCACATTGCGAGGGGGAATTTGAGGTAACGCTACAAATGCTGCACCAGTGTCTCCCATATCTGCCAAGCAAATCGCATTCCAACTACCTTTCGCCGTAGCAGGCTTCCCCTCCAAATCCGATACGATATTGTGCACAATTGCGGTAACCATCGTCTCTATCATATAACCAGTTTTCGGTGCACCTGTCGGCACCGGAGTAACTTCCACTGGCGGGATAGCAATACACACGCCCGCAGAATAGATGTTGAAGAATTTTTTACTTCGTTGATATTCATCCACCATCACGAAGCCACGAGGATTACACAAGCCATCTACTGCGGCAATTGGATCAACTCCACGGAATGAAGGTAACATCATGCTGTATTTGAATGGCAACTCATGCTCTTTTTTAAGATTACCCATTTCATCCATTTCGCTCACATACATCTTGCCATCTTCTACCCGAGTCGTTTTGGCATTGCAAATCCACTTGATGTCATTGTTGCGAAATTCACTTTCCAACATTGATTTAGAATCGCCGACACCTCCTAGACCGAGATGACCAATATACGGCTCACTGGTGACGTACGTTATAGGTACTTTGTTACGTATTTTTCGACGTTTTAAATCAGTATTAACAATAAATGCGAATTCATATGCAGGTCCAAAACAAGAAGCAGAAGGCATTGCTCCAATAATCGCTGGGCCTGGATTTTCCAGGAATTTTTGATATGCAGCGTAGGCATGTTCGGCATGATCAATCGAGCATATTGACTGTGTATATCCGTTCATTGGTCCTGCTCCAGGGATCTCATCAAATGCCAATTTCGGACCCGTTGTAATCACCAAAAAATCATAATATTGCACACTACCATCTGCTAGCGTCAAAGCGTTCTCTTCTGGCTGCAGCTTGGTCACCGCCTGCGCAATAAACTGTATTCCCTTTTTTTCTAAATAAGGCCTGATCTCAAAAGTAATAGCCTCGCGTTGACGCCAGCCTACCGCAACCCATGGATTCGAAGGAACAAATTGAAAATAATCTACCGCATTAATCACCGTGATGCGGTGCGAATTATCGAGTTTTTCGCGCAATTCGTAGGCAGCAGGCATACCGCCAGTGCCTGCTCCTAATACAATAATATGTGCCATGTCTTTTCCAATTTTTTAAGTTAATTCGGATACAGTTACGTCTCAGATTTCATTAGTTGTAAGCGTGGGAACGGCGAATTAGAATCGCTCAACTACTGCTAACACCACATCACTTTCTGATTGAATTACCAAGCGGAAAGTGGGAATGATTCATCCTGCGCAAAAACTAAAGTGCTATCGGTTTCAACGACTCAATTTATATTACCCAAGTATTTCCAATTCGCTTTATTAAAAATACGAAGATTCACATTACAAATTGAGTCCAGTACGTCGAAAAGCTTACTTCGCTCTTCGCAATTAATTGCCACTTTTCAAGCCAAGCTTACGCATGATGACCTCCATCAAACACCATTTGGTTAGCCCACTCTGCAAAATATTTGCGCCCACAAAAGCAGTAAAAGCCAGCCACCATTGATTCATAAAGATAGGGCTACCAGGAATACCCAACGCCAAGCTCAATAAAATGAAAGCACCCGCAACTACACGTACCATTTGCCATGAAGTCATAATCTTTCTCCCATTAAGTAAAAAATAAAAAACAAATAATTAGTCTGCTGACTGCAATTCATATTTTTTGCGATATGCCATGTAGTACAGCAATGGAATAACCACAAGAGTCAGCAAAGTTGAAACGAAAATACCGAAGATCAATGAAATTGCAAGTCCATTGAATATCGGATCATCGAGAATGAAAAATGCTCCCATCATTGCCGCCAATCCTGTCAATGCAATAGGTTGAGCACGAGTGATGGCAGAGCTGACTACAGCTTCCTTGAATGCCATTCCCGAGGCGACCTGCACATGAATAAAGTCAACTAGCAAAATCGAGTTACGGACAATAATTCCCGCCAAAGCAATCATGCCTATCATGCTGGTTGCCGTGTATTGCGCGCCGAGTAAAGCATGTCCTGGCATCACACCGATAATAGTCAAAGGAATGGGTGCCATAATAATCAAGGGAGTCAGATAAGAGCCAAACTGCGCAACCACCAATAAATAAATTAACACTAGGCCGACGGCATAAGCGGCCCCCATATCACGGAAGGTTTCATACGTCACCTGCCATTCGCCATCCCATTTCAAACTAAATGTACGATAAGGATCTTGAGGCGCACTGATAAAAAATTCGTATAAGCTTCCACCACCTGGTGTCACAATTTTTGCGACCTCACTGCGCATTGCAAACATACCGTAGAGCGGGCTATCCACTCTGCCTGCCATATCAGCAACAACGTAATTCACTGCCAATCCATCTTTATGATAGAGCGGCTGCTCTCTTAACGTATCAGTCACTGTGACTAACTCTCGAATAGGCACAACTTGACCTTGCGCATTTTTTACGCCGAGCGCAAGCAAAGTATCCAAGTTACCCTGTTCACTCACTGGAAGACGTAGGTTCGTTGCAACTGGATATTTACTTTCATCGCGAATATAACTGGCGACATCGCCCGTCAAACCAGTACGCAGTGTCATCACAATACTTGATTGCGATATACCCAACTGAGCAGCTTTACGACGGTCAACCACTAACAACTTGCGTGGCGCAAAAATAATGCTGCTATCATCCACATCAACAATACCTTGCGATTTCTCAAAAACAGCGCGCACTTGTTTAGCTACTTGACGTCGCTCAAGATCGCCGGGTCCGTAAACTTCAGCTACGATAGGTGCGAGTACAGGTGGTCCTGGCGGCACTTCAACTACTTTGACATTCGCTTCAGGGTCAATTTTTTTTGCCAGCGCTTGCAATTGCGGGCGCACACGAGTTGCAATTGCGTGACTTTTATCTGAACGATGATGCTTATCAACCAGATTTACTTGGATATCACCCACTTCGCCACCAGCACGCAAATAATATTGCCGGACCAGACCATTAAAATTGATTGGCGCTGCAGTTCCAGCATAGGCTTGATAATCGGTCACCTCAGGAACCGTTTGTAAGTAGGTGCCAAGCTCGTGCAGCACCGATGCTGTTTTTTCTACAGGAGTCCCTGCTGGCATGTCGACGATCACCTGGAATTCTGACTTATTATCAAATGGCAGCATCTTCAATTGCACTAAGCCAAGTGCAGGCAAAGCCACGGATAAAGCAATCAGCGAAGCGACTCCCAATCCAAGTTTTTTACGATTTTTGCTGCCAGAGCGATCATCCAAAAATGGCCGGAAAATACGATGAAAATAAGGTGCTATTTTTTCTGCTATGCCATCTCCAGCATGATGTCCTTCTTTCATATAAATACGGGCAAGCCAAGGCGTAACCACAAACGCTATCGCCAAAGATAACAGCATTCCCATACTTGCATTAATTGGAATAGGACTCATATACGGCCCCATTAGTCCACTAACAAAAGCCATAGGCAAAAGAGCTGCAATGACAGTAAAAGTCGCCAATATAGTGGGACCACCCACTTCATCTACGGCTCCTGGAATTATGTCGACTAAGCGCTTATCCGGAAACAAAGCCTGATGTCGGTGAATATTTTCAACTACAACAATCGCGTCGTCGACCAAAATTCCGATCGAAAAAATTAGTGCAAACAATGAGACGCGATTTAAGGTAAATCCCCAGGCCCAAGAAGCGAATAGAGTGACCGTCAAGGTCAAGATTACCGCAGCACCAACAATTGCTGCTTCACGTCGCCCCAAAGCAATAAATACCAAGGCGACAACCGACAGCGTGGCGAACAATAATTTTTGAATCAGTTTTTTTGCTTTATCGTCTGCTGTTTGTCCATAGTTGCGGGAGATACTTACTTCCACTTCGCTTGGAATCACTGCATTTTTTAGTAATTCAACGCGATCAATAACAGCATTCGCCACATCCACTGCATTTTGTCCGGGTTTTTTTGTCACTGAAATAGTGACTGCTGGATACTCGGCGGCCGCTTTGCCAGCAACACCATGCCATACATACTGACTCACTTGCAACGGACCATCTTCAATGCTGGCAACATCTTGCAAAAAAATTGGTCGTCTATTTCTAACCGCCACGACCAATTCGCCGACGCTTCGTGCGTCACTCAAGTACGGCCCCGCTTCAATCGCAAGGTTACGATTACCAGAACTTAACTCTCCCACGGGCATACTTAGATTTGCCGACTGCAGACTCGCTTGCAAGTCCATAACAGTGAGCTTATTTGCCGCCAGTTTCACTGGGTCAAGTTCGATGTTGATTGCCCTGCCCGAACCGCCAATAGTTGTGATTTCACGGGTTCCTTTAACACGTTTCAAATCCGCTTCGACGCTATGAGCAACCGACAATAAAGCAGAGGCTCCTGTATCTACATTTTTACTCCATAAGGTTAAGGAAACGATAGGCACGTCGTCGATTCCTTTCGGCTTTATCAACGGTTCTAAAGTGCCCAAATTTGCTGGCAACCAATCCTTGTGACTTTGTACCGTATCATGCAATCTGACCAAGGCTTCAGTACGTGGCACACCAACTTCAAATTGCACCGTAATGATAGCCAAACCAGGTCTCGCAACGGACATCACGTGCTCAACATTGGCGATTTGACCCAGCACTTGTTCAGCGGGGATTAATACTGCTTGTTCGACCTCTTTCACCGAAGCCCCTGGAAATGGGATCAATACATTGGCCATTGTCACATTAATTTGCGGCTCTTCTTCTCTTGGGGTCACCATCACCGCAAACAATCCCAATAAGAACGCCACTAATGCAATTAATGGGGTCAATTGTGATGACTGAAAAAATCTGGCGATCCTGCCTGAGACACCCATAGTTTCTGAATCTTTGGACATAGCGATTCCTTATTTTAAAGTCGATTGACTTGCGGCCAAAGGATCTATGGCAACCAGCTCGCCCTTGGATACCCCGCTCAATATTTCTTGCTCTGTTTCACTTACAGGGCCTGGTTTTACTTGACGCAAAACGGCCTTTCCTTGAGCGTTAACGATATAAATAGCGTACATCTCTGCACGTCTAAAAACAGCCGATCTCGGGACATAAAGGCGACTATCTGCGGTTATCGCTTTTTGCTTACTCAATGTAGACGTATCAAGATTCAGCGCAATTCGCGCAAACATTCCAGGTTGCACCGCGCGCGTGTTTGCAGGCAATTCAAGACGCAATTGCACAGTATGTGTATTCGCATCAGCGAGTGGCAAAACGGTCACGCTTTTTGGTATTACAAATCGTTGCTCTATAGGTAGAGACGGAATCTCTATCGCCAAACCACTCCCCAACTTTAACGATGCCACCTTCGCCTGTGGAATAGTAAAAATAGCGCGCAAAACTGATGGATCATAAACCGTCAGAATGGGACGACCAGGCATTGCCATATCGCCGATTGCAGATGGCATGTCCGAGACAATGCCATTGTAGGGCGCGGAAATAGTATAAAAGCCGGATTGCGTCTGGATCGCACCAGCCTGCGCAATTTGAGCGTTCGCCTGCGCGGCAGCTGATTTATACTGAGCCTGAGCGCGATCGAGCTGCGCCTGGCTGATGTAGTTCTTTTCGAATAATAGCTTTTGACGCTCAAAGTCTTTCTCAGCGACTGTCAAATTGGCACGTGCGGCATCCACTTGTGCCTTGCTGGCCGCCACATCTTGTTGCGCAGTACGCGCATCAAGGCGAACTAAAACTTGACCGGCCTTCACCACATCACCAGCTTGAACAGACAATTGCACAATTGCGCCTGCGACCTGAGGCGAAATAATCGTATTACGAACCGCCTCAATCACGCCGTCCGCACTGATCGTTGCATCCCCATTAGCAACCCGTACTGGCGCAGTTAATAGAGCCTTTGAGTTTTGTGCCATCGCAGAAGAGGCAGTCGCTAGCATCAATGGGAATAAGATGAGCGCGACAGACTTTAGGGGGAATTTCAACATAAGCAGTGCTCCGTTAATCAAGAAAGTAAGAATCTAAAATTGATTTGCATTTGGACCAATTGAATAATATACTTATTTGCGCATTTGCGCAAATACTGATTAAATATTTTAAGAAACATCTATCCAAACAAAGGGAGCATCATGATCTCAAACAAAAATAACTGTCTTTATATGGAAGGTTTATCAGAACAAGCCTTAGCCCAGGTAGCACAGTACTTCTCCGCTTTGGCTGAACCCACACGCTTAAAGATTCTCAATCACTTAAGAGATGGCAAAAGAAATGTTGGAGAATTAGCGGAATTATGTTTTTGCTCTCAAGCCAACATTTCTCGTCACCTTACCACTTTGGCTAAACATGGTCTCGTTATGCGAGAAAGTCGTGGCACCACGGCTTTCTACCAAATCGCCGACTCGTCAATCTATGCTTTATGTGATTTAGTTTGTAGTAATGTAGCCAGACAATTGCAATCTCAAGTCATATCACTCGGCAATTTCGATTCACGATCTTAGTTAAAAAATATGTCTTACGATGTAAAGTATTCGCTTAAAACAACAAAGCGTTTCATCTATTTACAAAAAAACGATTCAAATTTTGCGAGAGCGAGATGCTAAATTATTGCAAGCATCACAGGGTTCAGTGATATAACCGAGTTTAACCGCTAAGCGGTACAGGTAGCAGCCAGCACAAAACCCCAAAATAGCTTCCATCCACATGAAACTCGTACAAATAAACACAAGTACGTTTGGTATCCAACGCGGCATATAATTGCTCGTAGTTGGCAGTAGCGATGTATGAGTAATGTAGTTGACCCACTCTGCAAAGGTATCCGGGTTAAAAAATACTAAGCAAATTGAAATCATCAGTGCGCCAAATGACCATGCGAATCGTTTCGGCGCCAAAAGTTTCCATTCTGGAGCACGATAACTTGCCAAGAATTTAGATAGCCAAATCGTCGGTGAGAATATTGCAGTGCGTATCGACATACCGATCAGCATCTCAAAAAGTGCATACCACAGAACTTTCGTCTGCAGCGAGTAATCAAAGGTTCGACGCACTGCCTCAACCTGATACAGGATTCGCCCACTCATATCAGTATCAAAGGTATCAACCACGCCATTGCCTGTGACCACCCAGGGTGAGCCATAAATTGCTTGCAACAGGGTATAGCCCATGTACAAAGGAATGGCGAGCAAAATACCTGCCCGTATTCTGACCGCAATATCGTTGATCATAGGCACTTCTGCATCACTTTCTCTAAGCCATCCAACTAACCAATTATTCTTGGCCATATCACCCCCTGTTGCCACTGCGGCACAATGAAATTCTGCTTCGTAACCTAAATAAAACAAGGTCTAGTTCATATTCAATGACGATTCGCGTCGCTAATGCATTGCATTTGGAATCGAGATACGGTCTATTTACATTTTTCTGAATGACTACCATAACCCAGAACTCAGATTGGCCGCTTTATCACCTGAAAGAGGCTGATCGATACAACCGTTTCTAGAAACACCAACTGCGCGATTTGAGCGAGACTGATCACGATACTTGTATATCTGAATTCAATATACCAAGCTACGCTCCAATACCAACTTTATCAGAATAATAAACCTTAAAAAAAACCCACTCACGCGAGTGGGCAAAATCGAATCTAATAATAAAACTGGTGGAAACACCACTAGAACACAAATCAATAGGGTCGCGAGACTAACAATTATTAGTTCTAAGCCTAATATTCAATCCAATAGGACTACGTCCACCGTTGAGTCGACTAGGGCTTGTTGACCTAGTACACCAGACATAAATTTACGGGTTTAATTTAGAGGAACAGCACCGCTCAAGGCACGCTTTTCCAAGGTCCATTCATGTAAAGAACCATCATATAACTTAGCCGACTTGTTACCTAAAATTTCTGACGCAACAAACCACGTACCGGATGACAGATGTCCGCTATTGCAATAAGTGATTGCTGGCGAATTTGTGTCAATTCCTTGCGCCTGCATCAATGCTCGGTAGGTGTTTGCACTCATGAATTTTAATGCGCCACCAGATGTCTTAAACATTAAATCGGTTGGATATAATTTTGCCCCCTCCAAATGTCCATAGCCCCCCACATAGTCGCGCTTCACGAGACCATGAAAACTCTTCGCATCCCTTGAGTCAATCAGATTCACTTTCCTGCCTTCTATCGCTTTCACTACATCCTCAGAACTCGCAAAGAACTGTTCAGTCCTATCAATTGGCGATCGCCAATTTCCCGTTTTTGCAGAAGTAGCATCAGACTTGAAGTCACGTCCCTCTAACAGCCAATTTGCCATTCCCCCATCAAGTACGGCGAGATTATCTTCGCCATATACTTTCATCTGCCAATACATTCGCAGAGCATCGTTAACTTCCGCGACCTCGGTTCCCATAGTAATCAAAACAATAGGTTTGCCATTATCGACACCTAATGACTGCATGAGTTTTTCAAAATCTGCTTTTTCTGGAATCATATACTTTACTTTTTGCCCAGAGATCAGACGATCAACTCGCATATTTTTTGTATCGACTAAACGCGCGCCAGCAATGTGTCCACCTACTTCAATCAAAGTCTTCTTACCTGTCTTGGCATCCGTTTCGAATTCTGGTTGACTGGTAAATGTTTTCGGATTCGACCGGACATCCAATATTTGTACCTTATCGAGATTTGCGGCCAACCAAGCGCTATCAACTATTGGGCCAGGTAAAGACTGGGCATTCACCATATTGGTAAATATTAAGCTGGCGCACGTGAAGACTAATTTATATAGTACTCTCATTTTTATCTCCTAAAATTACTGCAACTCGATCTACAACTCACTTACAAAAGAACTACACATGATTCTCTGCATACGTTCATGAAGTGAAACATTACACTCTGAAATTACATCAAGTTCACGATCTTCAAAGACATCATGTCGACACTGTGACTGATCTTGATGGTATCCCTTCATTGAGAGGAAACGTAATTCAATTTCCCTATCAACCAAGGCATCACGTTCAATCAGCATAGCCTCTATTTCAATTTGAAAAAGAATCAGCATTGCCTCTAACCATTTCGCAACCGGAGCGAGGCGACCACGTGCATGTAGCCGAATATTCGGCAATAAGGTGATCAATTCTTTTGCAGGACGCCAGTTCTCGGCGGTGACCCAACGATTGGTCGTAAACCAGCGCAAAGCTTGTCCTTTTTCATCCAAAGAAAGTCCAGCCACATGTGAAAAATTTATTTCTTCTGATCCCGGAAAGTAAACGAAAATATGGAAATGTCCGTGTTCATGTTGGGCTTGTTTTTTACTCGAATGACCATGATAAAAAAATCTCGTATGATGTACAGGATCAATAACATCGTTAGCTGGATAATGCTGCAAATACTCAAACTGCTTAGCGCCAGCTAATGCGGCAATTGCCATGTTAGAACCTACGTTCAGATAGCGAAGTGGTATATCCAACGCAATCTGAGCCGCCTGTAGCAGCTTTTCCATAGAAGTTACTTTTTAGGCGCACAAGGGCTAGCGGGTGCACATGGGCTTTCAGAAGATTTTTTCTTTTTCTTCTTACCTGGTGCACAAGGGTTACTTGGTGCGCAAGGGCTTTCCATTTTATCTTTCTTCACTTCGATCTTTGCTACAACGCTTGTACTCGCAGAAGCTTTGGCACTTGATGATGCAGGCGTTGAAGGTGCAACAGGTTTAGCTGTTTGCGCCATAATTGAAGGCGCGGATGCGGCCATCGTTGTGGCCAAAAGCAATTTCGCCAATTTATCTGTTAATTGAGAAGAATTCATTTATTTTCCTTTTTCAGTAAAGCCATATTCTTGGCACCAGCCACGGCTTGTTCTGCAGTAACCGGACCACTCGTTTTTTTCTCAAACCAGTTACCTAGTTCAAATACGACAATTAAGATAGCGACCATTGCCGTCAAAGATATCCATGGTGAAATGCCCCAAATTTCTGTAATGCTATCGCCTGACTCAATTTCACCGGCTGCCATTAAAGTTTCCAATGCAGGGCCATAGCTTGCAGCAAATAACACGGTGCCAAGCACGATACCTAGAACAAAAATCAAGGCATCTAATCGCCCTGAAACTAAGCCAACTACCGATGTGCCTGGACAATACCCACCCACTGCGAAACCTACTCCAACCAGCGCTCCCCCAACAGCAGAAGCTACTAATAGTGACGATGGTACAAAGATGGCTTCCATATTCACAAATCCCGCTTGCTGCAATATGATCAAGCCTGTCGCTGCAACTACAATCGCGGTGAACATCACTTTGAGAACGGACCAATCTGAAAAGCGAAATTGCGCAGTTAACTTGCACGGACTTCCAAAACCTGAATTTTCTAAAACGTATCCAAATAAAACACCACAAATCAGTCCTGAAATCGCACCAGAATAATCAAAGGGAAACATCTTAGACTCCTCTCGTTACGCGACTAGCGATAATACCGGCTACAAAAAATGCACCTAAAAATACAAATGCCGCGAGACCTAAAGTCGCCGCTCCGGACAAACCGAGCCCGCTAGTGCAGCCCGCAGCAATACGGGCACCAAATCCTGCAAAAACTCCACCCAATAAAGCGCTGAGCAATCGACGTCTTTTCCCAATGCTGAACTCACCATCGATTTGCAAGCGAAAACGCCCTGCTAGAAATGCTGCAACTAAAGCCCCCAGCGAAACACCGATGACTTGCCATGTAATCCATGATCCCAATGGATTTCCATGGCTCACCATAGGCCCCAGATATGCATTGTTATGAGTTGCTTCTGGCGCCACCACCAAGCCCAAATAGGCAGTCAATCTGGTTGATGCACCTGTTGCACCTAATCCGTGACCTGTGGAAACAAAAGTCAACAAGAGCACCAAACCTAATGCCACACCTGCAATCAATGGCGACCAAAATGGTTTGATTTTGGCCTGTTCTTGTTGAAGAGGATTTATCATGATGTGCTAATTTTTCAAAATAGTAGAAGTCAAAATTCTGTATTAAGGAGCTTTAAAGTTAACGTTTGCGGCTTGATCATTCATTTTTCCGGGATCGATATAGGCATCATAGTCAAACAAACGATCAGTAATCCCCGCGCCTATCCACATACCGACCAAAGCTAACCACGCGGTTAACGCAAAGATAGCGCCACCGGTAATTCCGGCACCCACAGCACAGCCACCAGCTAACATGGCACCAAAACCCATTAAGATTGCACCGATGATGTAGCGACTCATGCTGTAGCCATCTTTAAAACCTTCTAATTTCAAATCTCGGCCTAGCCATGCGCCTAAAAATGAACCCACAAAAACACTGGGAAGCATACCGAAATCAAAATTGATAGGCGTACCCGGTGCGGAGAGAATGCGCATCAACCACTCCGCAGACGGGCCGCTGAAAGTTAAGCCTTGCAAGGGCACTATCTCAAATGAATTCGTTGATACCGTGTAAGTAAACCACCATGCCAATGCCACCGCTAAACCCGAGCCAATTCCACCTAACCATTTCCAAATTGTGCCGCCACTGCGGACTGAGAAAAATAAGGCGGCCACTAACCAAATCAAACCAAAACTAATGCCCCCCCAATGTCCAACCCCTAGGATCGCGAGCAAATCACGCGAACTTCCTCCAGACACTGTCCACCAAGCACTAATCGTGTTACGCAAAGGTGCAAGTGCGCCTGCCAGAGAAGCTTGCGCTACCACCGCAAATATCAATCCTGACAGCAATGCTCGCAAGTTTCCATTTGCTGACAAGATCAACAATCGACTGGCGCAACCACGGGTCAGTATCATGCCCGCACCAAACAATAAGCCACCAATCAAGGCTCCAGAAATACTGCCGGTTGTTGCCAATTGGCGCGCATTACTGATATCAACAACATGCGTCAGGATCATGACTTGTATCACCACCACCGCGCTCGAAAAAGCGAGCAGCCAAACCGAGAGTTTTTCGCCAAATTTTCTATGCCAAAATTCAATCACGGCAGCACGCAGGCAAAACTTAGAACGCTGCGCGAAAAATCCGAACATCAGTCCGATACAAGCGCCGCCTATACCCAACACACTTGCTTCTCCAAACTGCTCTATCCATCCCGCGATATTCACGATGACTCCCGCTATAAGAATTTACTTCAACTTGTAGTAAGCGCTATTTAAGAAAGCAGCGATATTTAATTCGTCTTCAGGGAAGAAGCTCAGACTTAATTGCGCGCTGCAATAGGCGATTTGTGAAATCAATTTTTCTTGCGTTTTGACTTTACGATCAAGGCGCGTATAAAAGTCTTTTTCATCCTTACCAGTACGTTGTTGATGGCAAGTGCTGCAATTATTTTCTGCATGTAAAGTCTTGCCAGCAGCGCTATCCGCATTTTTGAATAAGCGCTCCTGCGCCTGCAAAGAAGCGAGCGGACTGAGCGACAAAGTCAGCATCAATACAAACTTAGGTATACGAAAAGATATTCTTGATTTCATAGTGCAACTCCCCAGAAGAAATTTCAACTCGGCACACACACGCACACTAAGGATTCATTGAATGCAGGTTTAGATTCAGACTTAAGGTTTCAGATAGGCATAGCCTTCATGAATCTGCAAACGCGCTACTTCCGCCACACCGGAGGGAACAATACTGGTTTCAGGTAAGAGTTTTGATTTATCTATTTTCCGGGCGACCAGGGTGTTATTGCAAACCCGAAACTCGACTTTGCGCGCAGCCAGTTCCTGCACCAGGATGTCGTAAGGGTTTCCATTCTTATCAGTTGCGCCTTCGAGCAAAAAATCAATTCCCGGGCCATGCGTCACAAACACGATCTTGGCTTTAGGGCTTTGGTCTAGGTGATTACGGGCATTGCGCAATCCTGCAGTTGCATTCACGCTGTCGCTGATGTGGTAAATCACTTTTTCTTCGCGCTCTGCAGCGAAGCCTGTCAATGTTGTTAATGACAGCAATACCGCACCTAAGAATTTAAAAACGCTTTTCATGTGAACTCCTTGAATAATGATGACATCCTCAACAACGTCCTACTTTTCCAAACTTTCTTTTTCCATCAAGATATACGTGCCGAATGCATTGAGGCGGTTCGCTGCTTTAAAAGCGGGGAAATTCTCAAAGCGCGACCAGTCGGTTTGTTGATAGGCATCTTCAAAACTGATTAATTCCTGCACCGCATTGCCCATCTTTTCCCTTAAAAATTCCAGATAAGTCTTGGTCAATTGCATGTCTTGTATGGTATTCGTGGAATATTTTCCATGACCCGGAATCACAACACGGGGTTTTACGTCTAACAATTTATCCAGTGTTTTCAGCCAGACCCGGCTATCTGCGTTGCCGACAAACGGTATCCGTCCAGAGAAATAAATGTCACCCGCAAAAAGGACTTTATCGTTCTCTACAAATAATAGGATATCTTCGGAAGAATGGGCGCCACTGCTATCAATAATTTGAAAGCGCATGCCACCAAGTTCAAATGTGTACGGCTTCTTGCTGTCAAAATTGAGCCAGGTATCTGCGGGCAAGACCACCGTTTTATCATCAACCCAGGGAAACAATTCCGCTTTTCTTTGTTCTAGTCGCTGTTGCGCCAAATCCGAACTGAGGTATAGCTTGCCGCCTTCATGGGCGATCAGCTCTGCACCTATTTTTTTGAATGCTTGCAGACCATAGATGTGGTCTGCATGATAGTGTCCGACGATCACTTTTTTAATCGGTTGCTTCGTCACCGTTTTAATCGCAGCGATCATGGCCTCGCCCAGCACAGGCGTTGCCAATGCATCATAGACAACGACACCGGCCTTGGTCACGACAAAGCCCGCATTCGACATAAAGCCTTGGTTGGCAGAACTTGCTACACCCGACTCGCCTTGAAAATAATAAACGTGCGGTGAAACTTTAATCGGCTTTAAGACGATGGCGGCATCTGCCCACGCCAGAGCCGGAACGAGCAAGAGTAGTGAGGTCATGCTCTTGGCGAAAAATTGTCTAACTAATTTCATCATATAAACTTTTCTAAGCAAACTTCTTTTACCCGGACAGACAGGCAATCTGAGAACTACATTTGCTTTCAGATTGCCTTCATCTTGCCATCCAATTTCAAATAAAGATCAAATAAGCGGCATCGCTCAGAACTTCATACTCCATGCAACACCCAAAGTATTCTGGCTCATACCAATTGTTTCTGTACCGCCAGCATTCGGTGGTGCAGGGAATAAGCCATTAAACAAAGATGGGCCAGTCACGGTCTGACGTGGTGCATGCATATACGATGCTGACAACTCTGTGTCTTTGCTCAACGCATAAGTCATACCCAAGGTAAAGTGACTTTGGATAACGCCTGGTGCCAAAATATTAAAGGTCACATCATTGCTGGTGACAGGATTTTTCCCATGGTTATAACCAGCGCGCAATGCTATCTGCTCAGAATATTGATATTCAACGCCCAATTTAAAAACATCAATATCTTGCCAGCCAAAACCTGGTCCATTCGCAGAACCTAAAGGCGATTTAGGCATACTGGCATTACCAATCGATTGCACGCCGCTATAGTTGATGCGTTGATAATCCATTGCCACAGTCCACTGCTTATCTGGGCTGTAAGCCAATCCCACGCTATAGTTTTCTGGAATATCAAAGTCGCCTGCTCCGGCGAACAAACCTTTGTATTTATCAAAGGCTTGCATATCCATCTTATTGGAATACGATACGCCGACCGTCAGGCTATCGCTTAATTTACCCTGATATCCAAGACGCAAACCAAAGCCAGTTGAACTGTCATAACCATTGTTCGTCACAGAGCCAGGCGCACCAGTGAACGGTGGAAAGCCCGGGGCATTATTAAAAGCCTGCAAGCCTTCACTCTTGAAGCGCTGATAGCCAGCCAATAAAGAAATACCAACAGCATGATCTGCATTCAACTTAACGGAAAAAGTAGGTGCCAGAATCAATTGCATCATATCGACGCCGAGCTTGCCGCCACCACACAACATATTATTGCCAGTAGGCGAGCCACAATTAAAACTACCTTGTTCAAACGCTGTATTCAAACCGCCATTGCCATAGACAGAAATGCCCACGGACATATCATTATTGAGCATGCGGTTATAACCAAATTCAGGGATCAGAAAATCATTTTGGCCGCTGGTAATTTTTCCATTCAGACTAGGAATCGCAGCGCCGCTACGTTCTGCATCGCGGCTAGGCTTAAACCAATCGGCACCAAGATCTAAACGACTACCAACAAATACCATACTGGCAGGATTATTCGCGCCGCCATAGCTGTCTTTGCTCATTGCAGTTGCGGCACCGCCCATGCCTTTTGCTTTGATGCCATAGCCATGTGAGAAGTAACCATTGGTTGCGGAAGCTGGATTTTGTGCCATCAAAAATATGCTGGCGGCAATCGTGCTCAGTGTGAGCAATTTATTCTTTTGTTGCATTGTGTCTCCTGATTGGAATTATTGGCGTTTTAAGGACACAGTATTCACGTATAAACGCACTATTTAAAAACAAGCACTTCCCTCATTCCTTTTTTCAAAGGACGTACTACAAAAAAATTCTTACGACGACTTGGTGTGTTGCCCGACGCGCTTTCTTCTGACTATTTTTGCGCTGACGCTGCAGTCATCTTTGCCGCCTGCACGGCCAACTCTATTCGTTGATCTAGATAAGCGCTGTAAAACCCTGAGCGATTTAAGCCGAGTAATGGTTCCGCCAGCATGTGCAAATCAGCGTCGAGAAAAACAACTGTTGGAAAAAAATTTACCTTTAATTGACGCAATAAGTCGCTCACTGCCATCGCATTTCCATCAATCCCCAGAATTGTTTTCACAACGTCCGTTTGCAACTCTCTGATCACCAATTTCTTTTCACTGATACTTCTGACTAAGGGCGACAGATAATTCAAACGGACTTCATGGCAAAAATGGCAGTCTGATCGAGACAGCAGCAGCACCAGAGGAATCTTGTATTGCGCAATATGCGCGACTTCTTTTTGAAGATTCTTTAAGCCTGCTACTGTTTTCAAACCCGGTTTCAAACTCAACATGCGGAAGTACACCAAAAGTTTATAAAGCTAGGGCCTGAAATAGCGTTGAAATTGAGTTTGCAAATAATGGAAGGCCTTTAAACGACCAGTCCAGGATTGCCTTCCATACCAATGACTTTAGGCTGATTCAGTTTTCTCGTTTTAATCACTTTATGTGACTTGAAGTAAGTTTCCATCACATCCCAAATTGGCTCGCCTTTGACGCCTTCTGCCACCGGTGCCCAGCTTGCAACCTTGTAAGTTTTATTCGCTTCTATCGCTTTGCCGTTCAACATCATGTTATTGATACGGGCGCCAGCTTTGGCATTTGGCGTGCATGAGTATGCGAGGCCGCCAACGCGCACCATATCGCCACCTTGCTGGAAGTAAGGATCAGGATTAAACAAGTTATCGCACACATCTTCGAGTACGGTCTTGATCGTCTCGCCTGTCATCTCAGTTAAGGTGGTCGATGGATAAGTGATTGCCACCTGATCCATCAAATGCTCACGCGTAATGGTTTGGCCCGGCAAGATTGAAGTACCCCAACGGAAGCCAGGTGAGAAGGCGATTTCTGCGCCTTTCACTTCCATCAGTGCGTCGACGATTAACTGATCCCATGAGCCATTAAAATTACCACGGCGATACAGTAAACCTTCGCTGACGGCAAGTTTTTCTTCTAACTTATCTTTATACGGCGCACGCACTTTCGTAATCAATGCCTGCATTTCTTTATCGGCTGGCAGCAGATTTGAAAATACTGGCAGCAGGCGATATTTAAAGCCCTGTACTTTGCCAGCACGCACATCCAAATCAAGCACACCGAGGAACTTACCATTCGAACCTGCGTTGGTGACCAAGGTCTGACCTTTGGCATTCTGCACAACACTAGGGATAGGAATACCGTCATGCGTATGACCGCCCATAATCGCATCAATGCCTGTGACTTTGGATGCCATTTTCAGATCGACGTCCATGCCGTTATGCGATAACACGATCACGGCTTGTGCGCCTTTTTGACGCGCTTCATCGACCATCTTTTGCATGTTTTCATCTTGGATACCAAACGACCAGTCTGGCACCATGTAGCGTGGATTCGCAATCGGTGTATATGGGAAAGCCTGACCAATAATGGCGACTGGAACGCCATTCATTTCACGGATGACATACGGTTCGAATACCTGATCACCGAAGTCTGTTGTCTTGACGTTTTGTGCGAGGAAATTAATCTGACCTTTGAAATCTTTGTCGATAATTTCTTTGACACGTTCAGCACCGAGCGTGAATTCCCAATGTGGGCTCATCAAATTCACACCGAGTAGTTTGCAGGCATCAACCATGTCCTGACCATTCGTCCACAAGGCAGTTGCCGAACCTTGCCAAGTGTCACCGCCGTCTAATAGCAAAGCATTCGGGCGACTCGCACGCACTTGCTTAATCAGTGTTGCCAGATGGGCGAAACCACCGACCTTGCCGTAAGTTTTTGCCGCACGTTCAAAATCCAGATAAGTGAAAGCATGCGCTTGCGCGGTATGTGGCTTAATCCCAAAATGTTTGAGTAAGTTTTCACCTACCAGATGCGGTGCTTTGCCAAGTGCGCCAGCCACTCCCAAATTCACATTCGGTTCGCGGAAATAAATCGGCATCAGTTGTGCATGACAGTCAGTGAAATGCATCACGCTGACATTACCAAATTTCGGCAAATCATAGATGCGCTCATTGGCACCAGGCTGCGCTGCCAACACATCTTCACTGCCGATCGCCATACCACCTGCGCTGGCAACTGCCAATACTTGCAAAAATTCACGACGACTGATACTCATAATTACCTCTTCTTCCGCTTATTGATTTACTCGCTACCATAGCCTGTGCTGATGAAAGCTTGAATTTTTTAATGACTAATGCTTACTGATTTATAGGAGACTTTGGGTCAAGCAACAATGCCATCACATCCTTCATTTGCGTCTCTGTCAGGATGCCAGCCGCGCCATAGCGCGGCATGACGGAACAGGCGTTGTAGGCGTGCGAACTGAATAATTTTGACCAAGTGTATTTGACCATTTCTTCGGTAGGACCACCGCGCAACTTGCCGTATTCAGCGAGGCTGGGGCCAATATTGCCGAATGCAATTTCGGCCTTGGAAATTTGATGGCAGGCATAGCAATTACCACCGTTGACGGTCTTTGCGTCATCCGAAAATTGTAAGCCACGTCCGTTCTGAGCAATTTTCTCACCCTCTTTCCAGTCGCCTAAATACTTGCCATCAGACGGGAATTTCACCGCTTCTAATTCTGCTTTTTCCAGACGCGCACGTACATCAGCTGGCATTTCTGTCTGTGCGTAATCGGAACAATTTTTTTGCAAATCAGACTGCTCTAAGCGATCCAATTTCGCGATACCTTTTTCAGCGAAGGACGCCTTAAAATTTGCCAGATCTTTGGCAGCATCGGGCATGCTGATGACCGTAGCACAGGCCGACAGTAACAGCACTACTAGCAAAGCAGAAATCTTGTATTGTCTTTTCATGATTTTTCTCTTCTCAATTCAGTAGGGGTCAGAACAGCGATCAGCGTTTTAAAGCTGGTGCATCCATCGCACCACCTTTGGCCATCACCCCTAAATAGGTGATCAAATCAATCGACGTTAAAGATCCATATTTCAAATCAGGAAAACGCTGCTGGCGGAAGCAATCGTTCAGACGCCATTGCATCGTTCTGACCGCACCTTGGCTGACACGATATGCAGGCCAGGTGGCAAAGGCTTTTTGCGCCTGAGCTGGGTTTAATAAATTCGGCAAGTCTTGCAAACGTATGCGTTTTTCATCGGCAGCATGACAAGATGCGCAGTTAAAATCAAACGGACCACCACGGTAGAAAAATGCTTTTTCGCCGCGTGCAAAGGCGGCTTTTTCCAGAGGATGATTTTGCGGAACATTGATGATGGAGCCGCGCGATTCTGCTACTGCATAAGCCGTCAATGCTTCCAGATCGGTGGCACGATCACCTTGGGAAGAGAATGGTTTTTTCACGACATCTTCACGCTTAAATCCTTGTAGTGTGACCATGCAATGCACCAAACGCGATTCAAAATCCATCACGCGATCAGCGTCTTTAAAGTAACGTGGCATTTCTGCATAGACGCCCTTGATAACGCCCGGGCCTTTACCGAAATCACATTTTTCAAGTGAGACATTTTTGGGTCCGCGCTTGCTCATCCACAAAACTTCACCCTGAGCTTCCACTAACTCGGCAGGATTACCGTCTGCCAACATCGCGCGGTATTTCGCAATTTCATCCGAAGCGGATTGTGCGAAAACCAGACTAGAAGTGATTTGGCATAAAGCCAGAAAGCTAAGATAAAGTGTGATTTTTTTCACGACGGACCCATTCAATTTATCGACAAAGAAAAACTCCGGCAAGCCAGCATCGTGTGGTGTAGATCAACTCGCTTGCCGGCAAACCCTAAGTAAGGAGCCTAAATAGAATTAAGCAATCGTCGCTTCATCAGTGCGTGAATCGCCTTTGTTATCAACCCAATTAACCTGGACTTTTTCACCCTTAGCGCCGCCTTTAAATTTGAAAGCGAGATAGGGATTTTGTGAGACTGTCTGTCCCCACAAACATTGCAATACAACACGACTACCTAATGTTGCTTTCACTTCTTTGATGAAATGCGCAGGGACGATCTTGCCTTGCGAATCTTTACGCAGGCCGCCTTCCATAGGGTGCGCCATTAATACTTTTACTTCTGTCACGCCATTATTGTGATTAGCGCGAATCTTCATTGGATCTGCCATGGTGTTCTCCTTATTTCTTCATTCATGTCGAGCACTTTGTGTGCCATTAAATTCGTTTGCTGATAGCGAGGCGACGCTCTTAAACAATGCTTAGCCGCCGCACCCACCCAAAGTCACTTTAGTTTCTTTGCTGGCGCTAAACAGTTTTCCACCGGCCTTAACAACCACCAACACATTCGTACTTTGCCCCATTTTCAAACGGGTCTGTATCATGCTTTCGGTGTCCGCAGGAATCATAAATACCGCAGCCAACGGTGTTGGATTCTTTTCGACGAAGATATAAATCTCTGTCGTATTCGGAATGTTTGAAGTAACGGAAACTGGCACCACTGCGCCGTTTTCTGCAATATCTGGCGTAGTAATTGCGATGTCTTTACTATCAACTGCGGTACCACCCAATACAGTTAATGCTTCAGATAAAGTCTTGGCATCAAAGCCTGCACGTACATCAAATGCCATCGCTTCTTTTGAGGTGATGACACCCGCAGCGGCCAAGATGCCAAATACACTGGCTGTTTTTAATAGGGAACGACGTGTCGTATTCATAATGTCTCCTTTTTGTAGACGAAAAATCAGATGGATTCTGACAAAATTTGATAACTTAAATTACTTGGCACCAGCAACTATCCAAGCGGCAATTGCTTTTACATCTGCATCTTTTAACTGCGCTTGTGGTGGCATAGGAATCGCACCCCAGACACCTGATCCACCGGCCTTAATCTTTGTAGCCAGATAGGATTCAGCATCAGCTTTGGTTTTGTATTTCGCTGCAATTTCATTAAAACCAGGGCCAACAACTTTATTCTTCATCCCATGGCAAGCCGTACAAGAATTTTTAGACAGCAATGGTTTGACATCGACCGCTACCGCAGATTCATTGCTCGTTGCTTTAGCTGCTTCCTTCACAGGTGCAGCTTTAACTGGTGCAGCTTCAGGTACAACAGCTGAGACAGGTTTTACCGCTGCGCCGCTGATTGCTGCAGTTGGTGCAGGTTTAGTGGTATCGGCACCGCGCACGGCACCTACCACCCTATTTTGCTCAAACAGGTTGCCATGTGCATTACGCGCAAAATCAGGCAAAGTAGAACTGATTTGATCTACCGGACAATCTTTCATGCAAGCGACATTTTTCACATCCGGCTTGCCCTTGGTTTCCCATAGACCATCAAAGCGCACCAAGCCGTTACGATTTGGCAGCTTCTCTTGCACCTGAGCGATGTTCTCATTCGACAAAGTAAAATCAGATGGAACCACTGCACTCAAATTCAAAATGTAGGCAACCACCGCATACACCTCATCTGGCTGCAGTGACTTCGGAGCAGTCCATGGCATTGCACGATTGATGTAATCCCAGACCGTCGACAATTTCGCCAACTTCATCATCGTCGTTTTCTGTGCGACACCACCTTGCGCATTCGCCGCGACGAAACCGGTTTTAATATCTTCTGCGGTAGTACCACCAACTAAAGGTGGAAAAACTTCATTGAGCTCACCAAAGCTGCCATGACAACTGGCGCATTTCGCTTCCCAAATTTGCTCTCCCTGTGCGACCGAACCCTTGCCTTTTGGCAGACCTTTAAAGTCACCGCGCACGTCAATATCCCAAGCTTTCACTTCTGCCGGCGTCGCTTTGCGCCCCAAGTTTTGCCAAGGTTTTTCTTGCGCAAAAACGGAGCTCGCACTCAATGCCATCACACTGGCCAGTAAGATTTTTTTATAGTTTGCTTTTTGCATCAGGACACCTGCACATTAGAAACTTCACCGTTACTGGAAATCTTCCAGGATTGAATGGCGTTATTGTGATAAATCGATTTTGTTCCACGGACTGCGCGCAATTGATTCAGTTTTGGCTGAACATAACCAGTCTCGTCAATGGCACGACTTTGAATAATGGCAGGAGATCCATCCCATACCCAATCGATGTTGAATCGTGTCAGTGCTTTACTTAGGATTGGTGTTTCCAAACGTGCCGTACGCCAGTTGCGACCACCATCAACGCTGACATCAACACGCTTAATCTTGCCGCGACCCGACCAGGCCAAACCGGTGATGTTATAGAAACCCTTGTCCAGCAAAGTCTGGCCACCAGATGGTGTCGTGATCACACTCTTACATTCTTGCACCGAGGTGTATTGACGATGCTTACCGTCTGGCATCATATCGATGTAATGTATTGTTTCATCCTTGGTGTCGTAACGTTGATCACCGACTTCGATACGACGCAAATATTTAACCCAGCTTACGCCTTGCACGCCAGGTACGACCAAGCGCAATGGATATCCATTCTCTGGTCGCAGCATCTCTCCATTCATCGCCCAGGCGACGATCACATCATCCATCGCACGATCAATACTGATCGTGCGTGTCATGCTGGAACCATCGGCGCCTTCGGCTAACACATACTTACCATTCTTCTTGTCATATCCACACATGTCTAACAAGGTAGATAACAATACGCCGGTAAATTCTGAGCAACTCAACATGCCATGAGTGTATTGCACCGTTGGCAGTGCCACATTGCCCCACTCAGCTCCGGTATTTGCACCGCACTCAATAAAATGAATCCGCGAAACACTAGGCAAACGCATCAGATCATCCATCGTGAATACGCGCTCTTCTTTAACCAATCCATTGATCATCAAACGATGTCCACTAGGATCAATGTCGTGCCAGCCCTGATGATGCCGCTCAAAATGGAGCCCGCTTGGCGTAATAATGCCAAACAGACCTTGCAATGGCGTAAAGCTCACAGATGCTTGCGTGACCCGAGTCAGCCCAGGACTTTCGCGCCTCTGAAGATTTTTCTCCCATTGCGAAGGCATACCATAACCAGTTGCAGCTACTGGTTGTCCCAAGGATTTACTGTGATCTGGGAGATTTAGAATTGCCTTATCCCCATCTTGAACGCTTGCCGCTGCAATCGCTGTTGAAGCAACACCTGCCCCCATAGCCAGAGCCTTACCCATAAAGCCTCGACGTGCTTTACGTGCCTCTTCCAGCTTCGCCTCATCTAGGAACCCTTCTGGTGCCTTAATGATGCGGCCTATGATTTTTTTCAGTTCATCGGACACCTGAATACTCCTTTTTTCATAATACATCCACATTCAACCAAATAACTACATAAGCATATAATCATGCAGAGATTAAAAAATCTCAAGCATTTTTGGTGATGCAGTGCAATAAATTGTGGATTATTTGGAAATTGAGCCTAATTGTCGTGGTTTATTTCGTTTTCTAGTGTTGCTTAACTGCATCAAGTTAAGTTTACTAAATAACTAAATAGCGATAGAGTGATATTTGGACGAGATTTCTGTTCAATAGAAATATTAGAATCGCCCCCATCACCACACTGGAGACCTATAAATGAAATTTAATACAATAACTAAATGCACTGGGCTACTTATCCTAACAAGTGCTCTTTTGACGGGCTGCGGCACAATCAGTGCGGTCAATAATTTGGCAGATGGTGCAGGATCTGAATCAATGAAAATGTGGGATCGCTGGGTCGATTCAAAAGGCGATATTGCAGTTGCCACGACGTGGGAACGTAAGGTCAAAGACGGCGTAACCATAGAGCAAATCGAACAATCTCTACAAAGTATTGCCGTCGAAGACAATATGCGATCGGTGGGTGAACTCCCCCTATCTAAAGAACTTGAAGCACGTTCTGGTAAAAAAGAGAAATTTTTAAAAGTATATTCGTATTGCTCACCGGCTACTGCGAGAAAAATGGTCGACTTCAGCCCCCATATGGCTGCTTATTTACCTTGCCGGATTTCTGTCGTGGAGAAAGAAGATGGATTGTGGATGTACACCCTGAATATGGACATGATGATCAAAATGGGTCGCAAATTACCGCCTGATTTGGCTGCAGACGCAATGAAGGTGCGTGAAACGATTTGGAAAATGATGGAAAAAGGTTCGCAAGGCGATTTCTAGCGTGAAAAAAAGCGGGCAATCGATTTAATTGCCCGCTTTCAAATTACGCTAAAAGCACAAAACTACGATGATTTTTCTTCATCCATCAAAAGAGCCACCGAAACTATGCCTATACGTTCAGAAATTTCACTGCAAACAGACTGACAAAGCACAAGTGTGCGCTGGTCATCAATTCTATAAAAAACTTGGGTACCATCTTTTCTTTTTGCAAGAATTTTTCCCCTATAAAGTAAACCAATTTGTCGAGACACATTCGCTTGTGTTGACGCAACATCGGTAACAACTTCCCCTACAGATTTTTCACCTTTACAGAGAGAATTTAATATCTTCAGTCGGGTCGGCTCACATAAGAGAAAGAAATGATTGGCAACCTCCTCAAACAGTTCATCTTCTTTTGTCTTCAATAGATTTTCACTCATAGCGATACATCTTTATATGATTAATTAGGTATATACTTGATTATAGACTCGAATTAGTGCAAGGCAATGATTCATTTAAAAATTTAGAACCTTCACAGATTAGATTTAATAAAAAAGCAATAACAGACTTAAGAAAATAGGAAGACGCAATGTTCAGCTCAATAAATACTTAACAGGGTTGGCTCGCATCTAGAAAACAGAAGGAATTTCATTAAATATCATGTCCTCCAAAATCATTCCTATTTTAATTAGCCCATTCCGACGAAAGCAATGGGAACAAGATCTAGCCTCTTGGGCATTGCCTTCAACAGGATCGCTTTCAGATCAATTGACGAGACCACTACATGATTTACGCATATCGGTCACCGATCGGTGCAACTTTCGATGCACTTACTGCATGCCCAAAGAAGTTTTTACGAAAGACTATCGCTACCTGGCACGTACCGAAATACTGAACTTCGAGGAAATCGTTCGTATAGCAAAAATTTTTATTAGTCATGGTGTCAAGAAAATTCGACTTACCGGTGGCGAACCCCTCTTACGCAAAAACATCGAGGACTTAATTGCTATGCTAAGTCGATTGCGCACAGCAGATGGCAAAGAAATTGACTTAGCCTTGACAACCAATGGTGCCCTGTTGAAAAGAAAGGCAAGTGCCTTGAGAGAAGCTGGGCTAAGCCGAATTACGGTCTCACTCGATGCACTTGATGACACAATTTTTAAGCAGATGAATGATGTTGATTTTCCTGTCAACACCGTTCTCGAAGGCATCCATAGCGCTAGCGAGGCAGGATTTGGACCACTCAAGATTAATATGGTGGTCAAGCGTGGTGTTAATCACGAGCAAATCATTCCCATGGCGCAGTACTTTAAAAATCAGTCACACGAATTGCGATTCATCGAATTTATGGATGTTGGAACATCGAATGCCTGGAAACTAGATCAAGTCCTACCCAGTTCAGAAATCATTCAAATATTGACTGATGCAGGGATGCCGCTAATGGCATTAGATGCGCGCAGTCCAAATGAAACTGCCAAACGCTGGAAACATCGAGATAGCAAAGGTGAAATTGGCTTTATCTCAAGCGTTAGTGAGGCATTTTGTCACTCATGCTCTCGGATACGCTTATCAACCCAAGGAAAACTTTATACCTGCCTATTCTCAACTGAAGGTCACGATTTGCGGCGAATTATCCGTAACCATGAGACTGCAGATGTGGATCAAGAGCTCAAGCAATTCATTCGACAAGTCTGGGAAGATAGAGCAGATCAATATTCTGCGATTCGTCATAATCAGGTCGCAACCAAAGAAAATACTGATAGAAAAAAGCTAGAAATGTCCTACATCGGCGGTTAAAAAAACTTCAAATAATGATTGCTGTCTGAATTGAATCGCGGTTGATTTTGAGCGATGAGAATGATGACTAATAGGTCGCCAATAGCAATGCGCCATTATCACTCCACTACAGTATCAATATTACCTCCTAATTCCATGCACAGAGATCACGGCATACGCGCTAACCTCGCACAATTTTCACATCAATTACTACAAGTATTGATGGTGGGTTTGACTATAGGCATGACGCGTACAGTGATACCGGCATTAGCAGAATCCGATTTTTCTGTGCCGAAAAACTCCTTCCTTTTACTCAGCTCATTCGTCGTGGCATTTGGCCTAGTTAAAGGCAGCATGAATTTTGTGGCAGGACGTCTATCTGAAAAAATAGGTCGAAAGAAAGTCTTGCTTGCAGGTTGGTTAATTGCCTTGCCAATTCCTGTGATGATTTGGTATGCCCCACATTGGAATTGGATAGTCGCAGCGACGGTCTTATTAGGTATCAACCAAGGTTTAAGCTGGTCGATGACACAGACCTCGCAGCTAGACATCACCAAAATAGAAGAACGTGGCCTGACTCTGGGTCTAAATGAATTTGCAGGATATGTTGGCGTCGCGTTAGCGGGTGTCATCACTGCCTACCTTGCAAGTCATTTTGGTGCACGATTTGGTTTGCTCATATTCGGCTTAAGTATTATTTCTACAGCGATCATTTTCACACTATTGTGGGCGCAAGATACCTTGCCATGGGCAAAACTCGAGGCATTGAAACATGCCGCAGGCAATACGCACACTCTGCGGCCTCGCTACCCTGACAAGGTTTCTTCCAATCCCGGTACCAAAGAAATATTTCTGTTAATGAGCTGGCGCGATAAGCGCTTGATGGCCTTAAGTCAGGCGGGCTTAGTAGAAAAATTCGTCGATGCACTGGTGTGGATTTTTTATCCGGTATTTCTCTATCAAAAAGGATTGAGCTTGCCGCATGTCAGCTGGATCATCGGCATATATGGTTTAGTCTGGGGCAGCGCCCAATTATTCACCGGCAAACTATCTGACCACATAGGCCGGCATCGCCCGAATGTCTGGGGCATGTGGATTTGTGGCCTCGGTGTGCTCAGCATGATCACAGGTGAAGGCGTATGGTGGTGGTCGATGTCAGCGGCGCTTTCAGGCTTTGGTATGGCTCTGCTTTACCCCAATCTATCTGCGGCCGTCGCTGACATTTCCCATCCGGCCTGGCGCGGATCGGCGATCGGCATTTATCGATTTTGGCGCGATCTCGGTTACGGCATCGGTGCCTTAGGATTAGGCCTGACCGCGCATTTTACCGGGCAGATTCAAGCTGCATTCGTATTTGTCGCACTTGCAATGTTTGCTTCTGGCGGGCTGCTTTGGTACTACGGTGAAGAAACTCATCCGCGACTCAATCCTGCACGAACAACACCTCCGTCATCTACCTAACTCGATCAGAAAGTACTCCATGAAATCCATAGAAATTCGTAAAAAAATTATCCTCCTGTTGAGCTGCGCCAGTATAGGTTTGAGCAACGCGGTCTACGCGGATAATAAAAAAATTCTGACAGATGAAATGGAAGCCTATCTCGAGTTTGTTGAGTATGGCGGTGGTGTTATTTTCGCCGAACAAATACCGAAAGATGACTGGAAAAAATTTGTACTGATTGATGCGCGCGATGCCAAACAATTCTCGAAAGATCATATCCCCGGCGCGATCAATATTGAGTGGCGTCAGGTGTTGGCAAAACGCGGCAGTATTCCTAAAGACCAGCCTGTACTGATTTATTGCAATAGTGGTTCGTTGTCTGCACAAGCAGGATTTGCATTGCGCCTCGCGGGATGGGAAAACGTCTTGATCTTGCAAGGGGGCATGGATGAATGGCGCGCAAAAGGTGGCTTTGATGCGGCTACAAAAGTCAGCAAAGCATCATCACATTAATATTCCGTGATCACATAATTTAAGCAGTCAAAATAACTTATCAACCGATTGCACTATGTTGTTTTATCACAGCACCTGCCAATTCCATTTCCGGCAGCATGCAATTGTAAATGTACAATCGACTGACTAAACAACGAAGATGTTGAATCACATTCATGATGCTCACTCGAGTCATACTATTTGCTGTGATAGTTATTTCACTACATTGGAGTGTGGCCGCTCAAGCGCAACTTTTGCAGTTTGGACGAAATGAAAAATTGCCCGAGCAAGAAGTGGCCGAGGCAATTTTTTTAGCGGTAATGAAAAACATTAACTTATCTGTCCAAATACAGGCATTACCTCCTGCACGCGCCACCATGTATAACAGAAATTTACATTTATCTGGCGAAATTGCACGCATTAATAGCTATGGCGAGCGACATCCAGAACTGACGCAAGTTAAACCTTTTTATTACCACCTAACCAGTGTAGCTTATGTCAAGAAAAATAGCCTTTTCAAAATACAATCAATAAAAGATCTGGAAAAATTGCGTATTGGTCATATACATGGCGTCCAACACAGTTTGGATATCGTTCGAGGCTTCACAAATGTGCAAACTGTTTCTGACTCAAAAAATCTTTTTACCATGTTGTTCGCGGATCGTTTTGATGTCGTGATTACGACCGATATTGATGGCGAGATAATGTTGGCGCGATTAAATTTAGTCAATGATGTTAGGTCATCCGTTTTAGGCACAAAAGATTTATTTATATACTTAAATCAAAGCTCAGCCCACTTAGCAAAAGATATCAGTACCGAAATAAAACGCATGAAAAGATCTGGCGACATTGAGAAAATCATAGAAACAAAACGGAAAGAATTAATTCACTCAACAATGTAATGAAAAGCTCTCTGCCTCACTTCGTTCAGCATGCAAGAATGTCGGTGCCAATTCTCCTTCCAAGAATAGAAGTTACTTCTATCTAGTGCGTTTTGACATTCAAATCTGATTTATCGTAATCTGCCTAGAAAATCCTCAAGCGTGGCAGCAGATAATTCTCCTATCCGGCTATCAATCAATTTGCCGTGGCGATCATAAAACAAGGTGGTGGGAGTACCAATCGCCCCGGTTATTCGTGCAAACTCCGCTTTGCTATCGAGTAGCACATTTTTTAAATGCAAATTTTCATTATTGAGATAATTTGTGGTCGTTTCCAAACTTTCTGCCTGATTTGCAAAAACAAACACGATGTCAGGATTATTCATTTGCGCGGCTTGCAACACTGGCATTTCACGTCTGCATGGTGGACACCAGGTCGCCCATAAGTTGACGACCACGGGCTTCCCGCGAAATTGATCTGTGCTTAGCTGCTTTCCTTCTATCGTTGCCAAGCTCAAAACAGGCAAGCCTGCTGCGGGACTTTGCGAGGATAAAAAAAGTGTGCCGCCACTCCACACCACAGCGCCCAAAAATAGAGCAGAAAATAAGGGCTTTTTTAACTTCGCTACATAGCGCGTCAAAATAAACGCGGTGATCAATCCACCCAATATCGCGGTCGTAGAGATGAAACCACCGTCACGAATATCCAAAATGCTTAAAGGCTTATCTGCATACATAGGGAAGTAAGAGATAACAAAAGGAATCCGGCCGCCCAGCACTACCGTTAGCGTGACTATCCAAAGCGCCTTCTCAACTTGAACCCCCTCTTTCTTCCCTAAATACTCCGCCAGACTAAATACGATGAGCACGGAAATAATGAGCAGAATGACATGCGCAGAAAAAAGGAAAGGGCCTAATTGAAATGCATTCAAAATGAACTCTCAGTAATGAAATGATGAAGCAATAAAATAAGCAAAAATTGATGGCTAACGACGATGCACTCAGGATATTAGCTAAGACGGTAACAACAAAGGTTTGCCATTTTGCAGAACCAGTATCTCTGCTTCTTCAAGTGGCCGCCAGGCTTCTTGCGTCAAAGGCACACTCGCCACCAAACTAACATCGCGTCTCATGCTGGAATGATCGATTTCAGGCATTGCCGAAATCAAGGGGCAATGGCGCTCTAATATCCACAGACCAGGAGGCGCAATGATACCTGCTTCACGTTGGATTCTTTTATGCGCATGGACAAATAAAAACTCACCATCCGAATACAAGAAATTAGCCGGTCCCAACTCACGCATCTCTGTACAAAATTGGCGGAAAACCTGTACCCGCTGCAAAAGAGTTGGCGCAACTTGCCGCCAAAGTTGCTGCATCAAGAATAGTAAGTAAGAGAATGCCCGCTCAGAATCGGTTTCGCCCAGCGCTTGAAACGCACAGTCCCCGGCAGAATTGCAATGTCTGCTCGCGATCTCCGCTAAGTTTCCATTGTGGGCAAAGGTATGGGCACGTCCTGCCAAAGTTCGCACAAATGGCTGTGTATTCGCTAAGCTGCGCGCTCCCATGGTGGCGCGCCGTATATGGGAAATGGCGATGTTAGTTGCAGGGCCATGTGTCTGCAAAAATGCCAATAGCTGACTACTACCAGCACCTTGCGCCTCACGAAACAAAGCCACATCATTGTCCTGATAATACGCAGCACCCCAGCCATCATTCGTCCCATGCTGGGCATCACCATGCGATGCCAAAATTTGCAGTGACAAATCCAACTGTTCTAGCATAGCGCCCGACATCGCCAATAATTCACACATCATGTCACCTGATCAGAGTAAGTAAGCCGCATTTCGCAAGCATACTTGATGCGCATCTTGCATATATTCTCTATACAAATTTCTTTTGGCTTTTCTCTAGCTTTTTACATTTTCTGATGGCGCTGTCATTTGCTCAAATGCAGTCAGCGCATCTGCTGCATACATCAAAGACGGTCCACCGCCCATGTACACCGTCATGCCTAACATCTCTTCAAATTCTGCACGGCTTACTCCCAATTTAATCAAAGCCTGTACGTGAAAGCCTATGCAACCATCACAATGCGCCGCAATACCCAGTGCCAATGCAATTAATTCTTTGGTCTTTTTGTCTAAGGCACCCTCTTTACTCGCGGCTTGTGCCAGCATGGAAAAAGCCTTCATCACATCCGGCGTATCGGTACGCAATGTCGCCAAAGAAGCAGAAATTGATTTTGTAATATCGTGATAATTCTTATCCATAAATGACTCCTTGATTGAGGTTGATAACGGCATTATGTCTCAGCCACACAGCAGTGAAATGCCCTTATTAAGCAGGTTTGAGATAGCACAAAGAAGCTGAACACAGCTTAAAAATCTTCTTGCAATAATTCCTTTTCCAAGTAAGATAGTAACTGATTACTTACTTTATTCAAATACCAGGACAAGCAAAACATGGAAATTCATGCCAAGCATCTACCCGCCGATGAACGCAAAGCGATTACGGTCGAAGCCGTCATCGCACTCGCCGCGACCAAAAATCCGGGAGACATCACCACGGCGGCAATTGCGCAACACATGCAATTAACCCAAGGTGCTTTGTTTCGGCATTTCCCGACTAAAGATGCGATTTGGCAAGCGGTGATGGAATGGGTGAGTCAGCATCTGTTGGGGCGAATTGATAAAGCATCGGTGGGAATTGCATCGCCTCTGCAAGCAATGCATGCCATGTTTATGAGTCATCTTGAATTTGTGGTGGAGCATCCTGGCGTGCCGCGCATGCTATTTGGTGAATTGCAAAAAGCAGAAATGACGCCCGCCAAGCGTTTAGCACAAACCTTAATTCAAGCTTATTCAGAACGCCTGCGTGCGCTGATAGAACGGGGTAAGTCAGAAGGGGAAATTGCCGCCAGCGTTAATACACAAGCGGCCGCCATCCTCTTCATTGGCACGATTCAAGGTCTGGTGATGCAGTCTCTGCTATCGGGGAATATTCAAAAAATTTTACTGGATGCGCCAGAAGTATTTTCCATTTACGAACGCGGACTCAGGAATTCAACATGATCAACATGAAACAAGGAATTCAGCGATACGGAAGAAAAGCCGGACTCGTTTCCGTCATCATCGTCATGCTGGTGTTACTTGGCTTTGTGTTTATGCGTGCCGGACCGCTGGCACCGGTGGCCGTCACCGTGTCCACTGTTGAAAAGCGAGCGATTCGTCCTGCCCTATTTGGTATAGGAATGGTAGAAGCGCGCTACACCCACAAGATAGGACCAACGGTTGCGGGGCGAGTGAAACGGGTGGATGTACAAACCGGAGACCGGGTTAAACAAGGCCAAGTCTTAGCTGAAATAGATCCGGTGGATGTGGAAGAAAAAATACGCGCATTAGATGCCTCGGTAAAACGGGCAAGCGCGAATATTTTGAGTGCCGATGCGAATGTACAAGAAACTCAGGCTCGCAAAAAATTTGCAGAAATGCAGGTAAAACGCTATGCACAACTATTGCCCACGCATGTCATTAGCGAAGAAGCGATGGAAGTGAAGCGGCAAGACTTGCGTATTGCACAAAGCAATGCAGCAGCAGCGCAAGCTAACCTCGAAGCTGTACGTGAAGAACAACAACGCACCCGCGCTGAACGCGATGGCATGGCAAGACAAAGGTCGCATCTGCGCTTAGTGTCACCCGTGGATGGCATCGTGATGAAACGTGAGGTCGATCCAGCCAGCACCGTGGTAGCAGGGCAAGCGGTGTTGGAAGTCGTGGAACCTGACTCGCTGTGGATCAATGCCCGCTTTGATCAGCAACGCGCATTTGGATTGAGCGCGCAATTACCGGCACAAATCACGCTGCATACACGCACTGGCGCAGTGTCCGGACATGTCAGCCGGATAGAGCCACATGCAGATCCTGTGACAGAAGAATTGCTGGCGAAAATTTCATTTGAAGAATTACCGCAACCCTTACCCTCTATCGGCGAGTTGGTCGAAGTAACAGTGGATATGCCAACGCAAAAAATCTTGCCTGTCATACCGAATGCCAGCCTACAGCGCTTACAAGGCACGCTGGGTGTGTGGATAATCCATCAAGATAAATTGCAATTTAAGCCGGTCAAAACGGGCACCAATGATTTAAATGGTTATGTGCAAGTGCTAGAAGGATTGCAAGGCGGTGAGCGCATCGTCGTCCATAGCTTCAAAAAATTAGAAGCAACAAGTCGCATTAAAATTGTTGATCAACTTAGCGGCAGCGCAAAATGATCAGCCTGGCCGGTCGCGACATATTACATAGCTGGGGTAAATTCGTCTTTACTGGCATCGGTCTTGGCTTATTAATCGGTGTCACCCTGACCATGGCGGGCGTCTATCGCGGCATGGTGGATGATGCAAAAGTGCTGCTCGATAATAGCGGTGCCGATCTGTGGGTCGTACAACAAGATACGCTTGGCCCATATGCAGAGGCTTCCAGTATTTATGACGATACTTATCGCAGCATACTCGGCATGCCAGGGGTCGCAGCGGCGAGTAATGTCACTTACCTGACCATGCAAGTTCGCAAAACCACGCCAACCATCAAATCAAGCAATGCCGCCAGTCTGAACAATGAGGTGCGTGCGATGATAGTCGGCATCATCACGAACGCCCCGGCGCAGCCGGGACAGCCAGCATATTTGGTAGCGGGCAGGCATATCACACGCAATCACTATGAAGCGATTGCTGACATCTCTTCGGGCTTACAACTAGCCGAGACCATCAAGATCCGCCGCAATGAATACAAAATCGTTGGCCTGACCCGTCGCATGGTTTCCTCTGGCGGTGACCCTATGATTTTTATCCCATTACGTGATGCGCAAGAAGCACAATTTTTAAAAGATAACGATGCCATCATCCGGCAACGGGAACGCACCACACAAAACCCTGCACTCAACCGTCCCGGAGTGCCGAATCTATTGGCTGCGGTGATTAATTCACAGAGCATCAACAACTCTGTCAATGCAGTATTGGTTCAAGTCACACCAGACACTGATCCAGAAAGCGTTGCAGAACCCATCCGTCGCTGGAAGCATTTAACGGTGTATACTCGTGTACAAATGCAGGACATTTTGATCGCCAAATTAATCGCGACTTCTGCCAAACAAATTGGCATGTTTTTAGTGATACTGGCCATCGTCAGTGCCGCGATTGTTGCCTTCATTATTTACACCCTGACGATAGGAAAAATTCGCGAGATTGCCGTACTAAAATTAATCGGTACGAAAAACCGCACTATCGCTTCGATGATTTTGCAGCAGGCCTTAGCCTTAGGCGTGATCGGTTTTGCGGTAGGGAAAATATCGGCGACATTTTGGGCACCGATTTTCCCCAAATACGTCTTGTTAGAAACTGGCGATGCGATTCTGGGCTTTTTATCGGTCATGATAATTTGTATGCTCGCCAGCCTGTTAGCAATCCGTGTCGCATTGCAGGTAGACCCAGCGGAGGCCATTGGTGGATAAATCTTGGAACACACAGGGCAAAGGTATACGGATAGAGAATCTGACCAAGACCTATGGTGAAGGCGATACGGCAGTTCATGCGCTGAAAAACGTCAACATGGTGGTCGCTCCCGGTGAAGTCGTTGGTTTAGTCGGACCATCGGGTTCTGGTAAGAGTACCTTACTAAAGTGTCTGGGCGCGGTCATCCAACCCACATCCGGACGCATGATCTTAGATCAGGATGTCATCTATGATGATGGCTGGAATATTGCTGATTTGCGTGCATTAAGGCGCGACAAAATCGGCTTTGTATTTCAGGCACCTTATTTAATTCCTTTTCTGGATGTCACCGATAATGTCGCCCTGCTCCCCATGCTGGCAGGCGTTGCGAATGCCGAAGCGCGTCAACGTGCAGTCGCCTTATTAGAAGCGCTCGACGTATCACATCGCGCCAAAGCGATGCCATCACAATTATCCGGTGGCGAACAGCAGCGGGTCTCTATCGCACGCGGATTGATCAACCGGCCGCCAGCGATCTTAGCCGATGAACCCACCGCGCCACTCGATAGCGAACGCGCATTAGCTGTGATTCGCATCCTCAATCAAATGGCCAGACAATTTGATACCGCCATCATCGTCGTAACCCACGACGAAAAAATCATTCCCACCTTTAAGCGGATTTATCACATACGCGATGGCGTGACGTATGAAGAAGAAGGAGAAGGCAGAGGCTTTTCTGACGATCTGAAATAGTGATGAGATTAGCGAATAAGACGTGCGAAACGCATTAAAAAAGTGCTGCCGCCACCAAGTTTGCTGTGTACTTCGATACTGCCCCCCATCAAGACCGTCACAATATTATGCGCGATACTTAAGCCCAAGCCATTCCCACTGCGGCCTAGCTGTGAGGTAAAGAAAGGATCAAAAATTTTCCCCTGATCGGCCTCACTGATACCAAGACCATCATCTTTAAAGATGAAACTCACCATATCGTCTTGATCCACACTGGCAGAAATCCAGATATGTCCCTTCTGCCCGATTTCAAATGCATGTGTGACCGCATTCATCATCAAAATAATCACAAGTTGCGCAATCGCACCCGGGTAGCTTTCCATTTCTAGTGAAGCCGGTATCTCGACCTGTAGTTGTATATCTCTGTCATGGATTAAATGATTCGTGGTCGATAAAGTGTCATTCACTATGCTTTGTAAATAAAAACTCCGGTGATGTTCTGCAGTTTGATCAACCGCAATTTTCTTAAAACTGGAAACCAAATCGGCTACACGATGCAGATTGGCTTGCAACATGCGACTCCCCTGTTCGATTTGCGTCATAAGACGATCTAGCTTACTGCGACTAACCCCAGCCGAAGTCTCATCCTGAAATTCTTTAACAAAATCGCCCATAGCACTGGCGACTGTCAAACTATTTCCGACCGGTGTATTCAATTCGTGCGCCATACCAGCAACCAATTTACCGAGTGCAGCAAGCTTTTCTGAACGGATCAATTCTTTAGTGATGAGTTCATTATTCGCTAAGGTCGCCAATAACTCGTGATTCGTTTTTTCCAGCGTCTTCGTTCGTTCTGCTACTTTCAATTCCAGATACTCATTGAGTTCGATTAACTTGTACTCAGTTGCATTGCGTTGTTCATCACTTTCTAACAAGCGCTTTAACATCTGATTGTAAGCCTTCGCCATCTTGCCTATCTCACCATGACCATGCCGCAAAAATTGCCGTGCCTTGCCATTACCAAGATCAGTCAAATGTTGCGTCAACTCAGAAACTGGTCGCATAATTCTGCGCATCACAAAGAAGATAAGCGCAAAAAATAAAACCGACACGATCACTGCACTAGTCAGGTTTAATTGTAAAGATTGCTTAAATGCCTGTTTGACTTCATTCATCGGCAAATTCGATGCCAGCACCCAATCCGTATAGGGAATATGTGCATAGGCTCCCAGTACATGTAATCCCTTCGAATTAACACCTTCAATCACACCAACATATTTTTCTTCAATCGCTTTATCTAAACCAAGATTTTGCCCTGGCAAAGTTGACAATTGCAGATGCCGGCTCTTATCTGGATGCATCAACATAATCCGTGCGCGCGTAACCATATACAAATAGCCAGTTTTTCCGACTTTTGTTTGCGTGAGTTCTTGTGCGAAATTTTTACTCAATAAATTAAACACACCCTGCATCACGCCTATCAATTTTTGATCTTGAGAGAAGATAGGTACGCTCATTGCAATCAGCGTTTGTGTTGCGTCAGACGGATTAGCAAATGGACGGCTAATCTGAGGTATTTCGTTGTTAATCGTTCTGATGATATTCGACTTTTCTAAAGCTTCCAGCGCCACCCGTCCCTTAGCACGCTGACTACTGACAAAAGTATGTTCTTTAGCATTAAATAAACGTAATCCCTGATCGAAATTTTGTTGCAAGAAGGTACGCGACTCAAGAAACTGACGTGAAAGCTCTTCATTGTTTAGCATATCCTGATCGATATTTTTTGCCGCATTAATTAAGGTGGAATGCGCTGCGATCAGTTTTTGATTCAAGTTATCCGCTTGATGGCGCAGCATCGTCAATTGATTCTGGCTGGTTAATGCGATGTAATTTTCTTCAAAAATTTTAGATGAATAATATGCGAGCACGCCAAAGGCGAGAATAAATATCGTGCTGACTAAGAACGCGGCTCTGGTTGCAAGTGAAGTGCCTGCCAAAATCTTTCGAATTTCCATACCGCGTTTTTCCGCCTGATTTTGATGATGACTGTGATGATGGCTATGACAAATAAGGACTTACTTCTCTTTAATTTAATTATGCTTAAATAACTAAGGTCAGTTGAGATTTCCTTGACAGATTATGCACATGACATACAAACAAACTCAATAAAAAATAAGCAACAAAATAAATAAGAAGCAAATATAAATGAGAACAAAATATAAATAATGCTTACCATTTCCGCCAATTCAAAACTATCTGGTTTTGAATTGGCGGTTTTAAATTGACTGCCTTAAATTAGCAACTTCAGAAGTTCTAATTCATCAGAACTTCAAAGTTCCGCTGACATACAACGAGCGCCCCGCACCTGCAACCGTGGTACCAAATGGCACGCCCATTCCCATCGTGGCACCCTGCCCCAAATACGCGCCACCTAAAGGTAAATAATAAAAACGATTCATCAAATTTTCTATTCCGAAATCAATTCGCCCATGCTTAAGTTCATAGCTAGTACGCAGATTCACTAAGGCATAGCCCGCGGTAGGTAATTCACGACGGATACCGGAAAGATGTGATTTCGCATCAACGATTTGCCATTCCAGAATATTTGTCCAACGCTCAAGTTGCTGTTGCAAGCTCCATTTGGCATTCAGTGGCATGATGTTGTAGAGGCCAGAATAGGTCTGGGTATTTTTTCCATGCACATAATTGACGATCGCCTTGGTGTGAATTTTTCCGAATGCAGTTGAATGCGCCAGCGTCTTTTCGAGTGTGAGATCGACTCCGAATAACTCAGCTTGCTGATTGCTCAAACTCAGATTAACAAATCCATCTTTACGAATCGCACACACTTTAGCCAGCACCGAACAAGCGATCGCATCGATGTAATCACGCACCCGTGTATAGAATGGCGCGACTTTTAATGCGAGGCCGCTGTCGGCAAAATTTTGCCACTGCAGCGTCGCACTTAAGGTCTGCGCAATTTCAGGTTTTAATTGCAGATTGCCGACATAACCGTTGCCATCACCAAACCAGTTATTCATATTCATCACCATGGTATTGTTATTCGCCCAGGTATAACGCTCATACAAATTGGGTGAGCGGGTTTTATACGCATAGCCACCATCAACACTAAAATTATTATCCGGTGTGAAGCGAAATACCGCACTCAGATCAATATTATTATCCTCACGCTGACGATCACTACGATTGTATATACCAGGAATAGATGTAGCCGAATGTGGATCGCCATACGCCATATTGTTGTAGCCGGCGACCTCCCCGCTGTTCATGTTTACCTGTTCGTTACGGACACCTAATTGACTAAACCAGCTTTGACTCCACTGCGCTTCCCATTCAGCAAACAGCGCAAGCCGATTACGCTCACCGTCTTTGATATTAATAAAGGTATTCGGTGCCATCATCATGCCAGTGCCCGATGCGTTCCACCAATCGTTTAGACGATAGCGCTGCACTTCTGCCCCGCCAGTAATCGTATCGCGCGCAGACATTAACCACGCTGCTTTCACGACTGCACCGCTATTATGTCCGGCGGTATCCATAGGCATACCAGGTGCATTTCCATACCAGTATTGCTTGTCGGCGGCAAAATTCATGCTGTGCTGGGTGTGCTCGTGATAGACCCGAGCATCAAGATTGCCCCAGTCGCTTTGCTGGCGATAATGCAGATTAATTTGCTGACTAAGATTGCGCGTCATATCCATGCGTTGATTTGGAAAAGCTTGTAAGGGAATGTCTTGCCATCCCAACTTCAACTCAAGCAATTGATCTGTATTGCGCACAGCAAAACCAAGTGCATGGTTCTCACTTTGGTAAGCGGATGAGCCTATCTCGCGGCCGGAAATGATTTCTCCATTATTCGACAAGCCTTGTGGCTTAAAAGCTTGCGCCGCCAGATAATTATCGGCTTTAGAAAATGCTCCCGAATAGTTCAGGCTAAATACACTGGTCGCGTAATTGGCATTCAGATTCGCGCCACGGACTTTGCCATTGCTACGATAGAAGGCTCCGGCTTGGCCTTTCAAAACCGTTTTCTGCTCTTCATCCGCAAATTGCGGTGCTGGTGAATTCACTTTAATGGTGCCCCCGATACTATCGCCTCCACTGCTGACCGGAGCGATGCCATTGAGCACCTGAATGCTGCCCACATTGCTTGGGTCGATATACGACAGCGGAGGATTCATATGATTCGCACAGCCCGAAATTAAATCCATGCCATCGACCTGAACCCGCAGGCGATCATCGGCCAAACCATGCAACGCTGGCAGACTGGAAAGGCCGCCCGCCTTGTATAAACTGATGCCTGGAATATCTTGCAATAGCGATGCGGTATCACTCAGGATACTGGCAGCACCGGATTTGGTTTCGCCTTCGACATTGGGTGCGGCAATTTTGTCGGCGCGAATCAAAACTTGATCTTTCTTCGTAGCAGTTGGCAGTGCTTGCGCATTGACATAGTGGATAGGAAAAGTAGCGAGGATGGCCGCAGCCATTAAATGTTTTTGATAATGCGTACGCATAATGAACTCTTAAATATTCTGTGTATTGACGGCATGCATGAAATAACTTCATGAGAATGCCAAGGTAAAGACGAATACGCAGATGCGCGTATTCAGCTTCGTCTTCGACGTGCTAAAGCGATGTCAAATGATTGAATAGCGACTGCCCTGCGAATGCGGGAATCGACTCAATTTCAATGAACAATCAAATGATCAAACCAGAATATCGGTGGGAGGTCCGCGTGCGGGAAGCGCCGCCGTAATAACTGAACGAAATTCAGGTTCAGAAATATGCGGCAACAGATAGGCATACAAATGCGAGGAACGATAAGCGATGCCATCGTAGGTCGTGAGTAAGACTCCAGATGGCAAACATAAAGAGCAATCAAGCAAATGCCCTTGCATCGCTGTATCAGGTGAGCTGTCGCTCCCCACTCTTTCTGCACTCGCATCTTGCGCAATGAATTTATATCCAGTGCTGGTACACACCAGGTTGAGTATCTTTGGATTGATGACCGGCGAGATGATAGCGACACCCAAGGTCAAGCCGTATAGCAACACCAATAGCTGTGCTAAGCGGAAGAAAATCAAGCGACGTTGTAGCAAAGCGTGCATTGAGGTTTTGGGGTGGCTATAAAGCGGTTATTGCGGAACTAAAGTCCTGCTGCAGGATACTGCAAGTCTATTCTGTGATTCGATTTGCAACGCAATCAAAACACGATCACATCTGCTCAAATCTCGTCTTGACCCATCTGAGTTCATCTGAACTTATCTGAGAATAAATAGGCGCTTTGCAGATTTTTTTGCAATATAGATTAGGATCATACATCAACAACACTATTTGCGCAAATGCGCAAATAGCTATATAATAAATCCCAAATTAATTCCAGAGTTGGACTAAGCCTACCTGAAACGTTTTTCCAATTATCAAATTGCATGCGTAAAAAATGGGAGCGGCTTTATTTTCTTTGCAGCTTTATTCAGATCTAAAACGCGAGTTCAATTTTGAAGTGCAAGCGTATTTTTGAAGAATACCTGATTGGGTGTCAGGTATCCTAGTCTTTTTCTTGGTCGATTATTG